>JANPFX010000220.1:0-47626 GCA_031423635.1 Acidimicrobiia bacterium | reverse complement strand
GACGTCGGGCGGATCAGGGTCACGAGGAGGGGCTGTCCTCTCAGAGCTTGGCGACGACGTAGTCCACTGCGTCGCGCACCGTCTTGAGGTCCTGGAGGTCCTCATCGTCGATGTGGAAGCCCGGCTTCGTACGACCGATTTCTTCTTCGAGCGCTTCGACCAACTCGATCAACGCCAACGAGTCGGCGTCGAGGTCGTCGACAAACGACGCGCCTTCTGCGATCGCCGTGGGCTCGATTTCGAGGATGTCGGCGAGACGATCACGGACGATGGTCAACACGGCAGGACGGTCGAGGGTACTCACGGCCGCACACGTTAGTTCGTGACACGGATTCTCTCCGGACCTGATGCCCGTTCGGGCAAGCGCGCTATGCCGGACGGACGGCCGTGCGCAGCGCCTCGACCAACCCGCCGTTGACCATGTCGCGGGCCACCTTGCACGCGTTGAGCACGGCGAGGGCATTCGACGAGCCGTGGCTGATGATCGCCACGCCGTCGATGCCGAGGAGCATGGCGCCACCGTAGGTGTTGGGATCGAGTGCTTCGGTGAGCGGAAGCAACGCGGGCAGGAGCACCTTGGCCGCGGCCTTGGTCTCGTCGTTGGCGAGGAAGGCCTCGAAGATCTTGCCGGCAAAGAACTTCATTCCGCCTTCGAGGGTCTTCAGCACGACGTTGCCGGTGAATCCGTCGGTGACGATGACATCGACCTCGGTCGACATCACGTCGCGGCCCTCGACGTTGCCGATGAAGTTGACCGAGTCGCCGGCAGCCCCGGCGCGCAGCATCGCGTTGGCTTCCTTGGCCAGGAGATTGCCCTTGCCGTCCTCCTCGCCGATCGACAGCAAACCGACCCGGGGACGCTCGATGCCATAGCGCTGGCGGGCGTAGACCGACCCCATCTGGGCGAACTGCACCAGGAACTCCGCGGTGCACTCGGCGTTGGCGCCGGCGTCGAGCAACACCGTCGGGGTCGAACCGATCACCGGGATCGGCGTGGCGATGGCCGGCCTGGCCACACCCTTGATGCGGCCCATGCGCAACAGGGCGCTGGCCATCGTGGCGCCGGTGTTGCCCGCCGAGAGGAATGCACTCGCCTTGCCATCTCGGACGAGCTCGGCCGCGCGGACCAGCGACGAGTCCTTCATCGTGCGAACGGACTTCGCCGGGTCGTCGTCCATGGCGATCACCTGGGACGCCTCGAAGAGCGGAATGCCGTGCGTGTCCCCGACGTCGGCCGCACGCCCCACGAGCATCACTGGGATGCCCGCAGCGACGGCTTGACGCGCCCCCTCGAGGATCATCGACGGCGCGTTGTCGCCGCCCATCACATCGAGGGCGACCGGAAGTTGGAGATCAGCCATGGGTGCGCTCTAGGGACGAACGGACCGGAGGGGCGACAGCGATCAGGCGACGTCGATGGCCTGGCGGCCCTTGTACCAGCCGCAGTCCTTGCAGACCACATGCGGCAGCTTGGCCACGCCACAGTTGGGGCAGTTGCTCCGGGCCGGGGCGGCGAGCTTCCAGTTCGCAGCACGACGCATGCGAACCTTGGATTGCGATTTGCGCTTCTTGGGGACGGCCATGACGGGAGTTCCTTTTGTTTGAACGGTGTTCGTGCAGCAAATGCTGGTTCTGCGACAACTGGTCCTGCGTCACTCCGCCGATGACGCGTCGGTGAGTGTGGTGTGCAACCCGTCGAGGGCTGACCACCGCTGATCCGCAGCGGGCGGCGTGCAGGCACACGCCGTTTCGTTGCGGTCCACCCCACAGGTGGGGCAGAGCCCGAGGCACTCATCTCCGCAGAGCGGCGCCAAAGGTAGGTCGAGAAGGATAGCCTCCCGGGCGACCAGTTCGAGATCGACACTGTCGTGGCGGAGTGGATAGGTCTCCCCTTCGACCGGATGCGCGCTGTACATCTCCCGGAAGGACGAACTGGTCAGGCCGGTGATCGGCGTGAGACACCGCCGGCAATTGGCCTCCCACTCCACGTGGGTCTCGCCCGTGGCGAGCACACCGTCGGAGACCGCCTCGAGGACAGCATCGATCTTGAGGGTTGCGCCGTCGGGAACCGTGGTCTCGGTGACCAGCATGGCGGCCGTGGGACCGCTCAGATGTTCGGTCCGTCGGGAGGCAGGGCGGTGCACCAGATCGGCGACGTTGACGATGAACGGCGGCATAGAGGGGAGAACATCCTACTGCGCCGGGTGGACCTCGCTACCGAGGCAAGGCCCTCACCCGAGTGCGCCGGACAGTTCATCGAGCACGCCCCCGCTCACCGGAGTTTGTCCGACGGCGACCAACATACGCATAGAAATTCCGGAATCTGCGTTCGCTTCACAGTAGTCGGGGTGCTAAGCTGAGCTCTCGATGAAGGGGAGTATCCCTCGGCATCGGTGTCGTCATTACGAGCAGCCAGCCCTAGCGCTGCTCCGGTACCGGTGGCCTTCGGGTGGGAGAGACCTTCGGACCGCGGACACCCGTCCGACCGAAGGAGCCCACTTGCCATCCGTTCTGACCCCGTCGCCGCGTCCCGAGCGCCTTTCGCATCACCAACTCGACGCCGCTGAGTCGCTCGAACAGCTGCGGACATCAGGTCTCGCCGGCCTGACATCGTCGGACGCCGACGAACGCCGAAAGCATTCGGGTGCCAATCGACTCCTCGAAGTCGAGCGTGTGCCGGCATGGCGGCGTTTCCTCCTCCAGTTCAACGACCTCCTGATCGCCATCCTCCTGGCGGCCGCCGTCGTCAGCTTCGCCGTTTCCCGCGAGCTGAAGACGCCGGCCGTTGTCATCGTCGTCGTGCTGCTCAACGCCGTGATCGGCTTCATCCAGGAGAATCGGGCGGAAGCATCGCTCGACGCGCTGCGCCGGATGCTCGTCACTTCCACACGCGTCCGGCGCGATGGTGAAGTGCGTTCGATCCCGTCGGAGGAACTCGTCCCCGGCGACATCGTGCTCATCGAAGCCGGCGATCGGGTGCCCGCCGACGGACGGCTACTTGTGGCGATCCAGCTCGAGATCGAAGAGGCCGCCCTGACCGGCGAGAGCCAGCCAACGGAGAAATCCACGGCACCGATCGATCGAGCGGAGGTCGGGATCGGCGACCGCAGAAACAGCGTCTTCATGAACACGACAGTGACGAGGGGCCGGGGCGAGTTCGTCGTCACGGCAATCGCCATGGAGACCGAGATCGGTCGTATCGCCGGCCTGCTCCGGGCAACGGAATTCGAAAAGACGCCGCTGCAGAAACAACTCGACGGCCTCGCCCACAGCCTGGCGAAGCTCGCCGGAGTCATCGTCGGACTCGTCTTGCTCATCGGACTCGTGCGAGGCGACAGCGTCGAGGAGTTGTTCATCACGTCGGTCGCGCTCGCGGTGGCCAGCATCCCGGAAGGGCTTCCTGCCGTAACCGCCGTGACACTCGCCTTTGGCGTTTCGAAGATGGCCAGGAAGCACGCGATCGTGAAACGACTCGCCAGCGTCGAAACCCTGGGCTGTACGAGCGTCATCTGCAGCGACAAGACCGGAACGCTCACGCTGAATCAGATGACCGCGACCACCCTGGTGTTCGCAGGTCGTGCTCACCCCGTAAAGGGCCAGGGCTACGCGCCGGAAGGCTCCATCGAAGGCGATCGCGAAGTCCCCTTCGCGCTCGACGCCGCGCTCGTCCCGATGGCACTGTGCAACGACGCCGTTGTGAGACGCGCCGAAGACGACAGCTGGGAACTGATCGGTGATCCCACCGAGGGCGCCCTCGTGACGTTGGCAGCGAAGGGCGGACTCGACGTCGAACTCCTCCGTCGTTCGCACCCGCGGATCGCCGAGGTGCCGTTCGACAGCACCGCGAAATACATGATGACGACGCACGAGATGGCCGATGACACCGGGCGTTCCGTGGTGCGGCTCTACGTCAAAGGCGCTCCCGACGTCCTCATGGACCGATCGCTCTGGACGATCAGTGCGGACGGAACCCGCGCTCCGCTCGTGGAACACCGACAGATGCTCGAAGGGCACAACAACAAGCTTGCCGACCAGGGTCAGCGCGTGCTGGCTGTGGCCCAGCGTCAGTTCGAGACCGAAGAGTGGAGTGAGCTCATGGCCTCTGGTCTCGACCCCGCAGAACTCATCCGGGACCTGACGTTCCTCGCCCTGATCGGCATCGTGGACCCACCTCGTCCAGAGGCGCGACAAGCGATTGCGGAGGCCCGGAGTGCCGGGATCACCGTGAAGATGATCACTGGCGACCATGCCACCACCGCCGCCGCCATCGGCCGCCAGCTCGCGCTGGTCGAGGAGGGCCGAGAGCTGATCAGTGTCACTGGTGCCGAACTCGACCGAATGGACGAGGCCGAACTCGATCGACGGATCGATGACATCGCAGTGTTCGCCCGGGTTGCGCCTGAGCACAAGCTGAGAATCGTCTCTGCGTTGCAGCGGCGTTCGAACGTCGTGGCGATGACCGGCGATGGCGTGAACGATGCTCCGGCGTTGAAGCGGGCAGATATCGGGATCGCCATGGGGATCACCGGAACCGAGGTGACGAAGGAAGCGGCAACCATGGTCCTCACCGACGACAACTTCGCCGCGATCGTGGGTTCCGTCCGGGAAGGGCGGGGCATCTACGACAACATCGTGAAGTTCGTGAGATTCCAACTGAGCACTACCGTCGGGTTCGCGCTGCTGTTCCTCTTCGCCGCGATTCTCGGCGTCGCCGACGGCAAGCCGTTCGCGGCGATCGCCATCCTCTGGGTGAACATCATCATGGACGGTCCGCCGGCGATGGCACTCGGACTCGATCGACCGGACAAGGACATCATGACGAGGCGTCCACGACCGGTAAGCGAGAAGATCTTGACCCGTTCACGGTGGTACGCCGTCGCGTTCTCTTCCACCATCATGGCGGTCGGCACCCTTTGCCTCCTCGCCTTCGGACCCGGGGATGACCCGCAAGCGGGGGTAGCCACCGTTGCCGGCACGATGGCCTTCAACACCTTCGTCATCTTCCAGTTCTTCAACATCTTGAATGTGCGGAACGATCGTTTGACGGTGTTCCGAAGAGAGACGTTGGGCAACCGCTACCTCTGGGTCGCGCTGTGCTGCGTGCTGGCTCTGCAGCTCGCCGTGACCCATGTCGGCTTCATGCAGAACCTGTTCGACACGACCTCGATCTCACTCGGGCAGTGGATGGTGTGCGTCGCTGTCGGTTCCACCGTCCTCTGGACCGAAGAAGTACGGAAACTCCTGTCGCGTCGGACCCGGACTTCATGAGCAGCCGTCCGCCCGACGAGAAGAGTGTCGACGCTAGGTTCAACGGCGTGGCAAGACTGCTCGGTAAAGCGCGCCTGCTCGTCATCGTCGCAGTGGTCGGTGTCTTCTTCCAATCGCTGGCCACGTATGCGTGGGCGGTCGCCAGGACCGGCGACTTCATGCTCGACCTGGTGCGGACGTCGGCGTGGCAGCAGGACGACACCATCGTGGAACTGCTCGAGGTGCTCGACCTCTACCTGATCGGCACAGTGCTGCTCATCACTGCGATCGGACTCCACGAGCTCTTCGTCGGTTCGCTGGAGGTTCCCGAATGGCTCGTCATCAAGGACTTCTCGAGCCTCAAGTCCAAGATCGTCGACGTTCTCGTTCTCGTGATCGGGATCAAGTTCCTGGAGAAGGTTGTTCGTTCCAAGGAGGCCATCGACGTGCTCTGGACCGGGCTCGGTTCAGGGGCCGTGATGGCGGTGCTCGTCGCCTGGAATGTCCTGAAAGCGGGGAAGTCGGCGTCGGCGCCGTGAGCCCCGCGCCCAGGGTGCGGCTCCGAACGCCATCCGGCACGCGCTCCGATTCGTCGATGCGCCACCGTGTCATGCGTAGAGCGGCGACGACGCCTTCACGAAGCGGCTGAGCACGCGAGCCGTGATGACGAGCGTTCCGTTGTCGTGCGCGGCGGCGTCGTACCAGAGGATCTCCGTCTTGGGGCTGTCGCCCACCGCGGCCACGGTGACCGTGATCTCGTACGGGTGGTCGACGAGGAGCGGGCCGTGGTGATGGCGGATCTCCATCGCCCCCCACATGCCCACCGCCTCACCGAGCCTCGGCAGGAGCGCGGCGCCCGCCACGTTGGCGAACAGATCGATAAGCGCGCTCGGAGGAGCAATCGCCCCGCCGAAGGGGGACGGCCCGCGGTACCACTCGAGCACTTCGGTGATGCGGCGCTCGCAGCCACGGGCCAGCCGCGCTCCGTCGACCGAGGCGGTGACGGGGCCGAGCACGTCCCCGAGAGCGACGTCACGCAGGATGCGCGCCGCACCCGGGTCATGGCGCAGATCACGCGCGTCGAGCGCCGTCGGTTCCGCCGGCGAGCCAACCGCCGCGGTTCCTTCGCCCACCAGAGTGCCGTCGCTCATCTCGACCACGGCAGGGACCTGCGCGTCCCGCAGCGGGGTCGTCGCGTCGTCGGGCAACTCGAGGAGTGCGTGCGTCGGCTCGCCATCGGTCGTGGCGTGACGGAAGTACATCGAGAGCGAACCCGAACGGAACCACTCGTCACCGAATGCGTCGAGGAGTACAGGGACGAAGGTGTCGAGGTGCGACGACCCGGCGATCGTCCCGCCTCGGAAGCCGAGGCCCTGGGCGGTGGCGTCGTCGTGGATACCGCCCGGATCGTTGTAGTCGGCGTTCGTCGGCCGAACCGTACGTCCACGGATGATCCTGGTCATGTCAGCCACTCTTCCTCACGTCGCGGAACGCCACATCGGTGTCGACCGAGATGTCCTTCGGGAGCCCGAGGACCTTCTCGGCGATGATGTTTCGCTGGATCTCGTCGCTGCCCCCGGCAATCGACGCACTCGGCACGGAGAGCGAGAACTGCACGAATCGCCCTCCGGCCGTCGACTCGCCTTCGCGCAGCATTGCTTCCGCTCCGAGTAGTTCGAGCCCGAGCTGGCTCGATCGTCGAAGCCCGTTCGTCCACTGGAGCTTGGCCACCGCACCGGTCGGCGCCCCGAGCCGGGCGCGCTGGCCCGACCATCCGGCGATGCGCTCACGGGCGTAGGCGGCGGCGAGATCCTGGCGGATCGCGTGATCGTCGTTACGGCCGGAGCGGCGCGCCAGTCCGAGCAGGGAGTCGAACTGGCCGGGAGCGGCTTCGTCCTCGCCTTCTCCTCGGGCGTCGGCCTCGGCCACGATCTCGCTCACGCGGCGATCCAGTTGTCCGGTCGCCTCACCCGGATGCGCTCGATACAGACCCGGCGCCTTCGACGACGCCAGACCGGTGCGCTCGTAGCCGAGCGTGGCGACGGTCACGGCCCAGCCGCCGTTCACATCGCCGATCCGGTCCTCATCGCTGACCCGCACGTCGGTGAGGAACACCTCGCTGAAATGGGACCGCCCGTTCATCTGCTTGAGCGGGCGGATCTCCACACCTGGCTGATCGAGGTCGACGATGAAGTAGGTCAGACCCCGGTGCTTCGGCGCGTCCCAGTTCGACCGGGTCACGAGCATGCCTCGCCGGGAGTGATCGGCTCCGCTCGTCCAGACCTTTTGGCCGCTGACGATCCACTCGCTCCCATCTTTGTCAGCGCGCGTACGAAGTCCGGCAAGGTCGGAACCGGCACCGGGTTCGGAGAAGAGCTGGCACCAGCCCTCCGTTCCGTCCGCCAGCGGGCGCAAGAGACGGGCCTGCTGGTCCTGCGTGCCGAACTCGCGCACGACCGGCCCGCCCATCAGCGAGCCGAGGCCAGGCGGCGGACCGATGACTCCCGCCGCACCCATGACCCGGGCAACGGCGATCGCGTCGCCGACTGAGCCCCCTCGTCCACCCATGCCGACCGGCCAATCCGGGAACGCCAGCCCGGCATCGGCACACGCCGCCCACCATCCGCGCAGCGTCTGGCCGTCGAACCAGTGCTCGGCGATAAGGGCCTCGGTGTCAGCGGTCAGGCTCATGACTGGACCGTAGCCCCGGACCGGCATGCTGACCAGCCCGGACCGCACCCATCGGCGAAGCACGGCACCGCGACCGGCGCGGAAATCCGGCTGGTTCAGGGGCGGGGGTCAGTAGGGTGGCTGCCCGTGTCCGGCACCGGTTTTCGTTCCTTCAGCCCGGCACTTCAGCGGTTCATGTTCGCCACCGTCATCAACATGACCGGTTCGGGCATGATCTTCGCCTTCCTGTTCATCTACCTCGACGAAGTACGCGGTTTCTCGGGAACGGCAAGCGGTCTGATCGCTGCGGCGACTCCTCTCGCGACTGTGTTGATGACGCCATATGCCGGGTTCCTCAGCGACCGCTTCGGGCCCCGGCGCATTCTCGCCATCGGATGTGTGGTGTCCATCCTGGCCAGCAGCACCTTCGCCTTCGTCGATTCCGTCTTCCTGGCATTGGCGGCGTCGACGGCCATGGGGGTCGCCAACGGGCTCTGGTTTCCCTCGCAGTCGGCGCTGCTTTCGGTGATCGTGCCGAGCGAGATGCGGTCGACCGTCATGGCGTTCCAGCGCACGGCGCTGAATCTCGGCGCCGGGTTCGGCGGCGTGGTCGGTGGCCTGATCGCCGACAAGAACCGGCTCGGCTCGTTCCAGTTGATGTTCTTCCTCAACATGGCCACGTACGTGGTGTTCCTCGCCTGCCTACCGGCGCTTCCGTCCGGCCGGCTGAAGCGGGAGGAGGGGGACGCTCCATCGGGCGGCTTTGCCGAGGTACTCCGCGACCGCTTCTTCCTGCTGCTGATCGTGTCGGATCTCGGCATCTCGTTCTCTTTCGGCTTTGCGTGGGGCATCATGCCGGCCTACGCGTCGCGCATCGGCGTCAACGAGTCCACCGTCGGGCTCGTGTTCCTCGTCGGGGCGATCTCTGCGGTGATCTTCCAGATCCCGATGCTGCGGTGGGTTCGTGGGCGTGACCGCATGAACTGCCTTGCGTTCATGAACCTCATGTTCCTCTTCGCATTCGTCATGACGGCCCTCACCATCGACACATCGATCGGGGTAGCTATCGGCATCATGGCCCTAGCCCAGGGCGTCGGCGGATTCGGCGAGACGGTGCTTGCGGCGGTCCGTCAACCGCTGACGGCGGAGCTCGCACCGCGCGAACTCGTCGGCCGTTACTTCGGTCTGGCGGCGATGGTGTTCCAAGGGTCGATAGGCGCGGCGACGGCGATGGGCGGCGTCCTCATGGACCAGTCTCTCCGCAGCGTCTGGATCGTGGCCGGTGCCTTCGCGACCTTCGGTGTGCTCGCCAGCCTCGGCCTTCGTCGGCGTATTCCATCCGGCATCCGGGTGGCGATCTAGGGCTCGGGTTCCGTCGTTGGCAGCGGCGCGATCTTGCAGTGGTTGGCCCTCGCAGTTGCGGGATCCGGTTCGCTCGCCTGCGGCAAAACACCTCCCAGCGCAGTTGGGAGGTGTTCTGCCCCCATATATGGGGGCAACCTCTCTCCCAGCGCTCAGCGCGAAGACTGGCGGATCAGCTCGTCGAAGAGGGTTTGGTGGGCGGGGTCGGTGGCGGCGGTGCGCTCGGGGTGCCACTGGATCGCCAGCATCCACCCGCGGTCGCCGGCGTCGGCGAACTCCACCGCCTCGACGACTCCGTCGACACTACGTGCGCTTACGATGAGCCCTTCGCCGAGGCGATCGACGGCCTGGTGGTGGTAGCTCCAGCAGTTCGCGATCGAGCTCGCTCCACCCTGCGTCTTCGCCAGAAGCGAACCCGACTCGACGGCCACTTCGTGCAGCGCTTTGCCGGCACCGGGCTGGCCGTGGTCGATGAGGCCGGGGCGGCCGGTCAGATGCTGATCGAGGGTGCCACCGAGCGCGACGTTGAGCACCTGCATCCCCCGGCAGATCGCGAGGAGCGGCAACTCGGCGCGCACCGCCGCCTTCGCCAGCGCCACCTCCAACGCATCGCTCGCCGCATCGACGCCGTAGACGCGCTCGTGGGGCTCGGCGCCGTAGAGCGCCGGATCGACATCGCCGCCGCCGACCAGGATGAGTCCGTCGAGGCGTGACACCAGCTCGTCTGCCTCGTCATCGCCCAACAGTCGCGGGGCGATGATCGCCTCCATCCCACCGGCCCGCCACACGCCGTCGAGATAGGTGTGCTGCATGACCGACGAATGGGTGTCGGGCCAGCCCGATACCTCGCCCGGTTTGCGAGGACGGGCACTCACCCCGATCAGCGGCCGAGCCCCCGCTTTCCTCGTCGACGCCACCGGGCGGGGCACGCCAACAGCATCGGCTGCGTCGGTGGTCCGGCCACCGGGGACGGGGAAAGTCATGGCCTCCATTCTGACCGCATCGACACCGAGGCGTGACGTTCTCGGTCGCACCGTGGTCAGATGGAACCCATGACGACCGCGGAAACAGCGTCCCGAACCGCGGCCGTCTCCGCCTGGTCGCCGCTGCGCAATCCCGTGTACCGCAGCCTCTGGCTGGCCGGCCTGCTGTCCAACGTCGGCTCGGCGATGCACGGCGTCGCCGCGGCGTGGGTCGTCACCTCGCTCTCACGTTCGCCGTCCACCGTGTCGATGCTCGCCGCGGCGACGGCCCTCCCGTCGTTCCTTCTCGCCCTTCCCGCCGGTGCGCTCGCCGACGTGCTCGATCGGCGCCGCCTGCTCATCACGGCCCAGGTGCTCATGCTCGGCGTCGCCCTGGCCCTCGGCGTGTTCGAGCTCGGTGGTTCGCTGACGCTGCTCCTGCTGTTCGTCCTGACCATGGGACTCAGCGTCGGCGGCACGTTGCAGATGCCGAACTGGGTGGCGCTGGCCCCCGAGCTGCTTCCGCGATCCGAGCTGGCCAGCGCTGGCGCGCTCAACGCGATCTCGATGAACCTGGCCGGTGCGCTGGGACCCGCCCTCGGTGGACTGGTGATCGCATCGACCGGAGCAGGCTGGGTGTTCATCGTGAACGCCGTCAGCTTCCTTGCGGTGATCGTTGCGGTGTACCGATGGAAGCGCAACGTCCCGGACACGACACTGCCGGCCGAGCACGTCGCCTCGGCAGTCCGGACCGGCGTCCGCTACGTGTCGAATCAGGTGAACCTGCTCCTCCTTCTGATTCGAGTCTCAGCGATCGCCATCCCGGCAACGGCGTTGGCCGCGCTGCTGCCCCTGGTCGCGAGGAACGAGATCGGGGTAAGTGCCGGCGAGTACGGACTGATCGGCGCGGCAATGGGCGTCACGGCAGTCGGCGCCGCCACCATCCTCCCCCGCCTTCGCGCCGTCCTCGGGGTCGACCGGTTGGTCCTCCTCGGTGCCGGTGTCCTCGGACTCGGGCTCGTCCTCGTCGGCACGGCGACGAACCTCGCGATGCTCATGGTCGGAGCTGCCCTGAGCGGGGCCGGGCAGATCACCGCATTCTCCACGGTCTTCTCCGTCATCCAGAGTGTGCTCCCGGGCTGGGTGCGAGGACGGGGATTGGCCACGGCGATGCTCGTCTTCCAGGGCACGTCGATGGCCGCCGCTCTCGGCTGGGGCGCGATCGCGTCCGGCGTCGGCTCCGGAACCGCCATCGTCAGCGCCGGAATCACTGCCGCCGCACTCGGGGTAGCAACCCTTCCCATCCGCCTCGCCTCCCGGGCCGAACTCGACCTCACCCCCATGCCCCTCGGCGCACTCCACCACGTCATCCCGATCGACCCCGAGGAAGGACCCGTGCTCGTGTCGTTGGAGTGGCACATCGACCCCGAGCGCCGCAACGAGTTCATCGCCGCGATGCGCCCGATCCGACGACTACGCCGACGCGACGGTGCAATGCAGTGGGGACTCTTCGAAGACGTCGAGGAACCCGGCACGTTCATCGAGCAGTTCACCGTCTCCACGTGGTCCGAGCACGAGCGTCAACACGAACGGCCCACCGCCGCCGACGCCGAGATCACCACGACTGCCGAGCAGTTCCTGGTTCCGGGAGCGTCGCTGCAGGCGTCCCATCGCATCGCCGCCCATCTCAAGCGTCGCGGTCGGTCCGCCAATCACTCCTAAGCCCGAGACAGTGATTTGTACGCCTACCAACGCTCGAAGTTGCGGCGCAGCTCCCAGTCGGTGACGGCCTTGTTGAACTGCGACCACTCGTGGCGCGCCGTGGTGAGCATGTGGTGGTGCACCTCCTCACCGAACGCCGACTTGGCGACGGCCGAGCCTTCGAGAAGCTCGATGGACTGGACCAGGTTCCACGGAATACGGGCGACGTCCTTGGACTCGTAGGCGTTGCCGACGAACGGGTCGGCCAGCGACAGCTTGTTCGCGATCCCGTGCAGACCGCCGGCGATCACCGCGGCGAACGCCAGATACGGGTTGGCGTCGGCGCCGGGGATGCGGGACTCGACGCGGGTTCCGGCGCCGTGGCCGACCAGACGAAGGCCACAGGTACGGTTGTCGCGACCCCACGCCACCGCCGTGGGTGCCCACGAGCCGAGCTGGTAGCGCTTGTACGAATTCACCGTGGGAGCGAACATCCACGACAGCTCCTGCGCCGTTGCCACCATGCCGGCGAGATAGCTGGCGAAGGTGTCGGAGAGATGGTGCGGGCCGTGTCCCGGGGCGGCAGGTTCGTCGGTGTCGGCACTCCACAGTGACGTATGGATGTGGCACGACGAGCCGACGTCGGCCATCGAGTACTTCGCCATGAAGGTGATCGCCCGCCCGCTGAGCGCGGCGATCTCCTTGGCCCCGTTCTTGTAGATCGCGAGCCGGTCGGCCATCGCGAGCGCCTCGGTGTAGCGGAGGTTGATCTCGTGCTGGGCAAAGCCGGCCTCGCCCTTCGAGCACTCGATCGGAACACCCGCTCCTTCCATGCCGTTGCGGATGGACCGGATGATGTGCTCATCCTTGGTCGTCTGCAGGATGTGGTAGTCCTGGATCGTGTTCGAGTCGGGCGTCAGATTGGCGTAGCCCTTCGCTGCAGCCGACTCGAAGCTCTCCTTGAACAGGAAGAACTCGAGCTCGGCACCCATCTTCACGGTGAACCCCATCGCTGCGGCACGCTCCAACTGGCGCTTGAGGATCTGTCGGGGCGACACCTCGATGGGGCCGTTGTCATCGACCAGGTCGCAGATCACCAGCGCGGTCTTCTCCAACCAGGGGATGAGCCGAAGCGTGGCGAAGTCTGGCACGCATCGCATGTCGCCGTACCCTGCGTCCCAGTTGGCGAAGCGGTAGTCGGGCAGAACGTTCATCTCGACATCGGTGGCAATCAGGTAGTTGCACGCCTCGATGCCGTGGAGCACGGTGTCGTCGAGGAAGAACCGGCCGGTCATGCGCTTGCCCTTCCACGATCCGGCGAGATCGGGGAACACGACGAGGACGGTGTCGATCTCGTTGCGTTCCACACCCTCACGCAACTCGTGGATGGCGAGGGGCGGACGGATCGGGTGGCCTGGGCTGTCCATGCAGGCAGTTCTAGTCCCGCCGGAGAACGTCGCGCCGAACCGGTGCACGTGGGCTAAACACGAGGGATGGAACTGGATTTCTGGATCGACCCTGTCTGACCGTGGTGTTGGCTGACGGCCAGGTGGGTCGTCGACGTCGCACCGCATCGCAAGCTCGTCATTCGCTGGCGACCGATCAGCCTGTACTTCAAGAACAACGTGCAGCCCGATTCACCGTGGCATGAGCGCAGCTTCCACAACCACCAGCTCCTGCGGGTGCTCGAGTCCGTCAGGGCCGAACACGGGGAGGATGCCGTGGCCAAGCTCTACTTCTCGTTCGGCGAGAGGATCCACGACAAGGGCGAGGGCCTGATCGGTCCGGCGCCGTCCCTGGAGGAATGTGGTCTCCCGGCACACCACGCCGCGGCGATGACAGACGAATCATTCGACGTCGCGATCCGGTCATCGATGGACGAAGGGCTCGCGCTCACCGGCGACAACGTCGGCACACCGATCCTCGGATTCGAGA
This sequence comes from Acidimicrobiia bacterium, assembly GCA_031423635.1. Classification (GTDB taxonomy): domain Bacteria; phylum Actinomycetota; class Acidimicrobiia; order Acidimicrobiales; family JANYDT01; genus JANLQX01. The sequence continues at coordinate 33,749 of JANPFX010000220.1, read as the reverse complement.
ACGACATCGGCAAGAAGGTCGGCTTCTTCGGCCCCGTCATCAGCCGACGGCTGAAGCACTACGACGCGCTCCAGATGTGGGACGGGATCATCGCCATGGCCGGCATCGACGCCTTCTGGGAGCTGAAGCGCACGAGGACCGAAGCACCGAATTTCGATCCGGTCGAATAGCACCGATTTCGTCGACGAGTTGGTGCGTTCAGTCGCTCGAGGAGCGACCGGACGCACCATCTCCGCGTTCGTGGTCAGCTCAGTGCTGAGAGCTCCCGCTCGATCTCCATCAGTTCTTCCCTGGTTCCCTGGACCTTCGGACCGTGGAACCGGTTCTTCGCCGACGCGAACCACCAGACGCCGACGACGACCCCGATGCCGCCGACGACGGGAAGCGTCAAGTTCGCGGTTTCCCACTTGTTCCAGGGGACGAACTGGGGAAGCACACCGATGATGCAGATCCCCAGCACGTAGACCACCGCGAACCACCCGACGGCCTTGCTGCGATTGCCGAGGTGCCACGGGCCCTTCTGGAAGTCGGGATTCCGAAGCCGGAGGAAGACCGGAATGATGTAGCTGATGTAGAGCCCGATCACGCACATCAGCGTCAGCGCGAAGAACGCCACCGGGATGGCCTTCTTCGTCTGGATGAGCGTCAATGCGCCGGCGATGGCCGAGAGCGAGACGCCGAGCCAGATCGAGTTCGTCGGCGTGCGGGTGCGGGGGTTGATGCGGTGCCAGAGATTCGATCCAGGCAGCCCACCATCGCGCGAGAACGCGTAGATCATTCGGCTGTTCGCCGTGACCGACGCCATGCCGCAGAAGAACTGGCCAACCGTGGCGATGATGACGAGCAGCTTGCCGAGGAACCCGGCGATCGACATGGTGAACACCAGCGCCCCCGCGAGGATGCCGCCGGCCGCGATCTCGTCATACTTGCCCTTCGGGATGGCGATGAGCATCGCCGCGTTCATGAGCAGAGCGGCGATCGCCGAAATCCAGATCGATCGCACGATGGCCTTCGGCGCGCTCGTCGCGGCGCCGTGGGTTTCCTCGCTGACGTGCGCCGAAGCGTCGAAGCCGGTGATCGTGTATTGGGCGAGCAGAAGGCCGACCAGGCCGACGTAGAGGCCCGATCCGGGGAAGCTCCAACCGGTGGTGTTCTTGAAGTCGAAGATGCCGGTGGTGCCGGTCTTGTTCTTCCCGGCGAGGAGCAGCGCGCCGACGATCACCGCCACCCCGATGACGTGCCACCAGACGCTGATGTCGCCCAGGAGCTTCACGAGCTTCACGCCATAGGTGTTGAGCAGACCGTGGACCACCAGCAGGATCAGGTACGTGACATAGACGGTCCATTTGGTCGGCCGCAGATCGTCCCAGCCGAGCAATTTGAAGCTGTAGAGCACGTAGTTGGCAAGCGCCCAGTCGACGGAGGCGATGACGCCGATCTGGCCGACGAGGTTGAACCACCCGGTGAACCACGACCACATGGCCCCGTTCTTGCGGGCGAGCTTGGCCGACCAGTAGTAGAGACCACCGGCGGTCGGATAGGCCGAACAGATCTCCCCCATAGCGGCGCCGACGGCGAGCGCGCCGATGCCGACGATCACCCAACCGAGGAGGATGATGCGGGGGCCGCCGGCAAACATGCCGAGCGAGAAGCTCGTGAGCGCACCCGCAAGCACGGAGATGATCGAGAAGCTGATGGCGAAGTTCGAGAACGTCCCCATGCCTCGGTGCAGTTCCTGGGCATAACCCAGTTCGTGCAATCGGTCTCTGTCGGCATTGGACGAGCCGTCTTTGCTCATGAGTCCCCCTCGGACCTGTGTGCGCGGGCGTCGGCGTGGCGGTTCGACGCCCCCGCCCGTGGAGGGTCGTCAGGCCCTTGCTTATCACTGTGAAGTCGACTCGCGTCGACTCATCGGAAACGGTGTTGGTCGGGGCGAGGGTGTGCGTCGGGCGGAACGGGAGACGTTCAGCCCGAAGCGCGCGTCACTTCGACGAGCGTGTCGGAATAGGCGACCCCGCCGCCGAAGCTCGTGAGGGTGTCGTTGGTCAGCGAGTTGGCCGTTCTCCCATCGGGATGGTCCGCGCTTCCCCATCCGAACGGCACCGCCACGACACCGGGTCGCACCGTCGTCCCGATCCGCGCCGTGAGCGTGAGGGAGGAGCGGCTGTTGAAGACCCGCACCGTGTCACCGGGGGCGATCCCACGGGCCGAGGCGTCGGACTCGGAGAGCTCGACGTATGGTCCGCCCTCGCGTCCACCGTGGTTCGGCAAGTGGGCATACGACGAGTTCAGGAAGCGGGTGTGGACCTTCGGGGTCATCAGCGAGAGCGGGAAGCCTGAAGCTCCCGCGCCGTGAGGACCTTCGATCGACGGCACGTACGTGGCGACGCGACCCAGACCGCGCTGCTCCATGGCCTCGGACGACAGCTGGGCCCGTCCATCGGGGGTCGCGAAGCCGCCCTTCTCGAACGGGCGGAAGTCGTCGGCGATGTTCAGCCGAACCGTTCCTTCGGTTTGGAGACGATCGAGGGTGATCCCTTCGGCGAACTCGTGTCCGGACGCCATGGCGAGCCGAAGCAGTTCATCGTCGGTGGCGAAGAGCTCTGCTTCGGTGTAGCCCATTGCTCCAGCGAGACGGCGGAACAGCTCGGTGTTCGACACCGACTCGCCAAGCGGAGCGATCGCCGCCCGGTTCCAGTTCAGATGCATCGAACCCCAGGACGGGGTGATGTCGTTGGCTTCGATGTGGGTTGCCGCGGGCAGCACGATGTCGGCGTAGCGTGCGGAATCCGTCAGAAAGACCTCGTGCACCACGGTGAAGAGGTCGTTTCGCGCAAGACCTCGACGGATGGCGTCAGCGTTCGGGAGAGTGACCGCCGGATTGAAGTTCCAGATCATGAGCGACGAGACCCGGGGAGCGAGCGTGTCGTCCGTCAGCCAGCGGCCCAGTTGGTTCTGCGACAGCGATCGCGAACGAGCGGCAGACCTGAGGCTCGGAGCGGCAATCGAGCCGATCGCATCACTGGTATAGGTGCCAACGGAGCGCGACATGCCGCCACCTCGATGGCGCCACGAACCGAGCAGCACCGGCAGGGCAGCGAGGAGGCGGAAGAACTGGGCGCCGTGCTCGCGGTGTTCGGCACCGATCACCGTCCGGAAATGAACCGGCGGAGCGGTCGCCACCACCCGGGCGAAGTCCTCGATTTCAGCAACCGTAAGCCCACATACCTCTGCGGCCCGCGCCGGACTCCAGCTCGAAGCTTCGGCGACGAGGTCGTCGTATCCAGTGGCGTAGCTGTCGACGTAGGCGTGGTCGATGCGGGCGTCGCGGACGAAGATGTTGATCAGCGCGAGCATCAAGGCGACGTCGGTGCCGGGCAGCGGCTGCACGAACATGTCGCTGCTGTCGGCTGTCATCGTCCGGAGCGGGTCGATGCAGACAATCGTGGCCCCGGTGGCCTTGGCCTCCTCGATGAAGGGCCACAGATGACGATTGGTGAGCCTCGTGTTCGTGCCCCACAACACGATGCATTTGGCATGGCGGACCTCCACGGGATCGGCGGCACGTCCGGATCCGTAGGTTGCGGCGGTGCCGACACCGGCCGCCTGGCCGCACACGGAGTCGACCATCCGGGAAGCCCCCATGCGGTCCATCAGCCGCTGGTGGGCATGCATGGCGAGCACGCTCTGGTTACCGGCGTCCCACAGCGGCATGATCCCCTCGCCACCGTCACGTTCGATGATCGCCGTCCACCGCTGGGCGATCGCAGATAGCGCCTCATCCCAGGAGATCGGCTCGAACCGACCCTCACCCTTCGCGCCGACCCGTCGCAGCGGGGTCAGCACGCGGTCAGGGCTGTAGACCCGATCGAGATACCGGTTGACCTTCGGACAAAGCTCGCCCCGGGAGAACGGATGGTCGGGGTTGCCGCGCATCTTGGTGGCGCGGTCAGGCCCGCCTTCGGGGTCGGGCTCCACCGTGACGATCCATCCGCAGGAGTCGGGGCAGTCGTGATGGCAGACACCGGTGACGGTTCTCATAGGGGAAACGGTAGACGGCCTCGACTCCACTGCCCAGCGATTTGCCCGCCTCCGGGTTCGGTAGCGTCACCCCCATGAAGGTCGTCGCCAGCGCCGCCCACCTCCGACATGCCAACGGGACCGAGGTGGCATGGGGCATTCCCGAAGGGCATTGGGAGGCGCCGGTGCGGGCCGAAGTGATCGATGCGGCATTGCGCCGTCATCCGGACCGGTTCACGTTCGTGCCGCCGACCGATCACGGACGGGAGCCGCTCGACAATGTGCACGATCCGGGACTCGTCGACTTCCTCGCCCGCGCCTGGCGCGACTTCCAGTCGATCAAGAAGCAGCGTGAGGTCTTCCCGGACACGTTCGTGCATCCGTCCATCCGCGAAGGCATGGGCCCCGCGCCTCTCCCGTCGGCGGTCCACGCGCAGCTCGGCTACTGGTGCTTCGAGACGATGACCCCGCTCGTCGAAGGCACCTACGTCGCAGCGCGGGCAGCAGTCGACGTCGCGCTCACGGCGGCCGACCTCGTCCTGGGCGGCGAGCGATCTGCCTACGGCTTGTGCCGACCGCCCGGACACCACGCACCGCGCTCGGCTTACGGCGGTTACTGCTATTTCAACAACGCCGCCGTAAGTGCACAGATGATTGCGTCGACGACGGGCACTCGGGTGACGGTGCTCGACGTCGACTATCACCACGGCAACGGCACGCAGCAGATCTTCTACGACCGCGACGACGTGCAGTACGTGTCGCTGCACGGCGACCCTCGCAACGCGTACCCCTACTTCATCGGCCACGCTGAGGAAACGGGGACCGGGCGCGGACTCGGGAGCAACGTGAACCTCCCGCTCCCCCGCAAGACCTCCGACGAGGACTTCACGGCAACCCTGGTCCGGGCACTCGAGGCGGTCGACGCGTTCGATCCATCAGTGATCGTCGTGTCGCTCGGCGTCGACACCCACGAGCTCGATCCGCTCGGCGACTTCCGAGTCACCACCGAGTCCTACGAGACCCACGGCCGACTCGTCGCCGCGCTCGGCCGGCCGCTCGTCATCCTTCAGGAGGGCGGCTACCACGTGCCGTCCCTCGGCGACAACGTCTGCAACTGGCTGACCGGCGCCAGCGCGTAGCCGGAATCACACACGCGGCGCCCCCACATCCCACATCCCCCGATTCCGGAAGTTTTCGACGTCCAGACAGCCGATGTGGGATGCCGAACCTGGGAGATGTGGGATGCGCCACGTCGCCGGGTGCCGAAGCGCAGCGGAGGCGGGGCCCGGCGACAATGCAACTCAGTGGTATTCCTCGCCCCCGGAGACGTTCATGGATTCACCGGTGATGTAGTCGGCGTCGGACGAGCAGAGGAACGCACATGCCGCGGCGATGTCGGCTGGCGTGCCCGTTCGGCCGATCGGTATGCGCGCTTTCATTGCCTCGAGGTAGTCGTCGACGGATTGGCCACCGAGTGCCGAGAAGTGCGAGTTCTGCCATGCACCGAGACCGGTGGTCACATGGTTCGGGCAGATTGCGTTCACGGTGATGCCGTGTTGCGCAAGTTCCAGCGCGGCGGAGCGGGTGAACCCGACGACGCCATGCTTCGACGACGTGTAGGCGCTGGCGTTGGCGAAACCGCTTTTCGACGCCTGCGAGCCGATGTTGACGATGCGTCCACCCTGACCCTGGGCGAGCAACTGCCGGGCGACGTGTTTGGTGCACAGGAACATGCCCTTGAGGTTGACGCCGAGCACTGCGTCCCAATCGTCGGCCGGCGTGTCGACGATGAGCGTCATGAGGTAGCCGATGCCGGCGTTGTTGACAAGGAAGTCCACGCGGCCGAACGCCTCGACGGTGTTTGCCACCATCGCCGCGACCTGGTCTTCGATGCGCACGTCGCACGACTGCGTGCGAACGGTCGCGCCCGTCTCCGCACGGATCGACTCGGCGACTCTCTCCATCTCCTCACTCGTGCCAATGCCGTGGGCGGGGAAACGGTCGCCGTCGAGCGCGCCTTTGTCCGTCAGCACGATCGACGCGCCTTCCGACGCCAATCGACGGGCCATCGCCTCGCCGAGCCCCTTGAACCGTCCGGCACCGGTGACGATGGCGACCTTGCCGTCGAAACGACCCGTCACGCGAACGCTCCTCTTCCGGTGACCGCAGATCGGCCCGACATCCGCCGGTTCATCGGGCGAACGCTCCTCTTCCGGTGACCGCAGATCGGCCCGACATCCGCCGGTTCATCAGGCGAACGCCTCGCCGAGCATGAATACCGCATCCGCGAGCTCACCGAACTTGGCCGTGATCTCGGCCATGGCCGGAGACCCACCGATGTCAGCGCCGAGCTCGTCCATGGAGGAGAAGTCGATCACCTCGACGTAGCGGTAGGGCGCGGGGTCGTCTGTCCCCATCACGCCGGCCATGCGGAACACGCGGAAGTCGGACACGCTCTTGAGCCCTTTCACGGTGGGCACGTCGAGGGTGGTCGCGAAGGCCTCGTAGTCGGCCTCCGAAACGCCGGGTTTGAGGTTGAACAGGACGATGAGAGCAGCCATGGCGATGTGTCTAGCAAACGCCGGGCCACCGCCGCCCGCCGGGTTGGCCGGTTCCCTTTGCCGGTCCAGTCCGCCATACTCCACCCATGGAAACCGGACATCACGAACCTTGCCAGCGGCGCGTCCGAGTCGTGCACGACGGTGTCATCGCCGTGGACACGACCGAGGCGATCTACGTCTGGGAGCACCCGTACTACCCCTGGTGGTACGTGCCCGCGGCCTCAGTGAAGCGCGAACTCCTCCCCGCTGCGGCGATCAGCGACGGCATCGGGATCGAGGGATACACCCGCATCGACTGGAAGGGCGTCGACGCGTGGTTCGAGGAGGATGAAGAGGCGTTCGGGCATCCGCGTGATCCGTATCACCGCGTCGACGTTCGCGACTCGAGCCGACACGTGCGCGTCACCATCGATGGGGTGACCGTGGCCGAGTCGAACCATCCCCGGCTGTTGTTCGAGACCGGGCTGCCCGCCCGGTACTACCTGCCGAAGCTCGACGTCCGCACGGACCTGCTCACGCCGACGGCGAAATCGTCGGTGTGCCCCTACAAGGGCGTGGCCGAGTACTGGTCCGTCGACGTCAACGGGACGACCCACCCCGACATCGTGTGGGCGTACCGCGATCCCATCCCGGAGGCGTTCAAGATCGCCGGGCTCGTCAGCTTCTACAACGAGAAGGTCGACCTCGAAGTCGACGGCCGCCACGTCGGCCGCCCGGTCACGGCGTTTTCGTAGGCTTAGCGACGGCTCCGGCTTGGGCCGGGAACGGCGGGGGAATCCAACCCCTCCTGGCCGAAGCGAGCCGGCCGGCCCACGCTGGTCCGCACGTCGCCGAATCGGATGCGTCAGGTGCGGTCGAGGAACGCGCCGATGATCCTGTCGAATCGCGCCTTGGTGTCCTTGCCGGCGATTGCGTGGGGAAGGTCTGACCACAGCTCGCCCGTGGCGCCGGGTATCCCGTGTTCGAGCGGGAGCGTGTTCGACGGCGGTGTGATGGCGTCGGCGCCGGCGTGCACGAGATGTGTCGGGCAACAGATCTTGCCCAGACGGCTGAGCACGTCGTGATCGAGACATGCCTGCACCAGTCGCTCATGGGCCGGGAGTCGACCGCGCAACTCACCCCAGGCGCCCTTCGAGCCAAGGAGCCGGGTGCGGTTGGCGTCGTAGAACTCCGGGTCGAAAGACAGACTTGCCGCCATCGTTTGGAACGCCTCGAAGCCGAGCTGACGGTGCACTTCGCGGAACAGCACGAGCACGTCGGTGAGACGGGCATCGGGCCGGGCCCAGCAACCCGTCATGAACAGACTGCGAGCCAGATCGGGTCGGGCGATCGCCACCTCCTGGGCGATGCAGGCACCCATGCCGACGATCCCGATCAGATGCACCGACGACCAGCCGACATGATCGCAGAGCGACGCGGTGATCTGGGCGTACCTGCGCATCGACGGCTGCTGCGCCCCGTCGAAGCCCGAGTCGCCGATTCCCGGGTAATCCCACACCAGCACCTGGCACCGGTCACGCACCGCCTGCGGCACCCCGGCAATCGCGCCGTGAGCAAACGTTCCCCAACCACCCATCACCACTGCCGGGGCGAGGCCTGGATCACCGTGCACCTCGAACCAGATGTCGGTGCCGTCAACTCCATGCAGGGGCATCTGCCCATTCTCGTCGACGTCGGCGCAATTGCCGTGTCCGCTGCCATGTTTGGTCCAAGCTCATGGCATGCCGTTCTCCGCTTCGGATCACGATCGCCTCGCTGCGTTCAGCCTCTGCGGGAGACGGCAGTGACCGGCGCACCCCGTGTCCTCGTCACCGGGCCCATTCCCGGACCCGCGCTCGACGTGCTGCGCGAGGGAAACGTGGACGGTGCGCCCGTCATCGTGGACGCCTGGGACGGCGACGAGCCGATGCCGCGCGCCGAGCTACTCCAGCGTTCGCGCGACTGTCACGGCATCGTATGCCTGCTTACGGAACAGGTCGACGCCGAGGTGTTGAACGCGTGCGGACCACAACTCCGCGTGGTGGCCAACGTCGCCGTCGGCTACAACAACCTCGATGTGCCGGCGATCCACGAACACGGAGCCGTAGCGACCAACACACCGGGTGTACTCACCGACGCCACGGCCGACATCGCCCTCGCCCTGATCCTGATGACGACCCGACGCCTCGGCGAGGGCGAGCGAGTCATCCGCGCCGGCGAACCGTGGAAATGGGCGATGTCGTTCCATCTCGGCACGGGGATCGCGGGCAAGCGCCTCGGCATCGTTGGCATGGGAGCGATCGGCCGGGCGCTGGCGCGGCGGGCCAGGGCGTGCGGGATGACGATCGCGTACAGCAACCGTCGTCCGGTCGACCCCGACGTTGCGGCCGCGCTGGGCGCTTCGTTCGCCTCTCTCGACGAGCTCGTGTCGACGAGCGACGTCGTGTCGATCCACTGCCCGTACACCCCCGACACGCATCACCTGTTCGATGCCGCGCTCCTGGCGCGGATGCGGCCCGACGCATTTCTCGTCAACACCGCACGAGGTCCGATCATCGACGAAGCCGCTCTTGTCGACGCGCTCGAGAGGCAAATCATCGCGGGTGCCGGCCTCGACGTGTTCGAGCACGAACCGTCCGTCCATCCGGGGCTCGTGCATCGCGACGATGTGGTGCTCCTCCCCCACCTCGGTTCGGCCACGGTCGAGACCAGAACCGCAATGGCGGTGCTCGCAGTCCGCAATTGCCTCGCCGTCCTGAACGACGAGCCCCCGCTCACACCGATCCGCTAGCCCAGCCCTCCCGCCCTATCTTCGTGGGCCAGCTGGCTCGCAAGGGCCGGCACACTTCGAAAAACCCACCCTGTGCTGGCCCAAGCAAGCCTCCCGGCCCACCTGAGTTGCACTACGCGGCGTTGACCGTGGTGGCGGCCGGACCGGCGTTGGTGGCCGTAGTGGGGCGCCGACGCAAGGAGATGTCGGAACACTCGACGCACGACGACTCGGGAAGCACGCCGAGGCGGACGAGATGGCGGTACATCCAACAGCCGAGGCAGAACCCGAGGCCGGCTTCGAGCGAGGCGGCGAACACCAGCATCGCCATGGCGGCGACGGCCACCGTCGGAGCACTGGCGAACCAGCCGAGCACCGCGACCGACGACACGGCAAGGCCGATGCCCTGGGCGAAGCGCTTCGGCGACCCGGCGACGGTCTTCGGCTCACCGAGGCGGGGAGCGACCACATGCACCGCAAGACGGGCGAGCGGCGAGAAGGTCGGACCGGCAATCACCCGCGCGAGGAACCCGAAGGCCAGCGTGACCAGCAGGAACGACCACCGAAACGCCAGGAACAGTACGGCCTGGGCGACCACGCCGGAGGCAACGACCCGCGCCGCCTTCTCATTCACCGTTGCCGGAAATCGGAGCCACGTCGGACGCATGCCTCCATGCTATCGGCAATTCCCGACAAAAATCATCGGCTTTCTCGTCAATCAATGGCCGCCAACCGAGGCAAGCCACGCTGAAGCGTGACCAGACCCACCCACCGCAGACCAGCCCGGCCCAGGCCAGCCCACGCGCAGATCGGCTGGTTTGGCGCGCAGATGCTCCACCTCGCCGGCCGATCTGCGTCAAACAGCCTGATCTGTGCGCCAAAGCGCCTGATCTGCGCGTCAATCAGCGGAACGGCGGGCCCGCCCGTCACGCCTCGGCGAACTGCTTGGTCAGCTCGCGTTTCAGGAACTTCCCAGCGGCGTTGCGGGGCAGGGGCTCGTCGATCACGAACACCTTCGACGGCACCTTGAACGACGCCAATTTGGTTGCCACGTGGGCCTGCAACGATGCGGGGTCGAGCGTTGCGCCGGGAAGCATGTGGACGGCGACGGCAACCTCCTCACCCAGTCGAGGATGTTCGAGGCCGAACACCGCGGCTTCGTGGATGCCCGGCAGCTCGTAGATCACCGCTTCGATCTCGGCGCAGTAGACGTTCTCGCCGCCGCGCAGGATCATGTCCTTCGCGCGGTCCTCGATGTACAGGAAACCGTCCTCGTCGAGCCGACCGATGTCGCCGCTGAGCAGCCACCCGTCGACGATCGTCTCAGCCGTGGCCTCGGGCTTGTTCCAGTAGCCCCGGATGAGGTTCGGGCCTCGGAACCAGATGTCGCCCCGTTCGCCCACGGGCAGCGGCTCACGATCCAGCCCGCGGATCTCGAGGTCCATGACGGGGACCCAGCGGCCGGTGCTCGTCGGGTGTTCGAGATAGTCCCGGCCGCGATTGCCCGGGCCATAGGCGTTGGTCTCGGTCATGCCGTAGCCGAGGACGGGACCTCCGCCCTTGAGCGAGCCCGCGACCTTGCGGACCAGCGCGGCCGGCGCCGGTGCGCCTCCGCCGCCGACGTCACGAAGCGACGAGGTGTCGAACTCCACGAAGCGTGGATGGTTCACCAGGTCCCAGCTCTGCGTGGGCACACCGGTGAAGTTGGTGATCCGCTCACGCTCGATCAGTTCCAGCGCCTTCTCCGGATCCCACTTGTACATGACGACGAGCTTCAGGCCGCCGCCGAAGCACGACAGCATGACCGGCACACAGCCCGTGACGTGGAACAGCGGCACGATCAGGATGAACGACGGCTTTGCCGCTGCCGGCGGTGCGGCACCGGGACGCAGTGATTCGATGACCCCGCGCATCTGGAAGGCCATCAGCGCCTGGCAGATCGCCCGGTGCGTCGACACCGCACCCTTCGGCCGGCCGGTCGTGCCCGACGTGTAGAGGATCGTGGCGTCCATGTCGGGAGTGACCTCGACGGCCGGCGCCGGCGTGCCCGGGACCACTGCGTCGTCCCATGCGACCACGCCGGGGCGAGGCGACTTCATACGTACACCGATCATCTTGATGCCGAGCCGACTGCAGGTGGCCTGGCCCCGGTCGAGACGTTCATCGTCGGCGATGAGCACCGAGGCACCGGAATCCTCGAGCGCGTAGGCCAACTCGTCCTCGGTCCACCAGCTGTTCATCGAAACCGAGATGCCACCGGCGGAGATGATCCCGGCGAACGCCATGATCCACTCGGGGTAGTTGCGCATGGCGACAGCGACACGGTCACCGGGCCTGATTCCGAAGTCGTTCACCAACGCCGCGACCAAGGCATCGACGCTCGACATCACCGCGGAGAACGAGTGCGTCTCGTCCTCGTAGACGATGAACGGATCGTCGGCGTTGGCCCGACCCCGTTCGAACACCTCGCACAGGGTCGTGGGCGCGTTGACGAACACCTTCGTCGGTAGACCGCCGACGTCGACCGTGGCGATCTCGAACGGGGCACCGGGTGCCGTCAGCTGGGCCGCAACGGCATGGAAGGTCTGGGCGTAGGTCAACTCGGACGCGGGCGCTGTTTCATTCACGGCAGACGAGTCAAGCACCGGCAGCTGGGAGTGTGGGCTGCAAGGGAGGTGTGAGCCGTCGCTGGCTTCTCGCTCCGTGGTGTCCCAATTGGTTCGAGCGAGAATGCTCGAGACGGCTTTCGAGAAGAATTCCTCGCCGAAAGGTCTCACCGCCATTCGAAAGCGTCACACCCCCTCGTACACTTGTACGTATAGAGGTTGTCGACCCCGCCGAACTCATCAACGGGTTCCGTCGCGTCGAGCTTTCGGTTGCCACCACCGTGCAACCGCGCCGGGCGCTCGACGACGTTCGCCGTGTCCGCGCTCGTCTCGACGGAGCCGAAGCCGAGATCGCCCGGCGGCTCAAGGACACCTCACCAACACCAGAACGCGATATCGCAAGGTCGGCGCAGCGACCCAACCGTCATGGCACGAAAGTGTTGGCCCGTGCCGCTGCGCTCGCCGACACGCCATCACTCAGCCAGGCCCTCGAGACCGGCGAACTGAGCGGCGACCACGTCGACGTGTTCGCGAAGGTCCTGGCATCCGTCGACGGAGGGGTCAAGAACGGGTTGACCGACGCCGCACCGGAGCTCATCGAGACCGCCGCAGCATCGGGATCGACACCCGAGGAATTCGCCGCAAGCCTCCACACCGCCGCCGAGCGCATCGCCGCCGACGCAGGGATGAGCCGATTCGAACGCCAACGCCGCGCCACCCGCCTCCGAACCTGGACCGACCGGGCATCCGGCATGTGGCGTCTCTCCGGAACCTTCGACCCCGAATCCGGCGCCCGGATCCACGGACGACTCGAAGCCGCCATGGCCGCCATGTTCGCCACCAAGACTCCATCAACAACACCGACAGACTCCGGCGAGAAACAAGACCACCTCCGCGCCATCGCTCTCCTCGCCGTGACCACCGGCTCGGGAAGCACCAGCGAGCGCCGTGGCGCTGATCCGAAACCGGCCGGGTCCAACACCACCACAAGGAACAACAACTCCGAAGGCCTTACCAACGCCGCCGACCGGGGCGACCCCGGCGGGAGCGTTGACTTCGACCACACCGATCAGGCCGATGAGTGGGACCTGTTCGCCCGACCGCTCGGCGCCGACACGAAACGATTCGGACGACCCGGGTTCACCGTCGTCATCGACACCACCAACCTGCTCCCGCTGTGCAGCCAACACCACCACGCCGCCCACGAAGGCGGATGGATCCTCACCCTCGGCCTCGATCGTTCACTCACCATCGAACTTCCCAACGGGCAAACCATGCACACCGGACCACCCGGAAGACACCAGGAGGCGGCGTGAGCCCGCCGGGCCCTCAGACTCCGCGCGGTGGCAGCCACATCCTCGCGGCAACCGGCCGGTGCACCTCAGGCTGCGCGTCGTGAATGCCAGACCCCGCGGCATGAGCCCGCTGGACCCCTCAGGCTCGGCGTGGTGACTGCTACACCCCCGCGCCAACCGGCTGGCGCACCTCCTGCTCCGCGTGGTGGCCCTCCACGTTGACCTTCGGCAGCACTCGATCGAGCCACTTCGGCAGCCACCAGTTCCTGTTGCCGAGCAACTCCATCGTGGCCGGCACCAACAGCATGCGGACGATCGTGGCGTCGAGGAGAACCGCCATGGCGAGGCCGATGCCGAACATCTTCACCGTGCGGTCGTCCTCGAACACGAACGCCCCGAACACGACGACCATGATCGCCGCGGCGGCGGTGATCACCCGGGCTGTCATGGCCAAGCCGTCGGCCACCGCCGAGGCGTTGTCCTTGGTGCGGTCGAACTCTTCCTTCATGCGCGAGAGGAGAAACACCTCGTAGTCCATGGAGAGGCCGAAAACGATGGCGAAGAGCATCATCGGCAGGAACGGTTCGATCGGTCCGCCTTTGCCCACGCCGACGATGGACGCGCCCCATCCCCATTGGAACACTGCGACCACAACGCCATACGCCGCGCCGATCGACAACAGGTTCATGATGACGGCCTTGAGCGGCACCAGGAGCGACCTGAACACCACCATGAGCAACAGGAACGACAGGCCCAGCACGGCGCCGAAGAAGATCGGGGTGCGGCCGGCGAGATAGCCCGAGAAGTCGATGTTCGACGGCGTCGAACCGGTCACGAAGGGCTGCAGTGACGCTTCGCCGACCGCCGCCGGGATCACGTCGTCGCGAAGCCGGTGGACGAGTCCTTCGGTGGCCTCGTCCTGCGCCGAGGTCCTCGCGACAATACGGATGAGCGCGGCGGTCGGCGCGGCCTCGTCGTTCGGGATCGGCGGCGAGGCGAAGGCGACGTTCGGGTCAGCGGTGATGGCCGCGCTCACCTTGCCGAGCAGCGCGAGGTCATCGGCACCGGCGACCTCGGCGAGGACGAGCATGGGCGAGGAGAAGCCGGGGCCGAACGATGCGGCGATCGTGTCGTAGGCGACGCGCGCGTCGGTGCCCTTCGGCAGGTTGCCCTCGTCGGCGAAACCGAGGCGGAGTGAGAGCACCGGTGCGGCGAGGAGTCCGAGCGCAAGCAGCCCGAGGATGGCCATCGGCCATGGCCGGTGCTGGACGACCCGGCTCCAGCGGTACCAGATCGTTTCGCGAAGTGGCTTCTCCGCCCGGTGCGGCAGCTCTCGGCGAAGCGCAGGGACGAAGAAGCTGGCGATCAGCGTCACGACGATGCCGATCACTCCGATCAGACCGACGACCGTGAGCTTGACGCCGAGACCGAGGAACGCCAGGGCCAGGAACGCTGCAGCGATGATCCCCCTCCAACGGGTGATGCCGACCCGCGCCCCGGCGAAACCGAGCAGCGCGGGAAGCAGGGTCATCGTGGCCGCGAGCACCGCGAGCACGGTGACGGCTGCGCCGGTGGCGAGCCCCTGGATGAACTTGAGACCCATCAGCCACATCCCCATCACGCTGATGACCACGGTGACGCCGGCGAAGACCACGGCGCGTCCCGCGGTGTCCATCGACTCCACCGTGGCCTCTTCGAAGGACATCCCTTCGCGCAGGTTGTCGCGATACCGGGTGAGGATGAACAGGGCATAGTCGATCCCGACGCCGAGGCCGATCATGATCGCCACGAACGACGTGAAGTCGGGGATCTGGATGACTCGCGACAGCAGCACCACGATGCCCGAGCCGACGAAGATTCCCGACAGTGCAGTACCGATCGGCAGACCCATGGCGAGCACCGAACCAAAGGCCAGGATCAGGATGACGACGGCGAACGCGAGACCGATCAGCTCCGACGCCGGAGGCTCGAACGCGGCGAACGCCTGACCACCGAGGACGATCTCGGTACCGTCGATCTCCGGAATGGCTGCACGGATCGTCTTGGCGATTTTCGTCACCCGTTCCTGGCCGACGCCGCGTGCCAGGTCGACGTTGGCATACGCGACCTTGCCGGCATTCGGGCCGGCAGTGGCGATCTGCCCGGTGCCCTCGGGAGAGAACGGCGACGCCACCGTCACCTTCGGGATCTTGGCCACGGTGGCAAAGAGCTTCTCCAGCGGCTCGCGCACCTTCGGATCGTCGAAACTCGAGTTCGTCTTCACGACGAGCTGCCCACCGAACCCGTTCGAGTCGATCCCGAAGCCCTTGCGGAGCACATCGAAGCCCTTCGTGCTCTCGGTCCGCTTCAGCCCGAACTCGGTCCGGTAGTTCGGTCCGACGGCGCCCTGAGCGGCACCGATCGCGACGAAGGCGACGACCCAGAGCCCGAGGACCAGACGGCGTCGACGGAAGCAGAACCGAGCAAGGGACGCAAGCACAAGCACCAACTCCTGAGGGGACGGATCAGCCGGAACGACGATGCGCCCGACCACGTGACCCTCGACGGTAGCCAACCGATGTGACGCTCCGGTGCGCAATGCAGAAAACCCGCCAGCCGGACAGTCAAACGCCGAAGCCAGCCGGCCACGTCAGTTCACCAGCGATACCCCCGTACGTCCGCTCAGCCGCGGACCGTGAACCGCTGGCAGGCACGGGTGCCGGTGGCATCGATGACGCACGCCTCGTGGCGACCGGTGACGGGACGCCACCAACCGCCGTCGACCGGCGCCGTGTTCACCGTGAACGTATAGGGCGGCGAACCACCGATCGCCCGGAGGGCCAGCTCCTGCGCCAGCGAACGTGAAGGATCGAGCACGTAGACGCCGCGGCCACTCGGTGACAGCACGCTCAGCGGCGCGGACAGTGGGGTGCGGACCACCTCGCCGTCGGGTGCCGTCCCCGTCACCTCGCCCGGTCGGCGCGGAACATCGGTGGCCGACGGAACGACGGCGGGGCGGGCGCGGTCGGCACGCACCCACTCCTCGACCCGCTCCGTGCACGACGAGCGGTGGCACACCGAGGCCCGCACCAACCCGCCCGGCGCGTCCGGGAGAAGGGTTCGGGCGGGATCGTTGCGGAGCCGCTCGTCGGCAGCCAGCATGACGGCCCGGAACACCGGCCCGGCGCCGGTGACACCGCTCGCCCGGCGCAGCGGGGTCCGGTCGAAGTTGCCGACCCATACGCCGACCGTGACCCGGCCCGAGGATCCGATCACCCAGTTGTCGTGGAAGTCCGACGAGGTACCCGTCTTCGCCGACACGGGAAAGTCGAACCGCAATGCACTCGATCGGCCGAACGCCGGCGAACGCGCCTCGTTGTCGGCGAGCACATCGGTCACCAGGTACGCCGCCTGGCGCGACACCACGCGTTCCCCGGCCTGCACGGGTGCCGGCTCGGTGATCACGGGCTGCAGTGAGCGACCACCGCGGGCGAAAGAAGCGTACGCCGCGGTCAGGTGAAGAAGATCGACCTCGGCCGCGCCGAGCGCCATCGAGAGCCCGTACGTGGAATTCGGGAGCGAGATCCCCGATCGGCGAAGGAGCGCGGCAAGGTCATCGGGACCGTGCTCGGCGAGGACGCGGACGGCCGGAACGTTCACCGACTGCGCAAGCGCTTCGCGCAGGGTCAGCTGACCGCGGTAGCGCTTGTCGTAGTTCCGTGGACGGAACTCCCGCGAGGCACCCGTGGCCACGAACGGGGCATCGTCGACGAGGTCGCCCGGACCTGCTCCTTCGTCGAACGCCAAGGCGTAGACGAACGCCTTGATGACGGATCCCGTTTGCCGGGGCTGGCGGACACCGTCGATCATGCCGCCCCGGTCAGCGGTCAGGGCGCCGGACCATCCGCCACTCCCCTCGTAGGCCCGAATCGCCCCGGTGGCGTTGTCGAGGACGACGACGGAGATGTTCGCCGCTCCGTAGGACGCCAGAAGCTTGCGCTGATGGGCGGCGATCCCGGCGACATCGGCCTGTAGCGCGGCATCGATCGTGGTGACGATCGGAGAAGGACTCTTCGCGATCGAACCATCCATGTGCTTACTATCAGCGCGCGTAGTACTACCGCGCGCAGGGTCGACCGAGAACGGGCATACCAACGATGCACAGAGAGATCCGTCCCGGATGGCTCGGACGAGGTGCGGCGCGATCGGGGTGGGCAGCGAGGCGGACACGGTGATGGGTTCGCGGCGCGCCGCCAACTCCTCCCGGCGCGAGATGGCCCCGACGCGACGGAGTCGGCCGAGGATCCAGCGCTGGCGGGGCCCTGCGGAAGTCGGATTTCGCCGTGGATCGAAGCGCGACGGCCGCTGCGGCAGCGCCGCCAGGTACGCCGCCTGGGCCCAGGTGAGCTGCGACGGCGAGATGCCGAAATAGGCCCGCGCCGCGGCTTCCGCCCCGACCACCGCGCCACCGTATGGTGCTTCGGCCAGGTATGAGGACAGGATCTCCTCCTTGCTGAAGCGATGCTCCAGCCGCACCGCGTACAAGGCCTCGCGTGCCTTCTCGGCGATTCCACGATCCGCCCGGCCGTTCCGCGCCGCGGTCCGGCGGACCTTGACGAGTTGCTGGGTGATCGTCGATCCTCCCTGCACCACCGCCCCGGCGCGGATATCGGCCGCGACGGCTCGCCCGACGGCGAGAGGATCGACACCGACATGAGACGCGAATCGCTCGTCCTCCGCGGCGATGGTCGCAGCGGCGAGCCGCGGGGCGAGGCGGGAGAGCCGAAGTCGGGCCGACGTTCCCTTCGCCGACGTGCTCGATGATGCGAGGCCGAGCACCCGCGCCGACACGGCATCGAGCGGAATCCCGTTGCGGTCCACCACGGCGACCCCGATCGACGGCGCCCGCACGCTGGCCGGGACCGGACCGAGTCGGACGAGCGAACCCGTGAGCACGACGACGGCCACACCCAACACCCCGTTCCGGGCGCGGCGCCGCCACGGCCGACGACGACCGAGCGGCTCGCGCACCCCCTCGTCCAAGGCCAACGCCGATGCCGACGGCGCGGGCAGGGGAGAGGACAACAGGGAGGGAGAGGCGGTGTCGCTCACGATCCCATTCCCGACGCTGATCCGAGCCGACCGGCCGCTCAGGCCTTCGGCGCGGTCACCGTCACGACGGTGGGCGCCGAGCGGCCGTAGACGCTGGCCCGGTACATCTCCTCGGCATGGGTGGGCGCGGCGACGAAACGCCCGGGAGCGGTGGCCCGGGCCGTGTACGTGTAGCGGAACGTCCCGGGCTCGAGCTGCGTCGCGAACAGCAGCACGCGATCGTCTCGCACCTCGGTGTGATCCACACCTGCGGACTCGGCGGTCGAGACGCCGTCGGTGGGGTCGACCATTGGGGTGGACCCGGTGTCGTCGCTACCCTCCGTCGATCCCGTGGCCGTGGACACCAGCTTGGCATCGAGCGCCTCGAAACCGGCCGGAAGCGCGTCGTCGACGACGACGTTGCTACGCCGGTCAGGCGTGGTGACGATCAACTCGACCGTCACCAGGTCGCCGGCGGCGAACGTCGTCGCCGGCTTCCCGAAGATCGACTTCACGCCCTTGTAGGGGAAGTACGAGCGCTCGATGCTGAACCCCTGGTTGCGGGCCTTGAGCGTCTCGGCCGGAAGGGCGTAGCGAAGCTGCGCCGACCAGTGCAGGGTGCCCTGGCCTTTGGCCGTGGCCGAGAGCGGGAAGCTCGCCGCACCGAGATCACGCAAGGGGAACTGCGTCGACACGACGTCGAGCGAGGTCGGTCCGAGCTTCTCGGTGAGTGCCACCGAGCCGGCCTTGACCAGGGCATCGATCGACGGCTTCACCTTCTCGCTGAACCGGGCGATGTCGGTGAACGATCGGAGCACGGCCCCGTTGCTGTAGGTGTCGCCCCACGTGCCGTTCGTCCGCTTGTTCAACAACCAACGAGACATCGGCGCGATGAGCGGGTGGTCGGGGTCGACCTTCGTCAGCAGCGAGAGAAGATCGGCGGTGGCCACGATGGAGCCGGAGCCCCGGTACGAAAACCACGAGCCGTACCAGTCTTCCGGTGCCTCGACAGACGCCTCGTCGCCATCGAGCCGAACCGAAGCGAGCAGATCACGGAAAAGCCGTTCCGGGACCGTGCCGGTGTCGCCCGCGGCGAGCATGGCATCAAGCAGC
The DNA here is from genome assembly GCA_031423635.1 of Acidimicrobiia bacterium. Taxonomy (GTDB): domain Bacteria; phylum Actinomycetota; class Acidimicrobiia; order Acidimicrobiales; family JANYDT01; genus JANLQX01. The sequence continues at coordinate 14,335 of JANPFX010000220.1, read as the reverse complement.
GCAACCTGCTCGGTGTACGGCACCGAGTCGTCAACGGCGAGTTCATTGGCGAGCGTGGTGACGAGGCCTCGCTCGGGTCGACCGGCTCGGGCGAGCACGGCGGCAACCGTGGCTCGCGCCGAGGAGATGTCGGCCGCTCCTTCCTCGCCGTCGTCCGTGGTGAGATCGCGCACCTGACCGCTGAGATGATCACGGAGCTGGGCGATCATGCCCGGCGGCGTCCGGAACTTCGCCGTCCGGGCCTCGAGGAGAAGATCGAGGACCTTCGCCGTGAGGAACGTGTCGCTGACCTCGCCACCGGGCCAGTACGACAGCCCGCCGTCGTCGGCCCAGTACTGCGTCAGCTTGTTGAGCTCGGCCTGGACCCGCGTCTTCAGGTCAGCAGGAGCCAAGCCGGGCAGCTCGTAGCGGCCTTCGAGGGACGACAGCGCCAAGATCACTTTGAGCCGCGAGGAGCGCTGCTCCAGGCATCCGTAGGGATAGTCGACGAGCGACTCGACGGATTCCTGCAACCCGGCCAGGTTCGACGACGACACCCGAAGCGACAGCCCACCGACGCCGGCGATGGCTCCGGTCGGCACGTTCACCGTCTCGACCGGTCCGACCGCGCCTGCTTCGGTGGCCTTCACCTGTCCGGACGTGGCGACGGTATCGAAGCGCTGCGTGAGCAGCACCGGTATCAAGGCCGCTGCGGCGTCCTTGGTGCCGGGTGACGCGCCGTCGCCGAACGTGCCCCGCAACGTCAGCGCAGCATCACCGAGCTTGGTCGCCCGCAGCGTGAAGCGGACCTCCGTTGGGGACGACCCCAGGGCCGGAAGCGTGATGGTCTTCGGGCCGTCGACCGTGAGCGGGCTGTCGGCGGGGAGGTCGAGGGTGATGGTGGCCGGCCCGGTCTCGCCGGAGAGGTTCTGGACAACGGCCCCGGCCTCGAACCGGTCGCCGATCGACACGAACCGCGGTAGCGCTGGCCGCACCTGGAACGGGGTCGAGATCCGCAACTCGGAATCGTCGGAACCGAACCGGTCGGCACCACTCGTGGCGACGGCGATCACGCGATAGGCAGTGAGCGACTGGGGCAGCTTCAGCGGCACCGTAGCCTCGCCGTCGTCACCGACCTGCACCGACGCCGACCAGGCGGCGAGGATGCGGAAGTCCGTTCGCACACCGTTCCCGGTGTCGTCATCGCCCCCGCCGCCACCGGGCTCCGGAGCGAACGCAGGTGCGTCGTCACCTTTTTCGGCGTCGGCGAACTCGTCGCTGCCGACCCGGACGAGACGCATTCGACTGTCGCTGGTCGTCACGTCGAGGTTGCGTTGATCATAGAAAGCGGTCAGCAGATCGGGCGTCTGGTAGTTGGTGAGCCTGAGCACGCCCTCGTCGACGGCCCACAGCGTCACTTCACCAGAGGCCGGCTTCCCGTCGGCCCCGACGACCTTGACGGTGGCGCTGCCCTCGGCGCCGGGGAGATACTCCGTGCGGTCGGCCGACACCGCGACCTTGAGCTTCTGCGCGGTCGGCGGCACCGGCAGGTTCACCGAACCGGTGAGCACCGCCGGTCTGCCACGATCACCGTCGGTCGAACCCATCGGTTCGGTCCGGCCCTTCGTCAGGGTGACCGACGCGTAGACGTTCGGAGTGAAATCGGCGGCGATCGGAACCTCGACAACGGCGGCGGAGCTCGTCACCTCGAACCGCCGAGCTTCGACCACGCCATTGCGCTCGAGAGTGAGCAGACCCGAGGCCTTCGTCCACGGCGACTTGATGAGGATCTTGGCCGTCTCGCCGGCGGCATAGGCGTCCTTGTCGGCGACGAGTTCAACGCTCGGCGAGTCGTTGTTCTCCTCCCACGCCACTTCGCCGGCGCCGATCACGTAGTCGATCAGACCGGACTCGAGATAGTTCTTCCGCGTGTCGGAACCCGAGACCCGGATCTCGTAGGTGCCCGGCTTGTCCGGTGTGAACGAGACGGAGCTGGCCGCGTCCGGTGTCGTGGTGAACTCCTGCGAGCCGATCTCCTTCTCCCGCCATTTGCCTTCCTTCACCCGGTCGCCGTTGGACGACACCCGCTCCACCGAGACCCAGTCCCACCGGACGAGCTTCGCTGTGCCTTTCACCGAGCCGACCACCGCACCCTTCGGCGTAGCCGCCACGATCTCTGCGGTGAGGACCTTGCCGGCACGGGCGAACGAACCGGTCCGGCGGACGCCGAAGCTGAACTCACCGGGGTAGACGATGGTCGTGGCGCGGGCGGCGAAGGCCTGGCGGCTGACGTCGGAGACCTCGGCCTCGAACGTCACTTCGAGCGGACGGTGACGCCGGGTTTCGACGGGAAGTGAACCGGTGGCGGTGGTGACCCCACCCGCACCGATCGTCTCCGGGAGCGACGCATTCGTCAGCTCGCTGGGCGAGTCGGGCGCGCACGTGTCATCGACGTCGTAGAAGCACTGGTAGTCCCACGAGAACGAACTGGGATCGAGCCCCTTGACCTTGACCGGCGGGGTCGCATACGACGTGTAGATGCCCACGTCCCAGCGGACCGACCCGTCGCTGAGCGGGGCACCGAAGAGGTAGCGGCTGGTCGCGGTGGCACTCAGATCATCACCGCGGATGGCCTGCGCGCCGGCCTTCACGTCGACGACGAAGTCCGGTCGGCGGAACGACGTGACGAGGAACGACGCGTAGGCGCCCGGGACGTTCACGGAGTACACACCCTGCGATGCTCCGGCGGGAACGGTGAAAGCGAGGTCGAACGATCCGGCCGGTGACACCTTCACGGACCGCTTCACGATGCGAGCGCCTCGACCGTCCTGCACGGTCACCGGAAGGTCCGCTATCAACTTCGGAAGCGCGCTTAGCCTCTCCAGTTCTTCCATGCGGAGGACACCCTTCACGTGCACACGGTCGCCGAGCCGGTAGACACCGCGGTCGGTGAACATCGAACCCTTCAGCGTGGCGCCCGGTGTGAGTTTGGCGTCGAGGGCGAGACGCTCCTTACGATCGGCGAGCTCCTGAGCCGACGCAGAACTCTCGTCGAACTCGTAGGAGTAGTCGTCACCCCATGTGCGCCACCGCGTCTGGGCATATGCGGTGTCATCCGCTCCGTCGGTCTTCGCCTTGACGATCGCCACCAGGTCACAGGAACCGCATGCGCGGTCAGGATGCGGCGGTGCAAGCACGACACCGTCGGCGTTCGTCTTGCCGGACCAGTAGGAGGCCTTGCCATCGGCAAAGAGCGAGACGGACGCTCCCTTCACGGCTTCGCCCGTGGACAGAGAGGTGACGGCGACGACGACGTTTGATCGCGACGCCTTGAGGGTGACGCCGAGGTCGGTCCGCTGCACGAGCATGACCTGCCAGCCCGTGACGCCACCCACGTCACGATCGCGTCGCGACCCGAGCGTCACGAACGGTGTGCCGTTGCCGTTGTACCGTGAGCCGGGGACGATCGCCCCCGGACGCACCGCCACGAGGAACACCCCGCGCTCCTTCTTTGCCGTCGCCTTCTTTGCCGTCGCCTTCTTCGCCGTCGCCACCTTCGCCGTCGCCGGACCGCTGAGACGGACCGATTGGATGCCCGTCTGATCGACGGCCGTGCCGATGGGGACCGACCGCGGCGTCTCCTTCGCCAGCGAGAGCGGCTTCGTCTTGGGCAGGCCCGCGTACGACCGGGCGATCCTGACGATGTCCGCAGGGGCCACGGTACGCGAGATCACGTCAAGCGATGTCACGTTTCGGACCCTGGCCCGGATCGACGAAACGGCCGGCTCGACGACGAGTTCACCGCCGGGTACCTGCGTGAAGGTCGACAGGCGGCCGAAGCTGACGAGCCGGACGGCGTCGTAGCCGAGCGTGCCGTCGAGGGTCGGCGTGTCCTTGCTGACCGTGATCTCGTACGACCCGCCGGGTTCGAACGTGGCCCAGTTCATCTGCAGCACGTCGCTGCTGGAGAGGTCGTCCGACGCGTCCGCCGGCGTCACGTACGTCGTGACCGCGTTGGTGTCTGTATTACGTACACTTATCATTCCGTCGAGCGCCCGGCCGGAGGGACTGACACCGAGGATGTCGAGGGGCTTGAGGGACTCGGGATCGCAACCCTTCCGGCAGCCACGCGTCACGAGGAACGGCGTGCGCAGCGTCGCCGGTCCTGCGACCTTTCGAGGTAGCGCGGCGAGGGGTCCGGCATCCGAGACGATCCCGCTCCCGAACACGGCCCAGATGCGGGCATCCGCCGGCGGATTCTTCTCGAGCGAGACCACCGTGCAGACCCCGGACTGCGGATCATCGACGTTGCAAGGCTCATCGCGGACGAACGACACCTGCGACGTGATCGTGGCGCGAGCGGCGGTGGCGGCGAGGCGGTCCTCGAACGCCTGCGTGCCGGACGGGTCCTTCGCCCGCATCGAGGCGAGTTCGTCGAGGGTCGGACGGTACCGATCAATGCTCACCTTGACCGGCCGGAACTCCAACGTGGTGTTCGGGGCCAGCACCTCGCCGCGGACGTTCGGGAAGCACGTCAGCCGTAGCGTGCGGAATCCGTTGTCGGCCGTCTGAACGCCTTCCGAGCTGGCGAAGGAACACTGCGGACGCGGCGTCTCGAAGGTGGTGGTCGACGGTGCCGTGAGCGTCGAGCCATCGAGCGCCTTCAGTCCGTTCACGGTGACGGTGAACGAGGTCGCCGGAGGAAGCACTGCATCAGGCTCGAAGATCAGGGTGCGAGTGGACGCCCAGCGGAACCCCCCGTCGACCGGCGGGGTGATCGTCACGAAGGGCGATGGATCGAACTGTGCGTCGATGTCGCCGAGCGCGGCCACCGGCCGGTCGAACAGCCACCGCAGAACCGTGCGATCCGCTGTGCGAAGTCGACCGGTCGGGGTCGCCAGCACCACCTTCAGCGAGGCGTCCGCTTTCGGGGCCTGCAGCTTGGCGTAGGACCCACCGATCGTTGCGGCCGCGGACGATCCGGTGGAGCTCGCCGCGTGGGCGACCGGCGGAAGGGCGCCGGCCGCCAGGATCACGACGAGCGCCGTCATCAACGCCGAAGCCCGACGGCGGTTCCCCGGGGGAAGGCCTGCCCGCCGGACTGCGTCGGAGGTCTGGTCACTGCGATCCTGCGTCATAGCCGTCCTTGTCGTGGCCCGTTCGTTGACGGGACCTGATCCCACGTTCACTCGTGGTTTCCGGTCGCGTGCGCCCACGGGGGTGTGTTCTAGCCGTTCAGCCAGCTCGGTTGTAGGACGCCGCCCGGAGGACATCCGGTTCCCGGGTCTTCGACCGGCTTCCCCCCGGTGTCCGGACGCTCGAGGAAGCGAGAAAGTCCTTAGGTGTTCTTCCCCGGATGCCGATAGTTGGTCCGTGTCATCTCCCGACGGCCGTTTCCGACTGGTCACTGAACGGCTGCAGGCCCGGAGCCGGCGAAACCTGACATCGCTGGTCGGCATCGTGATGTTGGTCGGTGGCGTCGCCAACGGAGCACTTCTCGAACGTCCGAAGGCCATCGACAACCTCGATCGGGTCCTCGCCGCCGAGGTCGACACGGCGGCGCAGCAGCTCGACTCGTTCTACGGTGGCATCTCGATCGCGCTGCGGGCGACTGCTCGGCAAGCCGACCTCGCTGGCGCACTTCGCCCATCGACGGGAGTCGCTGACACCGCGGCTCAGTCCTCCGCCCGCCGGCAGCGGGTCGAGGAGAGCCTCGACTACCTGCAGAACATCTCGTCGCTGCGGCTCGTCTCGCTCACCGTCTACACCCCGGACGGAACCGCGCTGATGACGACGGGCCAGCCCGAGGCAGCGGCGGCGAATGCCCCGGAGCCGAGCCCGGCGACCAACCCGCACGTCAGCGCGGCATTCTGGGGGGCACCGGGGACGATCACCATCTCCAAGCCGCTCGGCATCGGCACGCCGGAACCCGTGATCGCCGTCGCCACTCCCGTCGTCGCCCAGGACGGCCGAAAAGTCGGCGTGCTCGAAGCCCGAACCCGCCTGGACGGACTCCGTCGGAGCCTGGGCGGCCGGGTGTATCCCACGCTGCTGATCAACGCCGCGACCGGCGCCACCGAGATCGACTCGCGGTCCGCCGCGAACGAGACCATGCGCAACGAGCCGGCCCCGGACGCCGACTCCTTCGTCCTCCGCTTGCCCGCGGCGGCGGTCCGCGGCTCGCTCAACGTCGACGGGCGCCGCAGTTCCTGGATCCGGGCGAACAGCATCGGCAACGAGAACGATTGGGTCGTGGCCGTCAAGAACCGCGCCGAGAACTCCCTGTTCGACGGGCTCGGACCGTCGACCTTCGGTCCGCTGTTCACGGGGTTGTTCCTCCTCGTCATGGCGCGGTCCTCGGCCCGCAGCGAACGCGGCCGCCTGGAGCAGGCGCTCACCGACGAGCTCACCGGCCTCCCGAGCCGCCGGCTCCTGAAGGATCGTCTCGAGCAGGCGGTGCTCCATGCCAAGCGGAGCGCCCCCGGCGCCGAGGTGGCACTCATGGTGCTCGACCTCGACCGCTTCAAGGAAGTGAATGACGCCCTCGGCCACTCGAACGGGGACCGACTCCTCGTCGAGATCGCCCGGCGACTGCGCGGCGTGCTCCGGGAGAACGACACCATCGCCCGACTCGGCGGCGACGAGTTCGCCGTCGTGATCAGCACGTCGAGTCCGTCCGGCGACGTCGAGGTCGCGGAGAAGCTGCTCGCCGCCTTCAGTCAACCGGTCTCGATCGACGGACTCCTCATCACCGTCGGAGCCAGCATAGGTATCGCCCGTTTCCCGGCCGATGGTGAAGACCCGGAGCGACTGCTGCGCAGCGCCGACGTGGCGATGTACAACTCGAAGCGCAACCGGTTGCCATGGGTTCGCTACGCCGTTGAGAACGACCCGAGTGACCCGGCCCGTCTCGAACTGCTGTCGGATCTGCGGTCGGCGATCGGAACATCACAGCTCGAACTGCACTACCAGCCCAAGGTGAACCTGGCCACCGACGAAGTCATGGGCGTCGAAGCGCTCCTTCGCTGGACTCATCCGACGAAGGGTCCGATCCGCCCGGATACCTTCATCAGCATCGCCGAGCAGACCGGCGTGATCGCACCTCTCACCGACGACGTCCTGCGCAAGGCCGCCCGCCAGCTGCGCGTCTGGATGCAGGAAGGCCGGGAGTTGTCCGTCTCCGTCAACATCTCCGCGGCGAACCTCACCGAGGGAGAGTTCGTCGAGCGAGTGCGGCGAATCGTCAGCGAGGAGGACGCTCCGGCGGAGTACATCACGCTCGAGCTCACCGAGAGCGCGGTCATGAGCGATCACCGACGCGGTCTCGAGGTGCTCAACGAGCTCGCGTCCATCGGCTTTCGTCTCTCGATCGACGACTTCGGCACCGGCTACTCGTCGCTGTCGTACCTCCAACGCCTGCCGGTGGACGAGCTCAAGATCGACCGCTCCTTTGTCAAGACCCTCACCGATGACCAGGTCAACCGGTCCATCGTTCGATCGACGGTCGACCTCGGCCACAACCTCGGCCTCTCGGTCGTCGCCGAAGGCGTCGAGGACTCCGAAACCCTCCGCGCCCTCGCCGAACTCGGCTGCGACGCTGCGCAGGGCTACTTCATCGCGCGACCGATGGCGGCATCGGCCTTCCTCGACTGGCTCGCAGCCCGGCCGGCGGACGCCGTTGCCGAAACCGCCGCGGCGGCTCCTGCTGCCCCCGGCACTCCTGCTGCTCCCGCGGCAGTCCTGACCATCGAACTTCCGCCGGCCTGAGCAACCGGCCCGCCGGCGCCGGCTCCGACGCGCCGTCCTCACATCGAATCACCCGAGCGCCGTGCCTGATCAACGGCACGGACGATCTCGGTCACCACCACCTGGGTCGGACGGTCGTCGACGTCGACGATGATGCCGGCCGCATCGGCGTAGAGCGGGGCGCGCTCGATGATCAGCCGACGGAGCACGCCCTCGGGATCGCCCGCGAGTACGGGGCGCCCGGTTCCGGTTCCCACACGGGTGACGAGCGTGTCGAGTGAAGCACGGAGCCACACCACGTCCGACCACGATCGGAGGAGCAACCGGTTGTGTTCGGAGAGCACCGCCCCTCCGCCCAGCGACAGGACGGCGGGGGTCTGGGTGGCCAGGCAATCGGAGATCACCTCGGATTCCTTGGCCCGGAACCACACCTCGCCATGGGTCGCGAAGATCTGCGGGATGGACATGCCCGCAGCGGCGACGATCTCGGCGTCCGTGTCGAGCAAGGGTCGACGGAGCCGACGCGCCAACGCGTGGCCGACGGTGGACTTCCCCGAACCCATCATGCCGACGAGCGAGATGTGGCGCGGCGAGACCGCATGGGGCCGGCGTCGTCGGGGGTCGGACCGCAACGTGGTCGACGCCTACTGCTTCGCCGCTAGGTACTCGACGTAGGACCGGTGGTTCCGGGCGAACTCCGCCACGGTATCGCCACCGAACTTGCGTTGGGCCTCGGAGGCGAGGACGAGGGCAACCATGGTTTCGCCGACCACCCCGAGTGCCGGCACGGCGGTCACGTCGGTGCGCTCCTTGAAGCTCACCGTGGCCTCCTTGGTCGCCGTGTCGACGGTGGCCAGGGTCGGACGATTCAGCGTAGCGAGGGGCTTCATCGCGGCGCGCGCCACGAGGAGTTCACCGGTCGTCATGCCGCCTTCGGTACCGCCCGCGAGCGTTGACTCGCGGCGGTAGGTCGACGTGGTCGCATCCCAGACGATCGGGTCATGCGCCGCGCTGCCGCGCCGACCAGCAACCTCGAAGCCGTCGCCGATCTCGACACCCTTGACCGCCTGGATCGACGCCAGCGCCTGGGCGAGCAGACCGTCGATCTTGCGATCCCAGTGCACGTGGCTGCCGAGCCCGACCGGAACGTTGTAGGCGAGCACCTCGATGATGCCCCCGAGCGAGTCCCCATCCTTGGCGCAGGCTTTGATCTCGTCGATCATCGCCGCCTCGGCGGCCGCGTCGAAGCACCGCACGGGCGACTCGTCGACTCGGGACAGGTCCGACGGACCGGGACGGATCGCCGACGTGTTCCGGGCCTGGCCCATCTGGATGACGTGGGACAGCACGTCCACACCGATCGAGGCGAGAAGGGTCTTTGCCAGAGAGCCGGCGGCACATCGGGCCGCGGTCTCCCGAGCGCTGGCGCGTTCGAGCACGTTCCGGGCGTCGTCGAAGTCGTACTTCTGCATGCCAGTCAGATCGGCATGCCCGGGGCGGGGCTGGGTGAGTGGTTTCGTGGTCGCCCCCGGGCCGGCGCTCATCTCCTCCTGCCACTTCGGCCATTCCGTGTTGGCGATCATCACGCTGACCGGCGAGCCGAGCGTCCGTCCGTGACGGACGCCGCCGAGCAGGGTCACCTCGTCCTGCTCGAAGCGCATACGGGGGCCCCGGCCGTAGCCGAGCCGCCGACGGCCGAGTTCTGCCGCGATCTCCTCGGTGGTAACAGCAAGTCCGGCGGGAAGCCCCTCGACGATCACGGTCAGGGCCTGCCCGTGGGATTCACCGGCGGTCAGATAACGAAGCACCCGTCGAGTCTACGAGCCGGGCCACAGGCACCGGGAGAGCGATTGCCCGTGTGCTCTCGGGCCCGGGCGCGGAAATGGCGTCCGACCGTTGTGGCTGAACACCTCCGAGCGACGTTCGGAGGTGTTCTGCCCTCATATATGGGGGCAACCTCTCTCCCAGTCTCGGATCCGGCGCGTCGCGGTCAGCCGACCAGGCCGGGCCACAGCGAGAACAGCAGCGCGCCGGCGCACAGGTACGGCCCGAACGCGATCTGGGTCTTCAGACCTTCGCGCAGCCTGGTGCGACTCGAGAGGCGCTTGATGACGACCAGCGCGATGCCGAACACGGAGCCGAACATGAAGCCCGCCAACAAGCCGAGATAGATGTGCGGCCAGCCGTGCCACCCCAGGAGGAGCCCGACGAGCAGACTCAGCCGGGCATCGCCCTGGCCCATTCCCGCCGGAACGAAGAGGACGAGTATCCAGAGGAACCCGCTCGCCAACAACCCGCCGAGCCCCGCCCGGACGAACGCCCACATCGTGTTGTCGACGACCGCGGCCACGAGCAGCGCGACCGCGGCCACACCGGCGGCCGGATAGACGAGCTTCGTCGGAATCTTGTGCAGCCGGTAGTCGATGATCACGACACAGACGGCAACGAAACCCAGCACGAGGTGAGCAGGCAGGGGCCAGTTCCATCCGACCCGCCAGCCGATCAGGGCGGAGACGGCGATGGTCAACGATTCGCTCACCGGCTGGTGCAGCGGAATCCGGCCACCACACGAACGGCATCTGCCACGACGCAGCAGGAATGACAGCACCGGGATCGCATCGACGAGGCGCACCGGCGCTGCGCACGTGTCACAGCGGAACGGCAGGGTGAGTCGCTCCGTGGCATCGAGCAGCGGTGGGCGGGCAACGATCATCGAGGCGAACGGGGCCCCCAGCACGCCCACCACAGCACCCGCACCGATTCCCCAGACTGCGGACACGGGTGGCGAGGCTACCCGTTGGCAGTGGCCGCGCCGCGGTTGCCGTCCGTCACAACGCGGAACGCCGAGCGAGCTCGGCGCGCACCGCTTCGCGCATCTCGTCCACCGGCGCCGCCTCACCGGTCCACAGCGTGAACTGACGCGCCGCCTGGTGCAGGAGCATGCCGAGACCGTCGACCACAATGAGGCCACGGGCACGCGCCGCGGAGAGCAACGCGGTGTCGAGCGGGTGGTACACAAGATCGTTGACGACCTGGCCGACCGACAGCCTCTCCGGGTCCAGAGGCAGTGCCCCGGCCGCGTCGCCCATGCCCTGGGGAGTGGCGTTGATGATGATCTCGGCGTCGCCTACGGCGTCGACCGATCGCCGGACACCGAGCGGGCCGGCGAGCGCGAGCGCCGCGGCAGCCCTCCCGTCATCGCGGTTCACGACCGCGATTTCGGACGCGCCGTGGCGGGCAAGCGCAAGGACGACGGAACGTCCGGCGCCACCCGCTCCGATGACCATGCACCGCTTCCCCGTCGGGTTGCATCCCGCCGCCAGCAACGCGTCGACGCACCCAGGGCCGTCCGTCGACTCAGCCCGGAGTCGTCCGCCCGTCACCCGGACGACCGTGTTGGCGCCGTCCAGCGCGATCACGTCATCGCTCGCCTCGTCCACGGCGTGCGCGACGGGGGTCTTGTGCGGCATGGTGACCGAGAGGCCGCCGATGTCCATCACCCGCATCGCCCGAAGTGCGTCAGCAGCGCTTCCTTGCGCAACCGCGAACGCCACATAGACGGCATCGATCCCACTCGCCGCAAACGCCGCGTTGTGCAGGGTCGGGGACAGCGAATGTCGCACCGGGTCGCCGATGACACCGTAGACCGCGGTAGTGCCCTGAGGCGAAGGACGGTTCGTCGACGCCATCAGCGGGGCATCCACTGCGACGCCGGGCGAGCCCGACTTCTCATCGGACGCCGTTCTGTTCCGCGATCTTGATGTTCTTCTTGTGCTCTTTGAACGTCGAGGCGAACGCGTGATGGCCCTGCGCGTCGATCACGACGTAGTAGAGCCAGTCCCCCGGTGTCGGGTTGAGCGCGGCCCGGATGGATTCGCGTCCCGGCGACGCGATCGGGGTAGGTGGGAGACCCTTGCGGGTGTAGGTGTTGTACGGCCCGTCCTTCTCCAAGTCGTCGAAAAGGACCCGGTCCACGTTGCCTCCCATCCCGTAGATGAGGGTTGCGTCGATCTGCAGCGCCTGGTCCGCCGCCAGGCGGTTGTAGATGACCCGTGCCACCTTGCCCCGGTCCTCGTCGATCTTCGCCTCCCGCTCGATCAGCGATGCCACGATCAGCGCCTCGTACGGCGATCGTCCGACCTTGGCACTGGCGTTGGTCAGCCCCTCGGCGTCGGCAGCCACGTCGAAGGCGTCGACGAGACGGGCGATCACCGCCTCCTCGTCGTCGTCGAGCGCGAACTGATACGTGCTCGGGAAGAGAAAGCCCTCCAGGTTCTCCGATGCCGTCGGCAGGAGCGACGACCGGATCGTGCCGTTGGTCGCGACCTGCATGAAACGGGCGGCGGTACGCCCCGGCAGGCGCGCACCGACCCGGTCCGCGAACTGGGTCAGTCGAAAGCCCTCGGGGAAGGTGATCTTCTGCTCGTTGGGGACCTGGGGTCCCCGAGTGAGGGTCTCCAATGCCGAGTCGAAGGAGTCGTTCTTGCGGAACGTGTAACGGCCCGCTTCGAAACCTCCGCGGCCCTTCCACTGGGCGTAGTAGCGGAAGACCCGGTCATCGCCGATGATTCCCTGGTCATGGAGGATCTCGCCGATCCGAGCGGTGGGGGTGTTCTTCGGAATGGTGATCTGCACGGCCTCGCCGACCGCTCCCGGCGGGTCGATCTGCTGTTGCAGCCAGCGAACCCCATAGAGCGCTCCCGCGATCGCGATGGCGCAGAACACCAGGAAGACGAGGAGTCCCCGCCCGCGCCCGGGCGGTGCCGGAAAATCCTCGATGTCGATGTTGTCTTCGTCATCCTCGTCGAGAACGGCACGGCGCTTCCCGCGCCTGCCCTTCGGCTCAGCGACGGGCGGGGTCGGCGTCGGGACGGTCACGGGCCGCGGCGCGGCGACCGCGAGCTTGGGGCGGGGAGAGGAGTCGTCCGACGACGGCGGTGACGCGGGAGGGCCGACGGGGCGGGAAGGCGGCGAGTCCCATGCGCTCTCGCTCTCCCAAGGATCGTTCGTCATCGCCCTGCCCTTCGTCCCGACCGACCCGAGAAGTCTGGCGCGGGTCCCGGCACCCGTTCGTACGTTTCGCTGGAATGCCTGGCGAAAGTGTCGGACACCGGTTCGGTTGCGCCGGCCTGCCCGTCGAGCCAGCTCTGCAGAAGAACCGCGGCTGCGACCTTGTCGACCACATGGCGACGCTCACGAGCCTTCACGTTGCGCTCCTGGAGTGCCCGGTGCGCCGTCGCCGTGGTGAATCGCTCGTCGTGGAGGATCACGGGAACGGCGAAGCGTACCGTCAGCTCGGCGACCTCGGTTCGGATGAGGGCCGCAGCCTGCCCCTCCTTGCCGTCGAGACCGATTGGCAGCCCGACGATGATCGAATCGGGTTCGTACTCGTCGACGATCTTGGCGATGGCGTCGTGATCATCTCGATGCGACCGGCCTCGGAGCACCACGGTGACCGGTGAGGCCAGTGTTCTTGTGAGGTCCGACGACGCGACCCCGATGCGCTTGGAGCCCAGGTCGAGGGACAGCACGCGCGTCATCGTCGGTCACGCCCGCTTACGCGATTCCGGCGGCAGCTCGTGCCTGGGCGAGCGCGTCGTCGAGACCGTCCGGGTTGCGTCCACCGGCGAGGGCGACGTCGGCCGCCTTGCCTCCGCCACCACCGATCGACTTCACGGCCTCGGCGATGAGCTCCGACGCGTGGAATCCCGAGTCCTTCCGGACAGCCGAGATGAGAGCGACCCCTCCCGCCGACGGCGCCGACCCGAGGATCACGGCATTGACGCCGGGCACGTCGCGCACGGCAATCGCAAGGTCTTTGAGGTCTTCGCGAGCAACGTCGTCGACCCGAGCAACGACCACGCCGCCGACTGCTGCAGCGGCAAGGGTCTGGGCACGACCACCCGCAAGTTGACGACGGAGCTGCTCGACATCCTTCTCCAAGCCCTTGCGCTCGTCGACCAGACGGCTGACGCGGTCGTGGAGGTCCTCGGGCTTGACCCGCAGGAGCGAAGATGCGTCGTGCAGCACGCGTTCGTCGGCACGCAGGCGTTCGATCGTCCGCAACCCGGTGGTGGCCTCGATGCGGCGAATGTTCGAGCCGATGGAGCTCTCGCTGGTGACGGTGACAGCGCCGATCTGACCGACGTTGCGGACGTGGGTGCCGCCGCAGAACTCGAGCGACGGACCGGCCTGCAGGACCCGGACCCGTTCGCCGTACTTGTCTCCGAAGAACGCGATGGCACCCATCTCCTCGGCTTCGGACTTGGTGACCTCAGGATTGTTCGTTTCAGCCGCCGTGAGGACGACCTCGTTCACGAGATTCTCGATGCGGTGAATCTGCTCGCTGCTCACTCCCTCGTAGTGCGAGAAGTCGAAGCGGAGACGGTCAGGGCCCACCAGGGAGCCGGCCTGCTTCACGTGGTCGCCCAAGACCTGCCGCAGGGCCCAGTGGAGGAGATGGGTGGCCGTGTGATTGCGGCGAGTGGCATCGCGCTTCACCACATCGATATGTGCGCTTGCCTTCTCGCCGACCTCGATCGAACCGGAACGGACTACCGCCCGGTGCCGGACGAGCCCGGGGATCGCATAGGTCGTGTCGATGACCGAG
>JANPFX010000219.1:0-7981 GCA_031423635.1 Acidimicrobiia bacterium | reverse complement strand
CCGCCGACGCGATCCTCGCGCAGCGGTCCGGCGACGAGGTCAAATCTCGTGGGTGACTTCACCGATGCCGCCCGAACCGGTCCCGCCCAGAACAGGCACGCCACCAGTGCGTAAGGGATCAGCCGTGCCGAAGTCGCTTTCACCCGCCCAGTATGGTCGCGACACTCAGGAATTCCTGCGGTTCGGCCGAACGAGCGGCCAGTACGATGGTGCAAGTGCGCCGCTCCCCCGACACCCTCGTCCGGCCGATGTCGCCGGGCCGGGTGTTGGCCACCAACCGGGATTTCCGCAAAGTCTGGGTGAGCGGAGCGGTATCGGACGTCGGCACCTGGATGCAGCTGATGACCGTAAGTACACTGATTGCTTCCCGCACGGGAAGCGCCCTTCAGACAGGGCTCGTGGCGATCGCGACCTTCTCCCCGCAACTGGTCTCCTCCCCGATCGGCGGAGTGCTCGCCGACCGCTACGACCGGCGCAAGGTCCTCATGACGATCCTCGCCCTGCAGGCGATCGCCGCAACGTTCCTGGCAGTCGCCGTTGCCGGCAGTGCCAGTTCCGCAACTCTCACGATGATCGTGTTCGCCCAGGGCGTGGTCGGCTCACTGGCCAACCCGGTGACCGCCTCGATGCTTCCCGATCTGGTCGACCGGGACGCTCTTCTCGGTGCTGCCTCGCTCGGGAGCGTGTCGTGGAACGCGGGACGAATCGCCGGTCCGATGCTGGCCACCGTGCTGATCCAGACGGTCGGAGCGACGTGGTGCATCGCCGCGAATGCGCTCAGCTTCGCCGTTCTCCTCGTCGCGCTCAGCACCATTCGTCGATCGTTCGCCCCCCACGCCACCGACATGGACGACTCCGTTCTCAAACGCGTGCGGCAGGGCATCCGCTCGCTCCGGTCCACCCGCACGGCCCTGTTCGCCTACAAGGTCTGCCTGGTCAGTCAGATCTCGATCGCTCCCCTCATCGGCATGGTCCCGATCCTCGCCACCAAGGTGCTCAATGGAGACTCGCGAACCGTAAGCGCACTTTTTATCTCCTTCGGCATCGGGAGCCTCATCGGCTCGCTGGCGGTGACCTCTTTCGTTGCCCGTGTCGGTCGCCCGCGAGCGAGCTTCGGGCTGCTCACCTGCGGGGCGGCGTTCACCTTGGCGCTCTCCCAGGTGCACGCCACGTGGCTCGCAGTCCTTCTGGTCGCGCCCCTGGGGGCGACCTATATCGGCGGGTTCGTCACAGTGCACTCGGTCATCCCACGTGACTCGCCCGCAGCCGAACGGGGACGGATCGCGTCGATCTTTTCTGCATCTGTCGGAACGGCGTACAGCCTCGGCGTGCTGTGGATGGGGGCCCTCGCCGATGCCACGAGCCTGCACGCCGCACTTGCTGTGGCGGGGTCTATCGCACTCGGCGCCCTCGGGGTGTCGGTCGTGGCGTTCAACCGGCAGTGGCGCTCCCTCGGCATCGGCGACATGGCGTCGCGCCGAGCCCTCGATCGCGGGCTCGCCGTGATGCCCACGACCTGACCCGACGCGACAACGCCGACCCGACCCTCGAAAGGGCCGAGCCGGCGCTGACTGATCGTTCAGTGTTTGAATGGTTGGCGAGTTGGCGCCGAGTTGTCGTTGAAACGACGTGGCGAACCCGCCAACGTGGCGCCGACCACCCACACATTCGACGTGGCTGGCCTGGCGCCAGATAGATCAGCGGCGACGCCGTGCGTTGCGGCGAGGGGCTCCGCCGCCGTCTTCGGCGAGGATCTCCGCACCATCGGTCGCCGGGCCGAGGTTGCCGAACTCGGCGGCAACCTGGGCGTCGAACTCGTCGTCGAAGCTCACCGTTCCGGTCGGTGCAACGGCGGACGAACCGCCGCCGGCCGGAGCGCTATCGCGGCGGGGACCGCGATCGCGGCTGCCGTCTCGCCCACCACGGGAGCCACGGTCGTCGCGTCCGCCACGACCGCCGTCGCGGTCACGCGGACCGCGATCCTCACGGGGACCACGGTCCTCGCGGGGAGCCGCCTCGGACACGGGCTGATCGGCCCATGACAGCGAGACCTTGCCCTGAGCGTCGATGTCGTCGACGCGGACTTCGACGGCGTCGCCGAGCGAGAGCACGTCTTCGACATTGTTGACGCGCTGGCCCTTGCCGATCTTGGAGATGTGGAGCAGCCCATCGCGTCCCGGAAGGATGTTGATGAACGCACCGAACTTCGTGGTCGACACAACGCGGCCCATGTAGACGGCGCCGATGTCGGCCTTCGGCGGATCGAGGATCAACTCGATGCGGCGACGGGCCTCGTTCACGGCTGCGCCGTTGGTCGAACCGATCGACACCGTTCCGACCTGGCCGTCGTCGTCGACGCTGATGTCGGCGCCGGTCTCCTGCTGCATGGCGTTGATGACCTTGCCCTTCGGGCCGATGATCTCGCCGATCTTGTCCATCGGGATCTGGAACGACACGATCTTCGGAGCGGTCTCGTTGACCTCGGAACGGGGCTCGGAAATCGCCGCGTTCATCACCTCGAGAATGGCCAGGCGCGCCTCCTTCGCCTGTTCCAGGGCGGCAGCCAAAACGTCGGTCGGGATGCCGTCGATCTTGGTGTCGAGTTGCAAGGCGGTGACGAACTCCGAGGTGCCGGCGACCTTGAAGTCCATGTCGCCGAAGGCATCCTCGGAGCCGAGGATGTCGGTCAGCGTCGTGTACTTGCCGTCGTCATAGATCAGGCCCATGGCGATGCCGGCCACCGCGGCCTTGATCGGCACACCGGCGTCCATCAGCGACAGCGAGGCCGAGCAGACCGAGCCCATCGACGTGGATCCGTTCGACGCCAGAACCTCGGACACGAGGCGCAACGCGTAGCTGAACTCCTCCTGGCTCGGGACGACCGGCAGCAGGGCGCGCTCGGCGAGCTTGCCATGGCCGATCTCGCGGCGCTTCGGTGAACCGACGCGACCGGTCTCGCCGTTCGCCGAGGGCGGCATGTTGTAGTGGTGCATGAAGTACTTCTTGGTGACCGGCTCAAGGGTGTCGAGCATCTGGTTCATCTTCGGCATCGCCAACGTGCACACGTTCAAGACCTGGGTCTCACCGCGCTGGAAGAGACCGGTGCCGTGCGCCGTCGGGATGATCCCGATCTCGGCCGTGACGGGACGAAGGTCTTTCGCACCCCGGCCGTCCATCCGCACACCAGACTTGACGACCCGGGCGCGGACCATCTTTTTCGTAAGTGAACGTACGGCTTCCTTGATTTCCTTCTCGCGGCTCGGGAAGTCCCCAGACAACGCGGCAACGATTTCGGACGTTGCGGAATCGGTCGCGGCGTTGCGCTCGGCCTTGATGATGATCTTGGTGACCGGCTCGAGGATCTTCTTGCCGATCTTCTCGACCGCCTTGAACACGTCGTCGCCGTAGTCGTAGACGGGCGTGTAGCTCATCGTGGGCCGTGAGCCGGCAACGGCGACGAGCTCCTTCTGCAGCGCGATGGACTCCTTGATCCAGGTCTTGGCGGCCATGAGTCCATCGGCAACCACGGCCTCGGTCACCTTGGGGGCGCCGTCTTCATACGAGGCCCAGGCAGTCTCGGTGCCGCCCGCCTCGACCATCATGATCGCGACGTCGCCGGCGTATTCGCCGTCCTCGACGAGACGACCGGCGACCACGAGTTCGAATGTGCTCGCAGCGCCCTCCTCGAAGGTCGGATGGGGAATCCACTCACCCTCGGTCGAATACGCGATGCGCACCGCACCGATCGGACCCTCGAACGGGATGCCGGAGATCATCAGCGCGGCGGACGCCGAGTTGATCGACAGCACGTCGTGCGGGTTGATCTGGTCGGCACCGATGACGGTGATGACGACCTGGGTCTCGTTGCGGAACCCATCTGGGAAGGCCGGGCGAAGCGGCCGGTCGGTGAGACGGCAGGTGAGGATCGCCGCGTCGGTCGGCCGACCTTCACGACGGAAGAACGAGCCGGGGATCTTGCCGGCCGCATAGGCCCGCTCCTCGACGTCGATGGTGAGCGGGAAGAAATCGATGCCATCACGAACGCCCTTGGCGGCGTTCGCGGTCGTCAGCACCGAGGTGCCGCCAAGCGTGGCGACAACTGCGCCTTGGCTCTGCTGGGCAAGCTTGCCCGTGGAAAACGTGAGGACCTTGTCGGTCCCGGTGACCGTCGTTGAGACGGATTTGGCGTCAGCCATTGAGATGTACTCCTTGTGTGGTGCACGCCACCACATCCCCGCCTCTGGCGGAGCGTTCTTGGGTGGTGCCGTGCGTGGAGCACCCCAGGCGGGTGGGCCGGTTCCCAGTTGTCGACGCCCCGCGCCAGCGGGGGATCCACAACTGGCAGCCGACCCCATCGTCAGAACTGCGGGCTTGGGGTGCTACCGGTTGGGTAGGTGTTCGGCGTGAAGTTTCCCGTACGCCGACAACGGGTTGGTGGACCCTGCGGTCCGGCGCCTTGCGTCCGCACTCGGGCCGCAATGCGCATCGGGCGGCCCGCTGGCCGCCCGAAGAACTGTTGAACTAGCGGCGCAAACCGTGAACGGCGAGGATCCCGCGATAACGCTCGACGTCGTTCTTGCGAACGTAGTCGAGAAGCCGGCGACGCTGACCGACCATCATGAGCAGACCACGGCGAGTGTGGTGGTCGTGCTTGTGGTCCTTGAGGTGGTCGTTGAGATACGTGATCCGTGCGGTGAGGATGGCGATCTGCACTTCAGGCGATCCGGTATCGGAATCGCTCGTGCGGTGCGCGGCGATAACTGCGGCTTTGTCGAACATGAGAACAGGGAATGCTTTCGTTGAGAGACACCGGATGGCTCGCGAGAGACCAGTCAGGCGGGCGGCCGGAGCCGCTCCACACGTGCTGGGTGCCAGCCAAAGGACCCGACCACCCTACCAGTGTCCGGCCCGTGTCCCGCCCTTCGGGCCCCGGGTCCTGAGCCCCGCGCCTCCAAGACGTGCCGGTGTCAGGCGAGGTGGCGCGTCAAGACGTCGACCACCAGCTTGTGATCGGCACGCTGCGGCAGGCCAGAAACCGTCACGACCCCCACAACACCGGCATTTCTGACCGTGATCGGAAACGCTCCTCCATGCGGCGCATACAGCGACCCGTCGAGCAGGAACGCCTCGTTGATCGACGTGCCGAGGCGGCGAAGCGTGCATCCCACGCGAAACGAACTCTGCTCGAAACGGCGGACGACGCGAACCTTGCGCTCGACCCACGCGTCGTTGTCGGCCGTGGTGCCGGGAAGCGCGGCATGGAACACCTGCTGCTCACCACGTCGCACGTCGACCGTGACGGCGAGCTGCTCGGCCCGGGCCGCGTCGACCAAGGCGAGTCCGAGGGCGATCGCGTCATCGTTGGTGAACGACTCGAACACCAACAGCGCCTCCTCGGCGGCCAGCTCGGCGTCGGTCGGGTCGGGTGTGCTCAACGCGCTCCCAGGATCTCTCGGGCATGCAGCACATCGGCATTCATCTGATCGATGAGTGCCTCCAGCGACTCGAACTTCATCTCCGCTCGGAGACGCTGCACGAACTGCACCCTCGCGACCTCGCCGTACAGATCGCCCGAGAAATCGAGGATGAACGCTTCGAGGAGGGAGTGTGGCTGCGACTCGTAGAACGTCGGGCGACGGCCGAGATTGATCGCCGCCGGAAGACGTGACCCGTCGGGGCGGAAGTACCACCCGGCATACACGCCATCGGCGGGAAGGCAGAGTTCCGGATCGACAGCGACGTTGGCCGTGGGAAAGCCGAGCTGGCGACCACGGGCATCGCCGTGGACGACGACTCCCCGGGCCCCGTGGGGGCGGCCGAGCAGCTCGCCGGCCCGGACGACGTCGCCCGCCCGTAGGACCTGGCGGATCTGCGTGCTCGACACTTTCATCCCCGTGGTTGGATGCCCGTCGCTGCCGACGAGGTCGACGCCGACGACATCGAAGCCGAGCTGGCCACCCAACGTCGTCAGCAGCTCGACGTTGCCCTTCCGCTCGCGGCCGAAGTGGAAGTCGTCACCAACGACGACCGCCCGCACGTTCAGCGCACCAACAAGCACCTCGCGCACGAACTCCTCGGGCGACTCGCTGGCCCGCGCCTGATCGAACTCGATGACCACAGTGGCATCGACCCCCGTGGTTCCGAGGAGCTCGATCCGCTCGTCGAGGGACGTGAGCAGGGCAGGCGCTGACTCCGGACGGACGATCTTCGCCGGGTGCTTGTCGAACGTGACCACGACGCTCGTGAGCCCACGCTCGGCGGCGACCCGGCACACCTCGGCGATGACGAGTCTATGGCCGAGGTGCACCCCGTCGTAGAAGCCGATGGTGACGACCGAGCCCTCACCCAGTCCCGACACGGCTTCAAGATCGCGAATCACCTGCATCCCCATCAGCGTAGCCCGAGGTCTCCGCAACCCTTCTGCCGCGCACTGCCGTCCCATCCCAACCGACCTGGGTCGGCTCAATCGCATTGGGTCGGGTCCCGCGAAAGAACACGCTCACGAGCGTTCCTGTGCCGACCCGGTGTGCCGCCACCGACCCAAGGGTGAGCGCAGGTGACTCACATCGATCGTGACGGAATCACGATCGACGCCCTGGCCAGATCGCCACCGGCGCGTTCGTAGACCGCGAGCAGCTCACCGTCGGGCCCGACGACTCCCCACCGCGGAACCCCCGCTCCGGGAAGACGTTCGTTGGCCCGGCTGGCGTTGACCGAACCGCCTACGGCCGCCGCTTCGAAGGCGAGCGCCGGGAGCATCCTGCCGTTGGTCACCATCGCCGCGGTCGCCGCGTCGGCAGTGACGATCGGGTAGTCCCTGAGGGCATCTCGGGGCGACAGGAGGACGGCGTCACGAAGGGTGTCATCGACGGAGACCCCTTCGTCGACCAGGAAGGAGCCGATCGCGCTGCGACGAAGATTGCGGAGATGAGCACCGCCGCCCAGCGCCGCGCCGAGGTCGGCGGCAAGCGTACGGACGTACGTGCCCGACGAGCACTCGACCTCGACGGCGAACACGCCGGACTCCACTTCACGGTGGATCTCGTAGCGGTAGACCGTCACCGGTCGGGGGGGTCGGTCGATCTCGATACCTTGGCGCGCCAACTCATGGAGACGCTTGCCGCCGATCTGCACGGCCGAGACCATCGGCGGAATCTGTTCGATGTCGCCCAGGAATGCGAGGGACGCGGACCGGACCTCCTCGATCGTGACGCCGGTCATGTCGTGGGAGCGCAGAACGACCCCGGAGGCATCGAGCGTCGAGGTCTCCGTCCCCATGACGAACTCGGCCGTGTAGGTCTTCGGCAAGGCGGTGAGGAGCGGCAGCAGTTTCGTGACACAGCCGAAGCCGACAAGGAGCACCCCCGTGGCATCGGGGTCGAGCGTCCCCGAATGGCCAGCTCGCTTCTGACGCAACGCTCCTCTGCACTTGGCCACGACGTCATGGCTCGTCCAGCCGGAGGGCTTGTCGACGACGAGCAGCCCATCGACACCCGAATCCTTCGTCTTTCGTCCCACAACCGGAGTCGTATCAGCGAATGTTGTCGAACGCGCGGAGCAGCTCGGAATGGACTGCGTCGATCGGGCCCGGCATGGTGAAGCCCGCGGCGCGGACGTGCCCACCTCCGCCGAGCGACCCGGCGACAGCGCCGACGTCGACCTTGGTGAGGCTTCGCATCGAGACACGCACGCCGTCTGCCGCTTCCTTGTAGATCACGGCGACCTCGGCCTCGGCGGCCGTGCGCAACCAGTCGATCATTCCCTCGATCTCGTCGTACTCCACCCCGAACTCCGCGAGATCACCCTGCGTGACCCGGCTGTGGATCAGCTCGCGCGGTTCGTCGAGAACCGCTCGCGCCAGCACACGCGACGCGAGTTGTAAGTACGCGTAGCTGTGCTCATCGAACAGCTCCCGATTGAGACGGGCTATCGGAATGCCGAACGCCACGAGCTCGGCCGCCATCTCGAAGACGGCCGGGTC
>JANPFX010000218.1:0-23899 GCA_031423635.1 Acidimicrobiia bacterium | reverse complement strand
GGTGAGCTGGTGACCCTCCTCGCCATCGGCGGCGTGGCGACCGGTGTCACAACCACAGGACTGA
This sequence comes from Acidimicrobiia bacterium, assembly GCA_031423635.1. Taxonomy (GTDB): domain Bacteria; phylum Actinomycetota; class Acidimicrobiia; order Acidimicrobiales; family JANYDT01; genus JANLQX01. The sequence continues at coordinate 23,835 of JANPFX010000218.1, read as the reverse complement.
CCTACGCCCTACGGGACGAGTCGCTCTCACCTTTCTCGACACGAGGCGTCTCCAACGTCTTGTTCAACACATCCGCGACCATCTCCGTTACCGGAGGATGCCTCGCCATCGTCCGCCCGCACGCTCTGGAAGACCACTCATGAAACTGCTCCGAACCTCTGCCGCCGCATTGATAGGTGTACTTGCCGTTGCCGGTTGCTCCTCGAACGACACCGCGAAGCCGGACAAGCCACGCGAGATCGTGCTTCTGGCGTACGACTCGTTCGTCCTCTCCAAAGGGGTGATCGAAGGATTCACGAAGAGCACCGGAATTCCCGTGAAGGTCGTGACCCAGGGCGATGCCGGTGAGCTCATCAACAGCGCGATCCTCACCAAGGGCAGTCCGGAGAGTGGCGTGCTCTGGGGCGTGGACTCCACGTTCCTCAGCCGGGCGATCAAGGAAGGGATCTTCTCGCCCTACACGTCGAAGCTGGCCGACGACCTCGATCCGGCCTTGCGGGCACTGGCCCCGAAGGATGAAGTCACTCCGGTCGACCGGGGCGACGTGTGCGTCAACTACGACCGCGCCGAACTCGCCCGCCGCGGGGTCGAGCCACCGACCAAGCTCGAGGATCTCGCCGACCCGAGGTACAAGGGGATGTTCGTCGTGCAGAGCCCGTCCACGTCGTCGCCCGGCCTCGCGTTCCTCCTCGCGACCGTCGCCCGGTTCGGCGACAAGCAGCCAGGCGGCTGGCAGGACTATTGGAAGAGCCTGAAGGCCAACGACGTGAAGGTCACGAGTGGGTGGACGGAGGCCTACGAAACGTGGTTCAGCGCGGGTGGCGGCAAAGGCGACCGCCCGCTCGTCGTGTCCTACGCGACATCGCCAGCTGCTGCAGTCCTCTTCGGACCCGACCCGGCGGCGACCGAGGCACCTACAGGGGTGATCGAGGACACGTGCTACCGCCAGGTCGAGTTCGCCGGCATCCTGCAAGGCGAGGCAAAGGACGAGGCCCGCAAGCTTCTCGACTTCCTCGTCAGCCCAGCGGTGCAGGAGGACATGCAACTCAACATGTTCGTGCTCCCGTCCAATACCAAGGCACGGATCGACAAGGCGTTCACGTCGTTTGCGCTCTTCCCGGCCAACGCCGTCGAACTCCCACCGGAACAGGTCGGGGCGAACCGCGAGCGCTGGATCGACGAGTGGACGAATCTGGTGACATGAGGTCGTCGCCGAGCAGCCGGTCGAGCGGCGACGCTGTCGGGGCCTCCGGCTGCGGTGCCCAGTGAGCTGGACGAGCGCGGAGCGAGGCGAGGTGCGGACACGCCGCGTGCTCCCACAGATCGGCGTGTTGCAGTTCACCGCAGTTGCGTTCGTCGCGCTCTTCGTCTTGTGGCCGTTCGCCCGCCTCCTCATCGACGGTCTGAGTTCGTCGGCCCTCGGAGAGGTTGTTTCGAACGCGCGCATTCGCCGCATCGCCTGGTTCACGATATGGCAGGCCGCGCTCTCCACGGCCGCAGTGCTCACCCTTGCACTCCCGTTGTCGGCTGTATTCAGCCGTTCGCGATTTCGCGGTCGTCGCGCTGCCCTGTTGTTCGCCGCGGCACCCTTCACGCTTCCGACCGTGGTGGTCGGCACCGCGTTCCTGGCCACCCTTCCCGGCGATCTCCGCCAGGGATGGTTCGCTATCGTCTGTGCACATACTTTCTTCAACCTCGGAATGGCGACGCGGGTGCTGACGACGGCAACCGAAGGTCTTGACGGCTCTCCGTGGGAAGCTGCGCGCACGCTCGGTGCTTCGCCGTTCGCGGCGTGGCGGACCGTCACGTTCCGACAGCTACGACCGAACGTCCTCGCCGTCGCGTCGATCGTCGGGACCTTGACGCTCACGTCATTCGGTACGGTCTTGCTCCTCGGCGGTCCCAGCTACGCGACCGTCGACGTCGAGATCTACCGTCAGGCGCTGCAGGTCCTACGCCTCGACCGTGCGGCGGCCCTCGCCGTGCTCCAGTTCGCCGTGGTTGGAGCCGTGCTGGTCTGGACGCTGCGTCACGAGTCTCCTCCTGCATCGACTCGCAGCCGCAATCGTCGCGCGGCGGTGCCGCTCGTTGGGCAGATAGCGGCTGCCACGGTCCTGGTCGGTGTCGTTCTCACCCCGCTCGTTGCGCTGGCCAGGCGAGCGCTTCGACAGGCAGACAGCTCGTTCGGGTTCGACAACTTCCGCGCCCTTGCCAAGGTGACCCGCGGATCAGGTCTCGTCGACACACCGATCACGAGCCTCGTCGTCAGCCTTCGCACCGCTACCGTTGCCGCCGCGATCGCCATCGCGGTCGGCATCGCCGTTGCGGTCGCCGCGACGCGTTCACGCTCGCTCACCGCTCGGCGGGTCATGCACGCGATGGGCACCCTGCCGCTCGCCACTTCGGCGGTGGTTCTCGGACTCGGCGTGCTCCTCGGGTTCTCGACAGAACCTTTCGCCTGGCGGCGTTCAGCGTTCCTGCTGCCGTGCGTGCAGGCCGTGGTGTGCCTCCCCTTCGTCGTGCGCACGATCCTCCCGGCGCTCGCGGAGGTGCCGCCTGCGCTTGCGGACGCCGCAGAGACGCTCGGTGCCTCGCCGTGGCGGGCCTGGTGGTCCATCGACTTCGCGGTGGCCCGCCGCTCGATCGGGGTGGCGATCGGACTCGCCTTTACGGTCGCATTGGGTGAGTTCGGCGCATCCTCGTTCCTCGCCCGCCCGCAGACGCCGACCATGCCCATCGCCATAGCCCGGCTCTCCGGCCGCCCCGGACAGGTCGTGCAGGGGCAGGCTGCAGCCCTCGCCCTTGTGCTCGGTGTACTTACGATGTTGTGCGTGGGGCTCGCAGAACGAAGCAGACGACCGCGATGAACGCACTCTCCGTTCGCGATGTCACCGTCCGGTTCCGCGAACACACGGTGCTCGACCGCATCTCACTCGACGTCGAAAAGTCCGAGCTCGTCGTCGTCATGGGGCCGAGTGGATGTGGGAAGAGCACGCTCCTGCGGGCCGTCGCCGGCCTCGAACCGATCGTGGGAGGCAGCATCTTCCTCAACGGGGTCGACGCCACGATGCTGCCAGCGCATCAACGCAACATCGGGTTCGTCTTCCAGGACCTTGCCCTGTTCCCCCACCTCAACGTCGGCGAGAACATCGCGTATGGGCTTCGACGACGCGGAATGAAGGCGCCGGAACGCCGTGCGCGGGTCGCTGAACTGCTCGACCTCGTGGGCCTTGGCGACGCGACCCTGCGAAACGTGCAGACTCTCTCGGGCGGCGAGCAGCAACGCGTCGCCGTGGCGCGAGCGCTCGCTCCCTCGCCGTCGCTCCTCCTCCTTGACGAACCGCTGTCCGCCCTCGACGCCGACCGCAAGCTCGCCATCGCCGACGAGATCGTGCGGGTGATCCGCACGACCGGCACGGCAGCGCTCTACGTCACCCACGATCAGGATGAGGCGGTGCAGGTTGGCTCGCGTGTCCTGCGCCTCGACAACGGCCGACTTCCACGGCGCAGTAATCCGAAGTAGGTCGATCTCATCAATCCTGTTTATTTGCTTCTCCGAGGTGGAATCCCACCGCAGGAGTCGGCATTGGAGATGGACACCCCAACAACGGGGCGTCTTCCTCAGGAGCTACAGCAATGAACAACAACTTCGCACCTCGCGCCCTTCGTCGTTTCCTCACGGCAGCGGCTGTCGTCGCCGTGAGCACCGGCACCGTGTTGTCCGCCGGCGTGGCACAGGCTGCCGGGTTCAGGCGGTGCGGCCCGACGGAATCATCGTGAGCCAGAGCCCCGCGGTCACGGTGCCGTAGGCGTTCCGTCACCAGTCACCGGACCGGACGGCACGATCACCGCAGCCGACCACCCATGCTCACCCCGCCTCGCGTGGCTGTGCACGAACCCCCGGTGTGATTCGATGGTGGCAGTGACGCCGACGATGCCGAATCGCCGCAGCACGGCTCCGGTCGATCCCGGACCGTGCGTCTGGGACTTCCCCGACCCCCGCGCGGCGGACGACGACGGGCTGGTGGCCATCGGCGCCGACCTCGCACCGGCAACGCTCGTGCACGCGTATCGCCACGGGGTGTTCCCGTGGCCGCACGGCAAGCGAAACCTCCCGTGGTTCTCGCCGAACCCGCGAGGCGTGCTGCCCCTCGATGACATCGCCATGAGCAAGACGCTCCGCCAGACCATGCGGCGAAGCGGTTGGACGGCGACCGTCGATGCGGCTTTCGGCGACGTGATCGATGCCTGCTCGGTGCGTCAGCGGGAGGGAACGTGGATCACCCCGAAGATGCGCGCCGCCTACGTGGAGCTGCACGACATGGGCTGGACGCACAGCGTGGAGATCTGGGACGGCGAGGAACTCGTCGGCGGCTGCTACGGCGTGCTGGTCGGCGGCATGTTCATCGGCGAGTCGATGTTCCATCGCGTCACCGACGCCTCGAAGGTCGCGCTCGTCGAGCTCGGCTCACGCCTCCACGAGGGCGGAGCAGGACTCATCGATGTGCAACTCGTCACCGATCACCTCGCCTCGATGGGCGCTCGTCCCATCCCCCGACCGCTCTATCTGGAGCTCCTCGTCGAGCTACGAGACGACTCGGTCCGCCTGCTGTGCGATCGGTTGCCGGTGAGCCGACATGTCGACCGACCTCAGAACAAGGAATGCTGAGCGGGCGTCTCCGCGTCGGCGGCATCTTCCGCCGGTCCGGTCAGCACCGGGAGGGAACTCGGCAGCAGCGCATTCGCGGCAATCACCTTGCACGCCGCCACGGCGAGGCGATCGACGAGGTCGTTCATCGGGTTTCCGCTGTGTCCCTTCACCCAGACGAACTCGATACGGGAGATCTCGGACTTCACGATCTCGACCAGCGGCTTCCACAGATCCTGATTCGCCACCGGTTGCTTCTGCGAATTCTTCCAGCCGTTGCGTTCCCAGTTGGCCCACCACCGCTGCTTGAAGCAGTTCACGACGTAGGTCGAGTCACTGACAATACGAACCACTCCCGTCGTCCTCGGCAGCAGCGCTCGGAGCGCTTCGAGCACCGCATTGACCTCCATGCGCTGATTGGTCGAAACCGGTTCACCACCACTCGCTGATGCACCACCGTCGATCGCCCAGGCCCAGCCACCGGGACCGGGATTCCCTGCGCACGCCCCATCGGTGTAGGCGATGAGCATCTGGTCCGAATCGGCAGCCATGGGGTCCAAGCCTGGCCGAGTTCAGACGTCGCCGGGGTGACGGTGCTTACGTGTCCGGGGCGCCCAGCGACGGGTCCGCCCCCGCTCTCGCCAGCTCGATGCGTACCCGCGCCCCTCCGCCCGACTTCGTCATCATGGTGAAGCGCCCACCGGATGACTCCGTGAGCCGACGGGCGATGTCGAGACCGAGCCCGGTCGATCCCGCCGGGCTGTCGCCCCGCATGGGGTCGAATCCGTGGGGGAAGCCCGGTCCGTCGTCCTCAACGACCAGGGCTACGCGCTGCCCGCTGCCCAGAACACGGACCGAGAGTCCGATCCCCTCCACGGTGTGGGAGAAGACGTTGTCGACGAGGACATCGACGATCGCCGTGACGTCCGTCGACACCATCGCCACCGGCACCGGTTCGTCGGGAACCTCGACCACGAACGGGCGATGCTCATCCTCGGCGAGAACGAGCCAGAATGATGTGCGCATACGAACGACCGCGGCGAGGTCAGTCGAGATTCCGATGCCGTGACGCGTCGGTGTCGCCGCCTCCCTGATGATGCGGTCGAGGGTGCTCGTGAGCTCTTCGAGCCCGAGCTCGAGGCGCAGCAGACCCTGCCGATCATCGACAGTGGCGAGCTCGGCGCGAAGCGCAGTCACCGGCGTGCGCAATTGGTGCTGCAGGTCGGCGAGCGCGGCTCGTTCCGTCCCGAGAAGCTCGTCGATGCGGTCGGCCAACCGGTTCAGCGCCGTCCCTACGGCCCGGACCTCGGGCGGGCCGGCCGGTTCGGCGCGAGCTTCGATGTCGCCGCTCCCCAGACGGTTGGCGACTTCAGCCAGTCGGTCGACGCTGCGGACGACGGACCGACCGAGGCGGTCATTGAGGAACACCGCGAGTCCGATCAGACCGACACCGAGCAGGACGAGAACCGCCCAGGCACGGTGCACGCCGCGTTCGAGCAGTGAGTCCGGCACGAGCACACGGATCACGGCGATCGAGCCGTTCGAGCGCAGCACGGGCTGATAGACGACCTTGCCCCCCAATATGCGATGCACAAACGATTCACCGGAGCGCGCCCGCTGGAGTGACGGGGGATCAGCGATCGGATCCCGATCGAGCACCGACCCGAGGCCGAGGACCGAGCCATCGGGGAACACGACGCTGACATCGCGTGGTCGCGCCCGTTGGCCGACCGTAACGATCGCGCCGGTCACCCGCGGGTCGCCGGCCAGCGACAGGATCGGCGAGAGTGCGAGCGCGTCGGAGCGGCCCTGGGTGATGGCCCGTTCGTCGGCGGTTCGAGCGATCAGGATCGCCAAAGGAACGACGAAGACCGAGACGATGACGACGCTGACGAGCAACGAACGGATGAACAGCGAACGGCGCACAGGAACTCAGGCGGCGCGCAGGGGCGTCAGCGGTCCGAGGGCGTGATGACCCGTATACCCACACCGCGAACGGAGTGCAGGTAGCGCGGACGATCCGCCGATTCGCCGAGCTTGCGCCGCAACCACGACACGTGCACATCGACGGTCTTGTCGGTGGTGAAGAAGGGCTGGTGCCACACCTCGGTAAGCAGCACCTTCTTCGATATGACCTGCCCTTCATGTCGGGCGAGGTAGTGAAGGAGGTCGAACTCCTTCCGTGCCAGTTCGAGCGGCCGACCGTCGAGAGATGCCTCACGGGTCCGGGCATTGATCCGGAGACCACCGACCACGACGTCACGGGTTCGCTCGGCGGTACCGCCGAGGCGGCGGAGCGCGGCCCGGATGCGGGCGTCGAGCTGATCCGGGGAGAACGGCTTCGTCACGTAGTCGTCCGCTCCAGCATCGAGCGTGCGCACGATCTCTTCCTCCGAGACGCGTGCCGTGGCCACGATGACCACCGCATCAGACACCGGACGGAGCATTCGAAGCAGCTCCGTGCCGTCGAGATCGGGAAGCCCGAGATCGAGCACGATCACTTCGGGCTTGTGGGCCACCACGAGCTGCAGCCCGGCCATCGCCGAGTCGGCCTGCATGACGACGTGGCCGCGTTGCTCGAGCGCTTTCGTAAGCGCGGTACGGACTCGGAGGTCATCTTCGATGATGACGAGGCTGGCCACTGCGCAGTGAGCGTACCGGGCACGGCTTGTCAGCGCGCCGGCCGGCGTCCGGGGGACTCCACCCGAGTTCCGCTAAGGGCCGGCTAAGGACTGGACAAGCGCTGTGCAACTTCGTCCGTCGGGTCTTCACTTCCCGTTCATGTTGTGGATGACTCGTGTCGCGCAGTGGTGACCGAGGTCACCGTATGCACGAACAGCACCAACCCGTGGCACCACGTCGGTCAACGGGACAACACCTCCGGAGGAAAAGCAATGCGAGCTCGCACCCTTCTCGCGTCGGTGGTCGCTCTGACCGCCATCGTGGGCACTATCGCTCCCGCCACCGCGGCGACGACCAAGAAGAAGACGGTGGTCAAGAAGACGACGGTCAAGAAGACAGTGGCGACCACCGCGGCCCCCGCCACCACCGCGGCTCCGGCAACGACGGCAGCGCCCGCAGCGCCGGCCACCGCCAGCGGCGGCGCCACGCTCGAAGCCATCAAGAAGCGCGGCAAGATCGTCATCGGCACCAAGTGGGACGTTCCGCTCATCGGTCTGAAGAACCCCGTCAGCGGCGATGTTCAGGGCTTCGACGTCGAGATCGGCAAGATCATCGCCAAGGAGATCTTCGGCACCGACAAGGGCAAGGTCGAGTGGGTCGAGGCCATCTCGGCGAACCGCATCCCGTTCATCACCGACGCCAAGGTCGACATCATCCTGTCGACGTTCTCCATCACCGACGCCCGCAAGCAGCAGGTCGACTTCGCCGGTCCCTACTACATCGCCGGCCAGGACCTCCTGATCTACAAGATCGAGGCCGACAGCATCAAGACTGCGGCCGACCTCAACGGCCGTAAGGTATGCGCGCAGACGGGTTCGACCTCGATCGGCAACATCAGGGCCGCTGCGCCGCGCGCGTCGATTCTCGACCTGCCCACGACGGCGAACTGCGTGGAGGCCCTGAAAGACGGACGCGTCGATGCCGTTTCCACCGACGACACCCTCCTCGCCGGGTTCGCCGAGAAGTTCGCAGCGTTCTCCCTCGTCGGGAAGCAGTTCTCCGTCGAGAAGTACGGCGTCGGCTTGAAGAAGGGCGACACGGCTTTCCGCAACTACCTGAACGACATCATCGAACAGTCCTTCAAGGACGGCTCGTGGAAGAAGGCGGTCGAGTCGACCATCGGTACCGGTGGTCTCAAGACCCCGGAGCCGCCGAAGGTTGAGCGGTACTGAACCATCGGTGCGACGAGGGCCGCGGGTAACCGCGGCCCTCGTTGTGCGAGTGGGTCGATCGTCAACGATCGACCAGAGTTGCGCTGATCCAGTTCGCTTCGGGAAGAGACCCCTTGCAGATCGTCCTCGACAACCTTCCACGGCTGCTCCGTGGGCTCGGAGTGACCCTCCAGCTGACCATCGGAGGCTTCCTCATGGGCCTCGTCATCGGCATCGTGATCGCCGTGTTCCGGGTCAGTCCGGTGAGACCGCTCCGCATCGTCGGCGCCGCCTACGTCAGCACGATGGTGAACTCACCGCTCATCTTCCTGGTCTTCCTGGCGTACTACGGCGGACCGAAGCTCGGTGCGCTCCTGACGAACTTCCAGTGCGCACTCGTTGCCGTCGGGCTCTACCTCGGTGGCTACATGTCCGAGGCTCTGCGTTCCGGATTCAACTCCGTGTCAAACGGTCAAGCGGAGGCAGCGCGGGCGATCGGGCTCACGTTCGGCCAGACGCTCAGGCATGTGATCCTTCCGCAGGCACTGCGTTCGAGCATCGGACCACTCGCCGTTCTCCTCAACGCGAACTACCGCAACGTCGCGGTCGCCGGAATCATCGGAGTTGCCGAAGTTGTGAAGGCGGGCTCCGATCTCTCGGACGAGACGGCGAAGCAGTATCCGTTCTTCGTGTTCTCGTTCCTGGTGTTCATGGTGCTCGGCTTCACGACCGCGGCGCTGGCCGGCTGGCTCGACCAACGTGTCGCGATCAAGCGATAGGGGTCGCTCATGACGTCTTTGTCCTCCTGGTTGCTCGACGTGAAACCGTCGAGACCCGGTGAACTCCAGATCACCGAAGAACTCGGCCCCCGCGGCCGACAGCGCGCGCTGATCGGAACTGGTGTCGCCACCGCCCTCGTGCTCGCGGCGTTCGCGTGGATCATCCGCCGGTTCCAGGTGAAGGGACAGTTCGCTCCCGAACTCTGGCGTCCGTTCCGCCAATGGGCGATCTGGCGATACCTGCTTCTCGGCCTCGGCCAGACACTCAAGGCCGCCGGCGTTGCCCTCGTGTTCGCGTTGACCCTCGGCATCGTTCTCGCCATGTGGCGGGCGAGCTCGCCGAAGCGCAAGCGCATCCCGGCCACGTTGTTCAGCGAGATCTTCCGAGCCTGTGCACTGGTTCTGCTCATCAAGTTCTCGTTCTTCCAGCTTCCGAAGACGCCGGGCTTTCGCGGCTGGACGCTGGGGACCTACGCCTTCGTTGCCGTCGTCAGCGGACTCACCTTTTACTACTCGACCGTGTTCGCCGAAGTGATCCGGTCGGGCATTCGAAGCCTGCCCAAGGGCCAAAGCGAGGCCGCCCTGGCCATCGGCCTGACGGAGACCCGTGCGATGCGCCTGGTGATCCTGCCGCAGGCGCTGCGCCGATCGCTTCCGAACATCTTCACGCAGTCGGCATCGCTGTTGAAAGACACCTCCCTCGGGGTCTTCGTGACCTACAGCGAGCTGCTCTCACGGGCCAAGATCGTCGGCGAGTTCGGTAGCAACTTCCTGCAGTCCTTCGTCGTCGCCGGCTTCATGTACATCACCGTCGTGGCGATCCTCACGTCATCGGCGAACCGACTGCAGAGCCGCCAGGCGCGAAGCTCCCGATGACCACACCTTCCAAGGAAGCCCGATGACCGACAACCCCAGCACACCGCTCATCGTCGTCGAGAAGCTCGACAAGTGGTTCGGCGATCACCACGTGCTCAAGGACATCAACCTCGAGGTTGCCCGTGGTGAGGTCGTCGTGGTGATCGGGCCATCAGGATCGGGCAAGTCCACCCTGTGCCGATGCATCAACCGCCTCGAACGGTTCCAGAAAGGTTCGATCACCATCGACGGCGCCACCCTGCCCGAAGAGGGCAAGGAACTCGCGGCGCTGCGCGCCGACGTCGGCATGGTGTTCCAATCATTCAACCTGTTCGCCCACAAGACGATCGTGGAGAACGTGATGCTCGGACCGGTGAAAGTCCGCGGCATGGACAGGGCCGCTGCCAGGGTGAAGGCGATGGGCCTCCTCGAACGCGTCGGGATCGGCGACAAGGCGAACCGTCATCCGGCGGAGCTCTCCGGTGGACAGCAGCAGCGGGCTGCCATCGCACGAGCGCTCGCCATGGATCCGAAGGTCATGCTGTTCGACGAACCGACCAGCGCACTCGACCCGGAAATGGTGAATGAAGTCCTCGACGTCATGCTCGAGCTGGCGTCGCAGGGTATGACCATGGTCGTCGTCACGCACGAGATGGGCTTCGCCCGGTCTGCGGCCAAGCGCGTCGTCTTCATGGACGATGGACGCCTCGTCGAAGTCGCCACGCCGAGCGAGTTCTTCGACAACCCGAAGAGCGATCGCGCCCGCGACTTCCTCTCGAAGATCCTGTAGAACTCCGACAATCCGGTGGAAGCTCGTGGCCGCGGTGCGCGTCGAGGACCGGCGGTCTCGCATGCCTTGGTCATCTGACATGAGATCCGTCCGCCCCAGTCGAGCGGTCCGACTCGCCATCGCGGTCGGAGTCGCGCTTACAACGTCTGTGCTCGGATCATGCTCGAGCTCCGCAAAGCCGTCGGCGAACACCCTCGCCCTGCCGGTGCCGACACCGGTTGAGCGGGTGAGTCGTCTCGAGGCGATCCGCGCGAACAGGTCGATCACGGTCGGCGTGAAGGAGGACGTCCCGCTGTTCGGGCTCAAGGACCCGAAGACCGGCGAGCTCAGCGGATTCGACATCGAGATCGCGAAGGGTATCGCGGCGCGACTTCTTCCAGGCGAGGATCCGTCTACGCGCGTGCGATTCGTCGAGGCGCTCTCGAAGGACCGAGAGACGATGCTCCAGAGCAGCGCGGCTGATCTCGTGATCTCCACCTACACCATCACGGATGCGCGCAAGCAGCTCGTCGACTTCGCCGGGCCCTACTACATCGCCGGCCAAGACGTCCTCACGCGACGCGAGCTCATCGACAACGGGACGATCAGCGGAGTCGACGACGTGAATGGCCGCAAGGTCTGCTCGGTCAACGGATCGACGTCACTGATCAACCTCCAGACCGCCGCGCCGAAGGCCGACATCTCGATCACACGCGACAAATACTCCGAGTGCTTCGAGGAGCTCCGCCGAGGTCGTGTGGACGCGATGACCACCGACGATGTGATCCTTCTGGGACTGGCCCTGCAGGACAATCGCTTCGGGCTCACCGGCAATCCCTTCCGCACCGAGCCGTATGGGATCGGCGTCCCGAAGGGCGACACGGAGCTGCGCGACTTCGTCAACGATGCGCTCGACGACATGATCCGAACCGGCGAGTGGGCCGAGGCCTTCCGCGCCACAGTCGGCGCGGCCGGCGTCCTCGTCCCCGCCCCGCCCTCCATCGACCGTTACGAGTAACGCACTGGGAGCACGGGAAGCGTTCCCTCATCGGTCCTGACGATGGAAGACTGTTCGGTGTGATCTTCGATGGCTTTGCCCGACAGCTTCCCGACGTGGACCCCACGGAAACGCAGGAATGGCTCGACTCGCTCGATGCCATCGTTTCCACGCACGGCAAGGCCCGCGCCCAGGTCCTGATGAACCGGCTGCTCGGCCGCGCCCGCGAGCTGCAGGTCGGCCTGCCGTCGCTGGTGTCGAGCCCGTACATCAACACCATCTCGGCCGACCAGGAACCGTGGTTCCCCGGCGACGAAGACCTCGAGCGCCGCATCCGCGCCGTGATCCGGTGGAACGCCATGGCCATGGTCGTGCGCGCCAACCACCGCTCCGAAGGCATCGGCGGTCACCTCGCCACCTACGCCTCGTCGGCCTCGCTCATCGAGATCGGCTTCAACCACTTCTTCCGCGGCAAGGACGACGGCGGCTCCGGCGACCAGATCTACTTCCAGGGCCACGCCGCCCCCGGCGTGTACTCGCGTGCATTCCTCGAAGGCCGCCTGACGGAACAGCACCTCGACAACTTCCGCACCGAGATCAACGGCACCGGCCTGTCGAGTTATCCGCACCCTCGCCTCATGCCCGACTTCTGGGAGTTCCCCACCGTGTCGATGGGCCTCGGCCCGATCAACGCGATCTACCAGGCCCGGTTCAACCGCTACCTCCTCAACCGTCGCGTCGCCGACACCAGCAACTCCAAGGTGTGGGCGTTCCTCGGCGACGGCGAGACCGATGAGCCCGAGTCACTCGGGGCGCTCTCGCTCGCCGGCCGCGAGGGTCTCGACAACCTGATCTTCGTCGTCAACTGCAACCTGCAGCGCCTCGACGGTCCGGTGCGCGGCAACGGCAAGATCATCCAGGAACTCGAAACCGTGTTCCGCGGCGCCGGCTGGAACGTCATCAAGCTCATCTGGGGATCAAAGTGGGACGAGCTGATCGCCAAGGACAAAGACGGTGTCCTTCTCAACAAGATGAACTCCACCGTCGACGGTGAGTTCCAGAAGTTCTCCGTCGAGTCGGGCAATTACATCAGGGAGAACTTCTTCGGCCCTGATCCCCGCCTGCGCAAGATGGTCGAGCATCTCTCCGACGAAGACCTCCGCAACCTGCCCCGTGGCGGACACGACTACCGCAAGCTCTTCGCCGCCTACAAAGCCGCCGCCGAGCACAAGGGCCAGCCAACGGTCATTCTGGCGAAGACGATCAAGGGCTGGACGCTCGGCGCCGACGTCGAAGGTCGCAACTCCACCCACCAGATCAAGAAGCTCGGCACGGACAACCTGTTCGAGGTGCGCGAACGTCTCCACCTCGAAGACCTCATCTCGGATTCCGACATCGCCGACGGCGAGCCGCCGTACGTGCGCTTCGCCGACGACTCGGCGGAGCTCGAATACCTGATGCTGCGCCGTCGTACCCTGGGCGGGTCCGTCCCGAAGCGGATCGTGCGCGCCAAGCCGCTCGACACGCCGCCCGTCGACGGACCGGTGTTCAACGAGTTCGACGGCGGGTCCGGCAAGGTGGCCGTGTCGACCACGATGGTGTTCACCCGCATGCTCCGGTCGATGCTGCGAGACGCGACCATCGGCAAGCAGGTCGTGCCGATCATTCCCGACGAAGCCCGCACCTTCGGTATGGACGGCCTGTTCAAAGAAGTCGGCATCTACGCGGCGTTCGGTCAGAAGTACGACCCGGTCGACTCCAGCATGGCGCTGTCGTACCGCGAGCTCCAGTCGGGCCAGATCCTCGAAGAGGGCATCACGGAGTCCGGCGCCATGGCGTCGTTCACCGCCGCCGGCACCGCGTATTCCACGCACGGCCAACCGATGATCCCGTTCTACATCTTCTATTCGATGTTCGGCTTCCAGCGCACCGGTGACCTCGCCTGGGCCTTCGGCGACGCACGTGGCCGCGGCTTCATGCTCGGCGCGACCGCCGGCCGCACGACGCTGAACGGCGAAGGGCTCCAGCACGAGGACGGACACTCGCTCATCCTCGCGTCGACCATCCCGAACATCGTCACCTACGACCCCGCATTCGCCTACGAACTCGCCGCCATCATCGCCGACGGCCTCCGCCGTATGTACGGGGCGGACCCCGAAGACGTCTTCTATTACGTGACGCTCTACAACGAGAACATGGTGATGCCGGCCCGACCGGCCGACGTGTCGAGTGCCGACATCACCCGCGGCCTCTACCGCTTCCGACCGGCTCCCGCCGAGCGAGACGGTGACCAGCCGACCGCCACCATCATCTTCAGCGGAACCGCGTACCTCGCCGCCGCCGAGGCAGCCGAGATTCTCGCGAACGACTACGGCGTGGCCACCGAGCTGTGGAGTGCCACGTCGTACAAGACCCTTCGGGAGGACGGACTCGAGACCGAACGGTGGAACCGTCTGCACCCCTCCGAGGCACCTCGCACTTCCATCGTCGCGTCGCTGCTCGGCGACTCGCCGGGACCCATCCTGGCCGTGAGCGACTTCATGAAGTCCTTACCCGATCAGATCTCACGCTTCGTCCCCGGAGGGTCGTCGCGCTTCCACGTGCTCGGCACCGACGGGTACGGACGCTCCGACACCCGGGCGGCGCTGCGTCGCCACTTCGAGACCGACGCCGCCCACATCGTCGTCGGTGTGCTCCACGCCCTTGCTCTCGACGGCCGCGTCGGGCCGGAGAGCGTGGCCAAGGCCATCGCCGCAGCCGGCATCAACACCGAAGCCCCGGACCCCCGCTCGCTCTGAGCGCCTCCTGACCAACGAGCGGCGGTCACCCCGCCCGACGGAATTGACCGGACGATCAGTTCTGCGTTCGACTGTCGACGCGGCCGTGTTCGGCCGCCGTTTCGCTCGACTGCGAGGGCACGGGCATCGCTGATGGATCCGTCGTCGAGGACGATGGATCCGCAGGAACAATCCGAATCATCTCCACAGGAGCAACGCTATGAGTCAACCGTTCACTTCCGAGTATCCGCGTCCAAGTGAGCTCTTCTCCCTTGCCGGCGACGTTGCCGTGGTCACCGGCGGCGGGCGGGGCATCGGTGAAGGCATCGCCCGTACGCTCGCCGCAGCCGGTGCCAAGGTCGTGGTCGCGGCCCGCCGCGAAGAAGAGGTGGAGGCCGTTGCCCGCCAGATCCGCGCCGACGGCGGCGACGCCATCGCCGTCGTCACCGACGTGACCGACGATGCGGCCGTCGATGCGCTCGCCCTCGCGGCAAAGGACGCATTCGGTGCACTGACCATCTGGGTGAACAACGCCGGCGGTTCACCGGCTCGCCTCCCGATGACCGAGCTGAGCCGGGCCGACTGGGACCACTGCATCGCCTTGAACCTCACGGCGGTTTGGGTCGGCATCGTCGCCGCGGCGAAGCACATGGAACGCGGCTCCATCATCAACATCTCCTCCGGGGCCGGAAGTGGACCGGTGCCGGGAAGCGGCCACTACGGTGCGTCGAAGGCGGGGGTCAACTCACTCACACAAACTGCGTCCGCCGAGTTGGCGCCCCGGATACGCGTGAACGGCATCGCCCCCGGCGTGGTCCCGACGGAGATCTTCCGCAAAGCACTGAGCATCGAGAACGACGACGATCTCGCCCGGGTCGAAGCACAGTGGAACATCCCCCTTGGGAGACTGGGGACGCCGCTGGACATGGGCTCGGCGGTGTTGTTCCTCTGCTCACCCGGAGCATCGTGGATCAGCGGCGAGACCCTTCGGGTGGGCGGTGGCGCGAAGGCCCGCTGACGTCCGGCTGCACCCTTGACCGTCTTCAACCGGCGTACGACAGCGGTCGTCTGAACGCCATCGACGGGCTCAGCGCTTGGGCTTGAACGCCTTGTAGTTGCGGTTGCGGGCCTCGGCCAACGAGTCGGGGCCGAAAGTCGCGCCCTGCCCGGTTTCGACGATGTCGTCGATCACGTTCTTCGGCGTGGCTGCGTCATCGAGGTCGTAGACGACCTGGGTGCGCTTGTCGCCGAGGTAGCGGAAGTGTTCGAAGCGGGTGGGACGGCCGGACATTGGTCCAGTCTCGCACGGGGCACCGGGCCGATCTCGAATACGTGGTCGATCGAACGCGAATCGGGAGCGCACCCGAAGGCGCGCTCCCGACCCAAGTACTGCACTGGTACGACTCACGCGTGAGCCAACGGCATCGGAGGGGACCAGCATCCGAACAGCGAGCGTGAGGGTGACTGGCGTTGGATTCGCCAGCGGGTCCAGCTGTGCCGACTAGCGGCCAGCCACCTCCAGGGTCCCAAACAGTTGACTAGCGGAAATTTGGACCACCTCCTTTCTCTGGTGTCGCCATACTGCCACCAGAGATGGGTGGATGCCAGGAATTTACGTCGTTGAGTCTGCGGACGGCCCGATCGCCCCGATGGCGACGAGATAGTTCAGTTCTCCGTCGAGCACCGCCTTCACGTGAGCAGGTTCGATGTCACGACCGAGGGCCAGCATCCGCATCACCAATGCATCGACGGAGTCCTCGTTCCCGACGACGACAGGTTGTCCGTCGGGTCCGAGCGAGGTGGCGACGCCCCGCGCGCCGAGATCGGTCAGGTGCCAGTCGACGATGTCTCGAACATCTCCATAGGTGATCTGCGCGCGTACTTCATCGGGAAGGCGTGCCTCGATCCACACAACGGCCTCGGTCAGGTCGAAGACCGGCTCGGGGGTGAGGTTGTCGAGCCGACGGGTTTCGCGTCCGATCATCACCGCGGCGGTGATGAAGACGAGGATGGCAGCGAGAACGGCGTAGGGAATCATCTCGGTCGTGCAGACCGATCAGGGCGTGAAGAGTGCATCAACGTAGTCGTCCGGGTCGAACGGCACGAGGTCGTTGACGCCTTCACCGAGACCGACGAGCTTGATGGGAATGCCGAGCTCGGTCTGAATGGCGAAGGCGATGCCGCCCTTTGCGGTGCCATCGAGCTTGGTCAGGACCACCCCGGTGATGTCGGCCACATCAGCGAACTGCTTGGCCTGCACGAGGCCGTTCTGCCCAGTTGTGGCGTCGAGGACGAGAAGGACTTCGGTGACCTTCCCCGGTTCGCGATCGGCCACACGTCGGATCTTGCGGAGCTCCTCCATCAGGTTCGTCTTCGTCTGCAGACGTCCTGCGGTGTCGCCGAGGACAAGGTCGATGTTGCGGGACGCGGCCTTCTCGACGGCGTCGAAGATCACCGAGCCGGGGTCGCCGCCTTCGGCTCCGCGGACCAGCGTGGCGCCGGTGCGCTCGGCCCACATACCGAGCTGTTCGGCGGCCGCGGCGCGGAAGGTGTCACCGGCGGCGACGACGACGGACCGGCCCGCTTCGATCTGCTGCTTGGCGACCTTGCCGATGGTGGTGGTCTTGCCGACGCCGTTCACCCCGACGAAGAGCCACACGTTGGGCCGACCCGGCTCGAATCGCAGGCCGCGATCGGCCGAAACGAGTTGCTTCTTCAGATCCGACTTGAGCGCCTCGATCAGCTGCTCCGACGTCGAGATCGACTCGGACTTCACCCGCTTGCGAAGATCGTCGAGCAGGGCGGTCGTGGTGCCGACACCGACATCGGCAAGCAAGAGCGCCTCCTCGAGGTCGTCGAACGACGCGGCGTCGATCTTGGATCGTCCGAGAACCGAGCCGACCGCTTCCCCGAGGGCCGACCGGGCCCGGCTGAGCCGGTCTCGGAAGCTCGGCTTCTCCGTAGGTTCCGGGGTGGCAGAGGCCCGCTCCTCCGGCGTGTCGATGACGTCGACAGGGAGCAGGTCCTCGGCCGCATCGATTCCCGCCTCGGACGGCACGGGAACCGGGCGGGTTGGTTCGACCCGACGGGGCGGCTCCGCCCGGAGCTCACGAGGGCGGCGCGCCCGCACGACAGCCACACCGGCGACCGCTACCACCAGCACCGCAACAACCAGACCGATCAGAAGCACTTCCACGGCCGACGAGCCTACGGGCCCTCCGAGTGCTCCCCCGCCGCCGCTCACGCGGCGAACAGTCGGGCGACGGGTTCACGCCTATCCGCGGCCCGCGCCGATAGCGTGGCCGACGTGAGCATTCCCACTCCCCACCTCGAAGCTGCCGCTGGCGAGATCGCCGAGATCGTCCTGCTGCCGGGCGATCCGCTGCGCGCCCAGTTCATCGCCGAGAACTTCCTCGACGGCGCCACCTGCTACAACCGGGTCCGCAACATGCTCGGCTTCACCGGCACCTTCAAAGGGGTCCGGGTCAGCGTCCAGGGAACTGGCATGGGCATGCCTTCGATCTCCATCTACACGACCGAACTCATGAGGTTCTACGGCGTGAAGACGGCGATCCGCATCGGGTCGTGCGGCGCCATCCTTCCGTCGGTCAAGCTGGGGGACGTGATCATTGCCTTAAGTGCACATACGACATCGAACATGAACCGGCGGTATTTCCACGACATCGACTACGCCGCGACCGCGTCCTATGACCTCGTACGAGCTGCGGCCGACACTGCCGCTGCCGCTGGGATTGCCCACCACGTCGGGCCGATCCTCACCGGCGACGCTTTCTACGACGACGACATCAGCACGTTCGAGCTCCTCGGCAAGCACGGCACGCTCGCCGTGGAGATGGAGTGTGCGGCGCTCTATACGATCGCCGCACGCGAAGGGGCGCGTGCCCTCGGCATGGCGACGGTCAGCGATCACCTGCTCAACCACGAGGTCATGTCGAGCGAGGAACGTCAGACCGGACTCGTGTCGATGGTCCGACTCGCGCTCGACACGGCGACCGCTTCTTCTCACTGAACGCGCAACCGCCGCAAGATCAGGCGCGGGCGCCGATCTTCTCGCTGACCACCTTGGACGAGCCACCCGGCTGCATCGTGACGCCGTAAAGGCAGTCGGCGGCCTCCATGGTGCGCTTCTGGTGCGACACCACGAGGAGTTGCGCTTCGCCGCGGAACTCATCGAGGAGCGCAATGAAGCGGTGGAGGTTCACGTCGTCGAGGGCCGCCTCGACCTCGTCGAGCAGGTAGAACGGCGACGGACGTGACCGGAACACAGCAAACAGGAATGCCATCGCCGTGAGCGAGCGTTCCCCGCCCGAGAGCAGCGAGAGCTTGCGGACGTTCTTGCCGCTCGGGCGGGCTTCCACCTCGATGCCCGTTTCCAGACGATTGTCGGGATCGGTGAGACGAAGGCGACCGTGCCCACCGGGGAACAAGGTCGCGAAGAGCTGCTCGAAGTTCGATTCGACGTCGGCATAGGCGGCGGTGAACACCGTGACGATCTCGTCGTCGATCGCCTTGATCACCTTGACAAGATCTCGACGGGTGGCCTTCACGTCATCGAGCTGGCTCTCGATCAGCGAATGCCGCTCCTGCAACGCGGTGAATTCCTCGAGAGCGAGCGGGTTGATCGGGCCGAGGAGGCGAAGGTCGCGTTCGAGGTCGCGGGCACGAGTCGTTGGTGAGGTGGCGGCGTCGGGCATGGGCGGGCACGGAGCCGCAACGGCGACGTCGGGCTCCACGTCGAACTCGCGCCGGATGGAGGCGAGCAGCGTTTCGAGGCGAAGACGGGTCTCCGCGTGGTCGATCTCGGCCCGCTGGATGCGCTCGCGCAGCTGCCCCAGCTCCTGCTCGGCGGCATGTCGTTCCTTGCGGAGGATGTCGAGCTTGCCGGATGCGGCGCGAGCGGCTTCGTTCTGACGGCGACGTGATTCCCGCAGCGCCACGATCCCGACCTCGAGTTGCTCGGCTCGCTCCATCACGATGGCGTGCAACGACTCGGTGTGCTCCGCCAGATGATCGAGCTCGCGACGACGGGCTTCGGCCTGCTCGCGCTCTTCGACAAGGTGCGCGAGACGGGTCTCGATCTCGTCGAGCCGTGAGCCGAGCATCCGGCGCCGCTCCTCGATCCCGGCGGCCTGCACCTCCAGCTCGCGACGGAGCGCGGCGACGGCAGCCGTCCGGGCGTCGAGGCGCTGCGCCGCCTCGCGCCGGGCGGCCTGGCGGGCCGAGATCTCGGCCTCGGCGGCGACCAGGGCCGGTAGCGACGCTTCAAGGCGTTCCGTCCGATCTTCGTCAGCGGCCAGGCGCTCGGTGAGTTCGAGGCGCTGAGCGTGCAAGCTCTCCAGCTCTGCGGCGGCCTCAGCCCGATCGGTGATCAGGCGGGGCTGGGCCGCGCGCAACGACGCGAGCGTGGATACGAGCCGCTGATGCTCGCCGAGGCGCTCCTGCTCGATGACGCGGGCATCGGCGGCCCCTTGACGCGCCGCCGCCAGCGAGGCACGGGCTTTTTCGAGGGCGGCTGTCGCCGCTGCCGCATCGCGAGCGGCCGAAGACGCGTTTGCCGACGCCTCTTCGCGGGCGGCTCCGGTCGCGCCGGACGAGCCGGTTCCCGCACGCCACCCGGCCACGCTGAATCGGTCGCCAGTGCGGGTGACGACAACGGCAGCCGGGTTGGCCAGCGCCACGTCGAGTGCTTCGGTCCACGCACCGTCGACGACCACCGCGGACCGCAGCAACGCGTCGAGGAGCGGGCCCACCGCCGGGTGCGACGAGCGGACGTGGGAGCGGACGGAAGAGCCACCGACGACCGAGACCGGGCCGCCATCGGTGGTGCCGAGGACCGCACCAAGGGCGAGCACGGCCCCGGTCGTCCTGCCATCGTGCAGTCGGGCAAGCGCCGCACGCGCTGCCTCGGCGTCGGCGACGACCACCGACGACACGGCCTCGCCGATCGCCGCCTCGAACGCCGACTCCCAGCCGGCATCGATGTCCACGAGATCGAGCAGCGTGCCGACGATCCCGTCGAGACCGGCGAGTCGTTTGGCGCCGGCTCGGGCACGCGCCTCGTCCAGCGCGGCGGTGAGAGCGTCGAGTCGGGCCTGCCAGGCCCGCCGTTCACCCTCGGCCTGACGGAGTGACGCCTCCGCCTCTGTGACCGATGCTTCGATGTCTGCCAGCGCTGCTTCGGCCTCGACGCGAGACGCCGTGGCCTCGGCTACAGCGGGAGCCTCCCTCGGGGAATCTCCCCCGGCCTCGCCGACCATGGCCGACAACTCCCGTAGGTCGGCCTCGAGCTTGGCGGTCTGTTCGTCGAGTCGGCCGACGCGGTCGCTCAGCACGACGTGGCGCCCGTCGATACGAGAACGCTCAGCGCGCGTACGATCCGCCGCGGACCGGGCGCCGTTCAGCTCGCCGCGGACCTGCGCCGCGGTTGGTCCTTCCCGATCTCCGTCGTCGGTGTCGGCGCCCCACTGCTCCAGGAAGTCGCTACGCGCAGTCGAGAGCGCAACCTCCTGATCGTCAAGCTCGTCGAATCGAGGCGGCAGGTCGGAGGCGATGCGCTCGACCTCGTCGAGTTCAACGGTGAGTCGCGCCGCCTCCGACGACAGCGTCTCCACCACACCCTGGTCGAGGAAGGCGTTCCGGTCGCGCTCGATCGAACGGCGGCGCTCCCCGAGGAACGCCAGTTGGCCCCGGGCCTTCTGGTACAGCGATTCCGCGCGGGTGAGCGCGTCGTTGATGTCCTCGCCCGCGAACGGGTCGTCGACGCCCTCGGCCCTGGCTGCCCCGCCCTGGCCGAACACCGACAGATCGGCCTCTGCCAAGGCAACGTCGGCGTCGAGCCGCGAAAGCGCCGCTCGCAATGCCGCCTCCCGCGTCGCGAACTCGGACTTCTCCCGGGCCCCGGTCTCGGCGCGGACGCGGAGCCCGGCAAACTCGCGTCCGACGACATGCAGACGGATCGCCGACAGCTCGAGGCTCATCTGCTCGTGACGACGCGCCGACTCAGCCTGCCGTTCAAGTGGTCGAAGCGTTCGCCGAATCTCCCGTAGGACGTCGTTGAGGCGCACGACGTTGGCCTCGGTCGCCTCGAGACGCCGCTGCGCGCGTTCACGGCGCTTCCGGTATTTGAGGATGCCGGCCGCCTCCTCGACGACGGATCGGCGGTCTTCCGGCCGCGAATCGAGGATGGCCGCGAGCTGGCCCTGGCTGACGATGACGTGTTGTTGACGACCGACTCCGGAATCGGAGAGCAGCTCTTGGATGTCGAGCAGGCGACACGGAACGTTGTTGAGCGCGTAGTCGCTCTCACCGGTCCGGAACAGCGTGCGGGTGATCGTGACTTCAGGGAGATCGACCGGGATCCGACCGGAGTGATTGTCGATGGTCAGGGTGACTTCGGCGCGGCCGAGCGCCGCCTTCTTCGAGGTGCCGGCGAAGATGACGTCTTCCATCTTGTTCGACCGGATCGTGCGGGCGCCCTGGGCACCGAGCACCCAGGCGACGGCGTCGACGATGTTCGACTTCCCGGACCCGTTCGGGCCGACGACGACCGTGAGCCCGGGTTCGAGCTCGATCTGCGTCGTTTCCGCGAAGGACTTGAAGCCCTTCAGAGTCAGGGATTTGAGGAACATTCAGCGGGAGAGCCTTCCACAACCCAACATGTTGACCATCCTGGGGATGACGAGGACGGACCTGTGGAAAACCCTGTTGCGAACGGGGATAACCCCAGCTCAGCGCTGGCACTTCGGGCAGAACACCGCCGAGCGACCGGCGACGATCACCCGTCGCAAAACGGCGCCGCACCGGGGACAACCCTGGCCGGCTCGAGCGTGGACCCGGTGGCCGGCCCCGTACGCGCCCGGCTCTCCCCACAGATCGACATACTGCCCGTCGCCGAGCGTCGATCCCCGGGCTTCGATGCCCTCGTGGAGCACCGTGAGCAGTGCCACGCGAAGACGTTCGACGGCGGGACGGGTGAGCGTCGCCGACGACCTGGTCGGCCGAACACCGGCGACGAAGCAGGCCTCATCGGCATAGATGCTCCCGACCCCGGCGAGCGTTGCCTGGTCGAGGAGCACACCCTTCACGGCGGACCGTCGGTGACGCAGAGAGTCGCGGAAGCCTCGTGAGTCCTCGAGGGCGACAAGGGCGTCGGGACCGAGGTGACCGAGCTCCGGGACATCGTCGGAGGTCACCCACATCTCGCCGAACGTCCGCGGGTCGATGAAGCGGAGCTCGCGTCCGTCGCCCAGGGAGAAGCGGATATGCGTGTGCGCAACGAGAGGAGCGTCAACGAATTCGACAAGGCGCATCTGTCCGCTCATCCGTAGGTGCACGACGAGGGTCTCACCAGACGATAGGTGCGCATACAGATACTTCCCGTGCCGGCCGAACGCGGCGAACGCAACACCTTCGGTCTGTGCGACGAACCGTTGCGGGTCGTCGTATCGACGGACCGACCGCAAGCGCCCGAGCGTGGTCGTCACGATGGTGGCGCCACGAACCGACCGTTCGAGATCACGTCGAAGCGTTTCGACTTCGGGAAGCTCAGGCATCACACGCGGGGATCGACGGCGGCGAGCGCCGGAGCCTCAGACCGTGGCCTCGCCGGACTCGAAGGCATTCCAGGCGACGCGCGCCGCGGCCTGCTCCGCCTGCTTCTTCGAGCGCCCCTCCCCGGTGCCCCGGAGAACGCTGGCGACAAACACTTCAGCGACGAACGACTTGGCGTGATCCGGCCCATCACCCCGGACGCGATAGCTCGGCAACTGCTCGAAGCGTCGGGCGACGAGTTCCTGGAGCCGGGTCTTGTAGTCGCCTCCACCCGGTCCCGAGGAATCATCGTGAATACGATCGCCGAGGAGACGAAGCACTAATTGCTCCGCCGGTTCCCAGCCGCCGTCGAGGTAGACCGCGCCCATCACCGCTTCAAGTGCGTCGGACAGGATCGACGGTTTCGTCCGGCCACCCGTGGCGTCCTCGCCCTTACCGAGCAGCAACCGGTCGCCGAGCCCGAGGTCATCGGCGACCTCAGCGAGGCTCTGCGCGTTGACTACGGCGGCCCGCAGCTTGGCCAGGTCGCCTTCAGGAAGCCCGGGGTACTTCCGGTAGATGTGGTTGGTCACCGCCAACCCGAGCACCGCGTCGCCGAGGAACTCC
>JANPFX010000217.1:0-5948 GCA_031423635.1 Acidimicrobiia bacterium | reverse complement strand
TGGCCGTTGTCGTCGGGTTCGGTCACGGTGATGTTGATTACTGCGGCTGTGGCTCCCGCTGGGACTCCACCTCGACCGGTGATCTGCAGTTGAAGCACCTGTCCGCCGGTGAGCTTGGTGGCGGGGGCCCCATTGCCGGTTCGGGTGTCCAGCACTCGAGCAGGTGCCACGGGAGTGAAGAGCGAACCCGAGGGGGAGAAGTATCCGCCGACGTCGGCGACGAGGTGTGTTGGGGCCAGGGCGAAGAGACATACTTTGCCGGCAGCATCGAGGCGGACGTTGGCGAGGTTCGCGATCGTCTGACCGACTCTGAAGTTCAGGTTGGATGCTGTGGGTGTGGGAAGGTCGCAGGGGTATGCGGTGATGTGGCCGTTGTCGTCGGGTTCGGTCACGGTGATGTTGATTACTGCGGCTGTGGCTCCCGCTGGGACTCCACCTCGACCGGTGATCTGCAGTTGAAGCACCTGTCCGCCGGTGAGCTTGGTAGCGGGGGCCCCATTACCGGTTCGCGTGTCCAACACTCGAGCAGGCGCCAACGGGGTGAAACGACTGCGGGTCGGCGTCAGTATGGGAGCCAGGGTGTACCGCCGAGACAACCAGGGGGCTATCCCACACGAGGGAGAGGTGGATGGATTCGAACATAAGAGGTCGTCGAAAGGCGCGTAAGTTTCGAAGGTGGCGGTCTTCTGTGTTGTCTCGGTTTGAGTGAGATTCGCAGGCAGATTGGAAATCGAATAGTCGATATAACCGCTCAGTGTGTGCGGTGTCTGGTACCGTTCGTTTGCGTCTTTCACGAAATATGCGACAGCCACGTGGTCCATGTGATCCGCTTGAGGCCCGTTCACGTATTGCAGAGGAAGGCTCCAGTCCTGCGTGCGGATCACATCCGGAGAAAAGCCATTCATGATGCTGGCGAGCGCCTCGATGAGCCCTGCCCTCGTGTAGCTACTGGTGCTGTCGAGCGCTGCGGTCGAAGCGAGTTCGTCCCGGTACAGTTTCACCAAGGCACTGGGAAATCGGCCATCGACGAAACCGTCCGGTAGGCGCATGAACGCCAGAGAAACGTTCGGATCCCCGTTCAGGGTGTGGAGCTGTACCGGGTGATTCGGAATGCCGAGGTCGCTGACGGTCCAGTTGTTGGCAACGCCCCTCATCTGAGCGTAGGCGGCCCTCGGCCCGCCTTCTCGGGTCATCCAGTACGCCGCCCCCCTGGGATCGGCGTTGTCGCCGGCGTTCACGAACACCGTGCGCACGCACTTGCCGGCAACGAGGTCGGCCCGAACGTCCGGGTTCAGAAACAACAGGTCGTCGTCTTCGTGCGCCACGATGTTCAGGACACGACTGGCGCAGCCCGGCGCGGCACTGGCGGAGCCACCGGGAACCCAGAGCACGGCGACGAGTACGCTGAAGATCGCCGCTTTCGCCGTCCTCGACCGAGAACTCAGGGCAGCAGGCAGCGAAGCCCGCACGCGGGCGGCGAAACTTGGGCCGGCCGCCCTCACGTCGTCGTTCGCACGCGAGGGAGCGCTGGCTTCGTAGTACGAGGCGTTCACATTTGGAAGTCTTGCCCATCCGTGAGGCCAGCGTCAAACACTCAGCGTGATTAGTTCGGTGATTCCCGTCACTGAGTGAAGCCAGTTCACCCATCAGTCTCCCGGACACGCCTCTGGGGTCCCGTGCATCTGCGCCGACATCACAGCCCCGTTGACGATTCGTCGCAGATCGCTGCGACTGCCTAGCCGCACACCACGAGCGATTCGCACCTGCGACAGTTCCACATCGACGGCACCTGGACGTACGCGTCGGGCTCCCGAACCCACGACGTGGTGAATCCCGCTACGGAAGGAGTCGTTGCGACCATCGCACTGGGCGAGCAATCCGACGTCGATCGGGCCGTGGCAGCGGCAAAGGCGGCGTCTGTGACGTTCTCGCCGACGACGAAGGAGGAGCGGTTGGCACTCCTCGGCAGGATCATCGAAGCGAACAAGGTACGGCTGGGAGACATCGCTGCCGCAGTCTCGAGCGAGGTGGGAGCGCCGCTCACGTTCGCCGAACGC
Organism: Acidimicrobiia bacterium; assembly: GCA_031423635.1. GTDB lineage: Bacteria > Actinomycetota > Acidimicrobiia > Acidimicrobiales > JANYDT01 > JANLQX01. The sequence goes on along the minus strand of JANPFX010000217.1, from coordinate 3,891 downwards.
GCTCAAGCGCACGCGGGGCTCGGCCATCTCATGGCGACCGCGAAGGCGCTCGAGTCACTCGAGTTCTCCGAGGACACGGAACCAGTCGGATCGAACACGAATCCATCGGGGTGTGTGCGCTGATCGCGCGGTGGAACTGGCCGCTCAACCAGATCGAATGCGAAGACCTCAGGCGATGGCCGCGCGGTAGCTGGCGAACGTGTCGCCCGGGAGGGGTCGGTCGAGGTGCCACGTCACCTGCATCGGTCGTTCGTTGCGGTGCTCGACGTAGGTGGTGGTGCCGACGTTGGAGTAAGGCGTGGTGCGGCCGGTGCTGTCGGTCTTGGCTTGACGCACGAAGAGCACCATGCTGACCCCTTGCTCGGCGTGGTGGATATAGCGCTGGCCGGTGTCGCTGTTTGTAGCGGTGTTGCCTTGTGATTCCCAGTGGAAGAGGCTGTCGCTGATCGCGCAGTCGAGGTTTCCTGTGACCCGCTACACCCGTTTCCGATGTCCTGAGGCAACACACGTCCGAACGCGCCATGTGACGTCGCGAGAGACATCGGAAAGGACCCGAACCAACGTCACGGGTTTCGGGTCACGCTTTCGAGCGTTCATCGATCACGACGTGCACCCGACCGCGACACGTCATGCTGGAAGGATGACGTCCGGCAGTCGTCTTCGAGGGCCGTGGCACCGGGTGATGGTTGCCATCCTCGTTGCCATTCCTGCCTCGGGTTGTGGTCTGCGCTCGACGTCCACGGAAGCGAAGATGGCCGCGGAGTCGGTGCGCGCCCACGGGCTGTATGCGACGAATCCACGCGGAGCGCTCCAGGCTCAGACCATCACCGTGGGATCGTTCCGCAACCTCCTCGAGAACCGGACCGTCGACGGGTACATCCAGAAGCGCTACTACAGCGCCGCGGGTCCCCTCGAAGCCACGCTCGATGTCGCCCGCCACGCGCGTCGGGTCGGCGCGTCGATCGCCAAGATCGACTGCACGGAGCGCACCGCAGCGGTGTCAGGGTCGTTCCTGGTCGCCGGGATCCGCCAGGGCTTCGGCGCGGGTGCTTCGGTTCCGGTCCCGGGAGGTGACGTGCTCGAGACGGGTGTGACGAAGGCACCCGCCGAAGCCCGTTCATTCGTGACTATCGCGACGACGCCCTACGACGAAGCCCCCGGAGCCCCACTGCGCTCACCCACGACGATCGAATGCCCGGAAGACCGCTTGGCCGATGATGTCGTCCGCTCTCTGCTCGGTACCGACCCATTCGTGCGCACGATCAGATGACGCGACGGCTGACCCGCGGCCTACCGCGCCGAATCTCTCGCGGTGCCATTCTCGGCCGTCCGCCAAGCATCGCGCCGCTGCGTTGATCGACGACTTGTATCCGTACCGGACGCGCCGCGCAGCACATGATCGTCACCGGTGCTTGCGCCGATGAAGCCCCCTTCATCGCTGGGGACGGAACCAGCTCGTCCGGGGGCGAAACCTCGGGGTTCGAGGACGGAGCCGTTCAGTTCGATGAGCTCGCCGTCGCTGACCCGCGCACCGAGCGTGTGTTCCTCGTCCCAGGGAACGCGGTAGCCGAACTCGAGGGCGAGTCGGTGGTCGAGTCTGATCACGGCCACGTAAATCGGTGCGATTGCAATGGCCCCGGATGCCCCGTCGTGATCAGCCCCGGATCGGTTGTGAGCCGTCCCAGGCCTCGGCCGCCGAGGCGATGAGATCGAAGAACGCCTTCATCTGGCCCTGCGGGTCGACGAACTCGAGATACGGAAGTCCGCAGCTGCCGCTGACGTACGCGAACCCGTTTCCTGCGCTGGTCACCCCGCGCTGCACGACGTCGGCTCCCTGGGCGACGAAGTGCGCAACGGAGCGGTCGAGGTCGCCCCAGTAGCAGACGTGATGGACCCCCGTACCGCCGGACGCGAGGAACTCGTTGTAGATCGAGGGCACCTCGGGATCGGGCTGGATCAGCTCGATCTGCTGGCCCCCGCTCTGGGCCAGACCCATGCGGGCGCGCATCGGCGCCTCTTGGCCGCGGTACTGCGTCCCCGGGATGTCGATGTTGTAGAGGAACCACGGCCCCACACCGTGGACGTCGACCCACTCACGGGCGGCCGCCTCGATGTCGGTCACGACGAAGGCGGTCTGGCGGATCGGTCCGAGCCACGTCGGTGTCGCCATGGGTTGCTCCTTTAGAGATCAGGGCCGATGGGTCGGCCGCCCGACGGGCGGTCGAACGAGCCGTCACGGAACTTGGCAGTCGCAATGGCCATCGGCTCGACGTGCTGGGTCTGAGTCCCGTTGTGCACACAGACCCGATGGATGATGCGCCACTCGTCGCCGCGCTTCTCGTAGCGGTCGAGGTAGCGGCCGTACCAGGTGTCGACGGCACCGGTGTCGGCCCGGCACAGGTTCGTGATGTTGTACATCTCACCCCGAGCGTGGACCCCGTCGACGTCGAGGTCGATCTGGTGGTTGTAGATCGAATGCATCGTCCACTTCCAGCGCAGGTGGGCGACCATGCAGTGATCCGCGAACTCGTGGGCGTTGCCGACGAAGTTGCCGTGGTCGTCGATCGCATCGGGCCAGTACGCCGACTTCATGCAGTCAGGGTCGAGACGATCCACACCTCGGCAGTACCGCAGGGCGACGTCGCGGATCTGCTCCCGGTCCGAGAGTTGCTGTGCGGTGTAGTTCATCGCACTTCCATCCAGTGGTCGAGCCAGTCGTGGTAGTGCTGGATCCGCACCTCGTCATCGCAGAGGATCTGCGATTCGAAACCCCGTGAGTGCAGGCCGGCCTGCACATCGCGGATGTAGTGGACGTCCTGGTCGATCGTGATCGTCATCGTCTTGCGGCCCGCGATGATGTCTTCCTGGGTGAACTCGTCGTGCTCCGGACGCGGGACCGGCGCGAGGTCCGTCTCGCTCCACGGTTCGAACGGCACCCCGGCCCGACGCGCCACCTCCGGATCCGGCTGGCGGTGAAAGGTGAGCTTGTCGAAGTAGCACCAGTTCGGATCGGTGGGATGCGGTCGAACCCGAACGATCAGTGCGTCGTCGGGCTGGATCGTGATCATCGTGTTGGGGAACACGTTGTACTGCTCGATGTCGGTGAGCCGCTCGTCGGTGAATGGCCCGTAATCCCACCCGAGGCGCGGCCCTGCCTCGCGGCGCAGCTTCTGGATGTCCTTACGGATGTCGAGCACCCGCCCGGTGTACTCATCGGGGTCGGCGCCGAACATGCGGAGTTGGCGCACCTGGAAGAAGTTCGGGTCCTCGGCGATCGCCATCCGGCTGTTGAGCGTGTGGCCGTCGATGACCACTCCGGTGTGCCCCCGGCCGAAGAGGTGGATCTGCGCGGTCGGACAGTCGAACAGGAGCTGGTGCTGCGGGTGGATGTGCTCGACGTGGTACAGCTCCTGGAAGTTGTCGAACACCGCCTTCCAGTTGCACCCAAGGCCCACGGTCTGATCGGCAACCAACGTCATCGTGTCGAGCCGGTACGGCCCGATGATGTCGACCATCGGGCCGAGGAAGTCCTCGAGGGACGGGGCCGCGGGGTCCATGCAGATCCACACCATCCCGAGCGCGCGTCCAACGCGCACGGGCTTGAGGGAGCGCTCGGTCCGGTTCACCCCACCGGGGAACCGGTTGTTGTCCGGCACCACCACGAGACGGCCGTCGGACCGGTAGCTCCAGCCGTGGTACGGGCAGGTGAAGTGCTGCTCGCAGCCACGCTCGTTCACCATGACGCGCGCACCGCGGTGCTGGCAGACGTTGTAGTGAGCGGCCACGTCGCCGTCCTGAGTGCACGAGACGAGGATCGACTCGCGGGCGATGTTGAGCACGACGTACTGACCGGGTTCGGCGACGTCGCGCTCGAGGCACGCGAACTGCCAC
>JANPFX010000216.1:0-10199 GCA_031423635.1 Acidimicrobiia bacterium | reverse complement strand
TCGTTCGAGTTCTTCAGCAGGCGATGGGTCTTCGCCGCCAGGGAGTGTGCGGCCTCGACTGCGTCGGGCGCTGCCGGCCACACCGTGAGTGGAACGCTCACCGGCGGGTCGAGAACCTACCTGTCGGTCGCTGGCATCGCTCTGCGGGTCGGACGGACGCTCAGAGCGGACGGATTCGGGCGATGAGCTCGATCTCGACGGCGATGTCGAAGGGCAGTTCGGCCAGTCCGACGGCGCTGCGAGTGTGCCGACCCCGCTCACCGAACACGTCAATGAGCAGGTCCGAGCAGCCGTCGATCACTGCGGGGGTTTGGTTGAAGCCAGGCGCCACGTTGACCATGCCGAAGACCTTCACGATCCGCTCGATCCGGTCGAGCGAACCGAGTTCGGCATGCAGTGTGGCCAGGATCGACAGCGCTGTCATGCGGGCAGCGAGCTGCGCCTGGGCAAGCGACACCGTCGCCCCAACCTTGCCGCGGATGATGTCGCCGCCGTTGACCGGCCCATGGCCGCCGACGTACACGAGGTCGTCGTCGACGACGCAACCCAGGTAGGAGCCGGCCGGAGGAAACACCGGAGGTAGGACCAGGCCGAGTTCGTCAAGACGCTGTGCGATCACGGTCCGACCCTACTGCCGGAGCGCTCGCGCAGACCCAGCGCTCGTCGAGCGAGGCGAGACGACCGAATGGCGACTCGCCTCGACATTGCAACAGAGGTTAAACCTCTGTCACAATCGCACCTATGCATACTGATGAAAAGCCTGCGACCCACGAACAGCGCATGCGTTCGGCGGGGATCGTGCTCCCCGAAGCGCTGCCCGCGTTCGGCCAGTACGTGCCCTGTGTGCCGAACAACGGCCTGCTCTGGACGAGCGGTCACTTCGGCACCACGACGCCCGACACGAGCCTGTACACCGGCAAGGTGGGTCTCGACGTCGACACGGAGCGGGCTCGCCAAGCGGCACGCTCGGCAGCGATCAACATGCTGGCCACGATCCGCAGCGCACTCGGCACACTCGATCGCGTCGAACGAGTTCTGAGCGTCAACGGGGTGGTGAACGCAACGGCGGAATTCGTCGAGCACACCCGGGTGATCGACGCGGCGTCCGATGTACTCGTCGAGGTCTTCGGCGACGCCGGACGCCACGCTCGGCTCGCTGTCGGTGTGACGTCGCTGCCGGCCAACATGTGCCTGGAGATCCAGGCCGTGCTGCAGCTCACGACGACGGCGGAATGAACGAGCATCGTCCCGAGGCGAAACGCACCTCGGATGACGTCGCATTCGAATTCGGCGGTCGTCTGTGCCTCGACTTCACATGGACGCTCCGTTATCGGGCCGTCCACCCAACGGATCTGCTCGCCCGGCCCGAGAACCTCACCGTGTGGCTGTCCGCCGTCGGGCTACCGGCGGGGCGTGTCACACCAAGCGAACTCGACGCCGCTCGTCAGTTTCGCGAGGCCATCTACGCCGCCGCACTCGACACCGTCGTGGGATACGCACTGCGGCCGCGCCACCTCACCGTCATCAACCGATGGGCGGCGGCCGAACCTGCGGCCGCTCGCCTGCGGCCCGATGGCACGAAGACCCTCGCAGTGCGGCGCGGGCACGAGACCGCAGCCGGGCTCACGCTCATCGCCGGTGACGCGGTCGACCTCCTCTCCTCCGGCGAGAGCCGCATCAGACGCTGCGAGGGGCCCAATTGCTCACTGCTCTTCCACGACAGGTCCCGTCCCGGAACCCGGCGTTGGTGCTCGGCCGAGAGATGCGGCAACAAGATCAATACAAAGAACTACCGCGCCAGCCTCAACCAGTGACAAATGCGCGCTGATGCTCGGCACGGTCGGCCCCACATCGGAACATCGTCGGTCCGAAAAGCGTTGGTGTAGATGTGCAGTCGATTCGAGATCTCGTCCCCTCCGGTTTTCGCGCCCTGAACCGCCTCGTGGTGCCCCTCGTTCGGTCAGGTGTCGGCTCGCCACTCCCCCTCGGGTTCGGACTGGTCGTCCTCGAGACGACGGGTCGGCGGTCCGGGGCGGTTCGCCCCGTTCCCGTCGTTGCGTTTCGTGCCGGCCGTCAGGTCACGGTGAGCACATTCCGCGCCGGCTCGCAATGGGTCAAGAACCTCGAAGCAGACTCCGAAGCGGCCATCTGGCGCAATGGGACTCGACGAAGCGTGACCGCCGACGTGCAGCGCGGCCCGCTCAACGTCATCACCTTGAACGAGGCCTGAGGCTCTACGTCACTGTGCACCCGGCGCCGGCAACGGCAACAATCGACGCATGGAGACCGACAGTCATACAACAGCCAACGACGACGAACTCATCGTCACACGCGACGGTGACGTCGAGATCCTCACCATCAATCGGCCCGCCGTACGCAACGCCTTGACCCATCGAACGTATGCGCTGCTCGAGCACGCGATCCGCGACACGACGGCACGTTGCGTCGTGATCACCGGTGCCGATCCGGCGTTCTGCTCGGGTGACGACGTGCGCCAGGTGATGGGAGGTGGCGACCGTCCTCCCGATGTGGGCTCGGCGGCGCGGGGCGGCCCACAGCTCACCCCTGCCGCAGACGCCCTTCTTCACACGAACGTGCCGGTGATCGCCGCGGTGAACGGCGCAGCTGTCGGCTGGGGCATGGAACTGGCGATCATGGCGGACCTTCGAGTTGCCAGCGAGAAGGCGAGATTCGGTGAGCTGTTCGTCCTGCGCGGTCTGGTGAGCGACGCCCCCGGCATCGGACGACTCGCCACGCTCGTCGGCCGCGAGAAGGCGGCGGAGCTGCTCTTCACCGGCGAGGTCATCGACGCAGGGGAGGCCATGCGCATCGGACTCGTCGGACGCGTGGTTCCCCATGACGAGCTGTTGCCCGCCGCGCTGGCCCTGGCACACCGCATCGCCGCCAATCCTCCGCTGGCCGTACAGCGCCTCAAAGCCGGGCTGCGCAGGGCGCTCGACCCGGACTGGGCAGAACTCGGCACGTGGGTCTCGTCGACGCTCGGCGAGCTGTTCCAGACGAACGACCACAAAGAGGGCGTGAAGTCCTTTCTGGAGAAGCGCCCACCGAGCTACACCGGCACCTGAAGAAGACCCGGGTACCCTCGTCCACGTGCACCCCGTGGCAGTCCCAAGCGAACTGCGGCAGACCACCTCCCAACGACGTTGGGAGGTGTTTGACCCCCATATATGGGGGCAACCTCTCTCCCAACACCCACTCCCGTGCTGACGCTCATCTACGGGGTCACCTGTGCTCTGTTCTACGGGTCCGCTGACTACGCCGGCGGGCGCGCATCACGGACCACGTCGAGCATTGGCGTCACCGCCAGTTCGCAGGTCTTCGGGTGGGCTCTCGTGCTGGCGCTGGTGCCGTTCCTCGGCGGGAGCGGGCCGACGACCCGGGCGCTCGTCGTCGGCGGACTCGGCGGCGTGTGCGGCGCGTCCGGGCTGCTGCTTCTGTACCGGGCCCTGAGCCTTGCCGCCATGAGCGTCGTGTCGCCGATCACTGCCGTGCTGAGTGCCGTGGTCCCGGTGGTGGCCGGCGTCATCATCGGCGAAGGCCTTACGACGACGCACGCCATCGGCGTTGCGCTCGCACTCACGGCCATCGCGTTGATCAGCCGAGGAGGCGATGACGCCCATGATGCCCACGACCATCACCGCCGACCGTCCGTGTCACTGTTGGCGACCTCGTTCATCGCCGGAATCTTCTTCGGCCTCTTCGTCGTCGCCCTCGACCGCGCCGGCGACGATGTCGGCGTGTGGCCGCTGGTGGCTGCGAAGCCGGTCGGCGTCGCATTCGCGGTCGTGGTGGCCCTGAGCCAAGGCGTCGCGCCGATCGTGCCCAGGAAGGCCCTCCGGCTCACCCTCGCCGCAGGGGCGGCCGACATGATTGCGAACGTGTTCGCCACCCTCTCCGCGCAAGCCGGACAGGTCGCCATCGCTGGCGTGCTGGTCTCGCTCTATCCGGCGAGCACCGTGGTTCTCGCCCGGTTCGTCGACCACGAGAAGATCACCCGCCTCCAGCTGACAGGTTTCGCCATCGCCATCGCCGCGCTCGTGCTCATCGCGATCTGACCTGACTGCTCGGAGGATTTGGAAGATCCGTAGCGTTGGGAGCTACAAAAGTTCCGAAGCCCGCTGGACGTCGACTCAGTAGGGTGATCCCTCGTGCCGCCGCTCGAACGTCTCCCGGAGTTTTTCCTCACCGCTCTCGTGATCCTGGTCATCCCCGGTCCGAGCGTGCTGTTCGTGATCAGTCGTGGCGTCGCCTACGGGAGGCGCACGGCACTCGCGACAGTGCTCGGCAACAGCGCCGGCGCGTTCTTGCAGATGTCGCTCGTCGCCCTCGGTCTCGGAACGATCGTCGAACGGTCGATCACGGCGTACGACATCGTGAAACTCGTGGGCGCGGCCTACCTCGTGTACCTCGGCGTGCAGGCGTTCCGTCATCGCCACGAGCTCACCCAGGCGACCCTGAGCGGAGCCGAGCCCAAACCGCTCCGACGGATCCTGCGCGAAGGCTTCGTCGTCGGTGTCACGAACCCGAAGGTGATCGTGTTCGCGAGTGCTGCGCTTCCGCAGTTCGTCGACCGAAGCAGGGGCCACGTCACACTGCAGATGTTCGCACTGGCGGTCATGTTCCAGACCGTCGCCACACTCTCGGACGGAACCTACGGCATGCTCGCCGGGTCATTGCGCAACTGGTTCGCGCGCTCACCCAGGCGACTGTCGATGATGTCGGGCTTCGGCGGTCTCGCCATGGTCGGCGTCGGCCTCAACCTTGCGCTCAGCCGGCGACACGACTGACCGGCTGGCGTCGGCCAACCGGGGACGTTCGTCGGGTTACAGGTTCCCGGCCGGCGCCGACGTCGTCCGCTCGAAACCGTCCTTCGTCCACCGGCCGCTGTTGCGGGTGACGGTCCAGTGCTCGAAGGAGCCGGCATCGTTCTTCTGCCAGACGTCGATCTGCCCGTCGCCTGCACTGACCCGTCCGGCGGGAAGATCGAGGTGCAGAACAACTCCTGCGTTGCCGTCGCGGATCTCCACGACGTCCACCATGAGCGAGGCGTCGGATCGGAACCCGAACAGCAGCTCCGGCTGTCCGTCACCGGTGACGTCGGTGATCAGGGGACGGCGGGTCGGCGTCGAACCCGTCTCGAGCTCCACGTTCCACGTGCCGGGCTCGTCGGCACCGGGATCGTTCTGCAACACCGTGGCACCGCCGCCGGCGTCGAGCACCCACGCGATGTTCACGCCGCCGATGGAGAGCCGATCGCAGTCGCTTGCTGCGCCCGTCTGGGTGGCGATGCTGTCGCAGCCGACGGCGTCGTCCCAGAGCGCACGATCGCTCGCCGCTTGGAACTGCGTGCCATCCGTGGACAGCGACAGCTCACGTGGTGGACGGGTGGTGACCGGCGCGCTGGTGGCCTTGGGCGGCGAGGTCGTTTCGACCGGCACCGTGCTATCGGCCGGGGTCGTCGAATCGACAGCCAGCGGTGTCGTGGTCTCCGGTGGTGTCGTGGTGTCCGTCGCCGGCCCGGAATCGACGGAAACGACGGTCTCGTCGAGCTGACGCTGCCGGAAGACGTAAGCACCGCCGAAGGCGAATCCGAAAAGCAGGATCAGCAGCGCGGCGAAGGCGACGCGTGAACGGGTCGAGGACCGGGAAGAAGTCATGGGCGGAGGCGGTCGGCGGCGTGGGAGCCACGCGTCGGTCGCTGGCCAGCGTAGGTGATCGCGCCCGACAGGGCAGGCAGACCGATAGGGTCGAAGGCAAGATGAGCGACAAAACGGTGACCGACATCGCTGGCGGAACTCTCCGCCGAACGCCGGCGAAATGGCTCGGTCCCGTGCTCCTGGCGGTCGTCATCGGTCTCTACATACTCGGCCTGGCCGCCGGCGGCGCCGCCCCCGAGCTACTCAAGAACCACCCCCTGACGCTTCTCGCGTTGGCACCGCGCTATCGGTGGTTCATCCTCACGGCGTCGCGGATCGATCTCCTGCCGTACTTCGCCGTCGGCATCCCCCGGTTGCTCGCCTCGGATCCGGTGTACTTCATGCTCGGTTGGTACTTCGGTGACCGAGCCATCGGGTTCTTCGAGGACACCCTCGGGAAGCCGACGATCGACAAGACGCGCGATCTCTTCCTGAAGGCGTCGACAGTGATGGCGCTGTTCTTCGCTGGACCGATCATCTGCGTGCTCGCGGGTGCCGCCGGTATGAACCCACGCAAGTTCTTCAGCCTCAACATCATCGGCACGACGATCCTCGTCATCGGCCTGCGGGTCTTCTCCTCCCAGCTCGATGGGGCCATCCAGCCGATCCTGCGCTTCAACGACCGATATTCCCGCTACATCCTGATCGGCACGATTGCCCTCAGTGCGATCTACATCAGCCGGGCCGTCCGCAAGCAGATGGGCGCAGCGAAACGCTTCAAGGGGTGACACAAACGTGAATTCAGAGGCCGATGACGTCACGGAGGAGCGCCACGCCAGCAACCTCGAACTGTTCGTGGATCTGGTCTTCGTGTTCGCCATCACCCAGGTCACCTCGCTGATTGCCGGCGAGCTCACGTGGGCCGGAGTCGGCCGCGGAGTGCTGATCGCCTGGCTGGTGTGGTGGCTGTGGTCGCAGTACGTGTGGGCCGGTACCGTGCTCGACCTCGAACGAAGCGGGCATCCCCGACGAACCGCCGTTCTCGGATCGATCCCGCCGGCATTGCTGATGGCGATCGGCATCCCTTCGGCGTATGGATCGACCGGCATGCTCTTCGCCGTGGCGTATCTGATCGCCCAGGCGTGGATGATCGCAATTCAGGGACAGGCTGCATGGCGCGACGCGCCCCAACGGGCGGCGTGGCTCCGCTTCGCCCCGCTCGCCATGGGCTCGCCCGTCCTGGTGGCCATCGGCGCGAACACCGCCGGCGATGCTCGGACATCGTGGTGGATCGCCGCTGCCCTCGTCGGCGTCGGAGGTGCGCTCAACAGTGCTCGTCGTCGAAATGATGAGACCTCGGCCTGGTCGATCAACCCCAGTCATTTCTCCGAGCGTCACAGCTTGTTCATGATCATCTCGCTTGGCGAGGTGCTCGTCGCAATCGGAGCGAAGGTCACCGACAAGCTCGGGAGTGAGGACCTCACAACGGAACTTGTCGTCACGGTGATCGCGTGCGTGTTCCTTGCCGCAGCGCTGTGGTGGGTGTATTTCGCCTTCGTCCCCCGAGCCTGTGAGGCCAACCTGTCCCGGCTGCAGGGCAACGACCGGGCACGGTATGCGCGCGACGCGTATACGTTCACGCACTTTGCAATCGTGCTCGGCGTCGTGTTCTACGCCGTCGTCGCCAAGCATGTGGTGGTGCAGCCGGGAGACCCACTTGACCATGCCGACCGGTGGATGCTGGCGGCGTCCGTGGTCCTCTTCACCGGCGGGCTCGTCGTTGTGAAAGCGAGGACCGCGGGTGGGATCGCTCTCGAGCGGATTGCCGTGATCGCCATCGGATGCGGAGCAGCGTTCGCCGGTGATGCGGTGGATGCGATAGCGGCGATCACCACCATCGCTTTGGCGATGATAGGTGCACAGACTATTACCGGGAGACGCTTCGCGCAGAGCAGCCTGGGTCGGCTGCCCTGAGCCGGTCGGTCACGCGATGCGACCGAGGAAGTTCAGCATGCGGGTCTGAGCATCGGCACCCTTCGCGGGCTTCACCGCCGGTCCGAAGACATGCGGGCCGCGGAGCATCGAATCGGGTAGGGACTTCCAGACGGCTAGCACGCTCTTGCAGAGCTGGGCGTCGAGGCGCTCGTCGACCTTGGCGGTGCGAGCGAGATCCCACGTGTGCACGAGCAGATCGCTGCCCATGAAGGAAATGAACGAGTCGACCGGCATCGGGCCGAAGAATGTCTGGGCCACTTTCTGCAGCACGTCAGGCTGATCGAGTGCCTCAAGGGTCTGATCGCGGAGCTTCGCCCAGGCCCCTGCGGGGTCGGCACCCGGCTTCGGCCACACCGTGGGCATGACTCCCTTGGTCGCGGCCGACTGGACCGATTTCGTGCCGCCGAGCACGTGGCCGATCACGTCCGCGCCCTTCCAGTCGGCGCACGGGGACTGCCGTGCCAAGAGCTTCGCGGTCTTTGCCGGGTTCTCGGTGACGAGCTTGATCACGTGATCGAAGGCGTAGACCGTCTTGACATAGTTCCGAAGGTTTTGGCTCATGTTGGCAGGGTACCCGACCAGAAGGCAGCCTTGCAGGAGAGCGCTACAGCTCGAGGTACAGCTAGAGGAGGGCGTCGAGGCCGACCGTCAGACCGGTGTGCTCGGCGATCCGCTTGACCGCAAGCGCGACCCCCGGCATGAAGCTCGTTCGGTCGGTTGTGTCATGACGGATCACCAGGGTCTGACCGGTGGTCCCGAGGATGACCTCCTGGTGGGCAACCATGCCTCGCATCCGAACGGCGTGTACCCGAATCCCGGCCGGGCCGTTTCCACCGCGAGCGCCGTCGAGGAGCACCTTCTGGGTGGGGTCGGGCGCCCACGTTTCTTTGGCCCGGGCCATCCGCTCAACGGTCGCCATCGCGGTGCCAGACGGTGCATCGATCTTGGCGTCGTGGTGGAACTCGATGATCTCGGCGGTCTCGAAATACGGAGCGGCAATCTCTGCGAACCTCATCATCAAAACCGCGCCGATCGCGAAGTTCGGGGCGATGACGCAGTTGCTCGTGACGAAGGCGGCCCGTAACTCGTCGAGGTCCGACGCCGAGAACCCGGTGGTGCCGACGACCGCGTGCACGCCGTTCGCCGCGCACCAGCGGAGGTTGTCCATCGCCGCGTCATGGTGGGTGAAGTCGACGGCGACCTGGGCGCCGGCGTGGGCAATTGCCTCCGGCCCGGCGGCAAGCTGCAGCGAGACCCCGTCGATCCCGGTGACCTGACGGAGGTCGATCCCGGCCTTGAAGGGATCGACAGCAGCGACAAGCTCCATGTCGGGATCGTCGACCACGGTGCGGCACACCTCAGTTCCCATCCGACCGCCTGCCCCGAACACACCGACCTTGATCATCGCTTCGTACCGCTTCCTGGGTTGTGCAGATGGTCCATCAGTTTGGCCGATGAAAGAGCGGCCCGGAGGCCGAAATCAGGAACTGCAAGACAGCATCGAACAGCCGACCTTGGTGCGCGCCCACTCCGGTCGTTTCGCCGAGAAACGCTCTCGCCCCGGCTGTTCGTCATACGGAAGACGGAGGACGTCGAGCATTTCCCCGATGGGGGCAGCGTCGCCGGCCTCCGCGGCGTCGATGATCTCCTGAGCCAGGTAGTTCCGGAGGACGAAACGCGGATTGGCGGCGTTCATCGTCTTGCGTCGCGTCTCGTCGCCGAGTCCGCCGACCCCGGCCCTGGCTCCCCAGGAGCGAAGCCATGCCAGAACATCAGCGCGCATATCTCCATGGATGTCGGCGGGTCGATACCACGAGTCGTGAAGCGGAGCGAGGAGGTCGTCGTCAGCCGATGACTCCGACGTCGGCACGTCGGCAAGGTTGCGGAAGAACAGCACCTGATCGGTCTCGGTGCGGGCGAAGAGCCGATAGAGCGTTTGGACGATCGCATCGTCGGACTCACCGCGATGCTCACCCCATCCGAGCCGTTCTGCCGTCATCCGCCGATGATGCGCGCCGAAGACGTCCGGGTAACGATCGACCGCGGCCTGCAGCGACGCGGGATCACCGAGGAGAGGCACCAGCGCGTTCGCCAGCTGCACGAGGTTCCAGTGGACGATCTGCGGCTGCGCGCCATAACGGTAGCGCTTCATACCTGCATCGGTCGTGTTCGGCGTCCACCCCGGGTCGAAGTCCTCGAGCCAGCCATAGGGGCCGAAGTCGATCGTGAGGCCGAGGATCGACATGTTGTCGGTGTTCAAGACACCGTGCACGAAGCCGACCCGCATCCAATGAGCGACGAGCAGGGCCGAGCGCTCCGACACCTCCGCGAAGAATGCGCCGACCTTCTCGTCGAAAGAACAATCCGCCGTCCAGAGGTGGGGGAAGTCGTTGCGGATCGTGAATTCTGTAAGCGCGCGTAGAAGATCCACATCGCCCCTGGAGGCCGGGAGCTGGAAGTTCCCGAACCGCACGAACGACGGCGCGACCCGGCACACGATGGCCCCGGGTTCGTATGCCGGGTGACCGTCGTAGAGCATGTCGCGCA
>JANPFX010000215.1:0-9411 GCA_031423635.1 Acidimicrobiia bacterium | reverse complement strand
TGTCGATGCGGCGTTCGCCGTCGCCGACCGAGTGGTGCGCAGCCGCTATGTCGCCGATGGTTCCCAGCCGACTCCCATGGAGCCCCGGGCGATCCTGGCGGAGTGGTCGGGCCGTGAGGTCACGATCCACTCGTCCACGCAGGTGCCGTTCCCAGCGCGTTCGCACGTCGCCGCCGCACTGGGCATTCCGGAGTCCACGGTGCGCGTGATCGTGCCGCTGCTCGGTGGGGGTTTCGGAGGCAAGTGCGAGCCGCACTTCGAGCCGCACGTGGCCGCGCTCGCTCGGGCCGCCGGCCGTCCGGTCAAGGTCGTGTTCAATCGGCAGGAGGAGTTCCTCGCACCCGACCACCGGCGGGAGCGCATGGTGCTCGACTTCGAGACCGGCGTCTCGCGCGACGGCACACTGCTGGCACGACGGGCCAAGGTTCTCATCGAAAACGGCGCATACTCAGCGGACGAGCCGGTTTCGACGCAGCTCGCCGCCCACTTCGCCGTCGGTCCCTATCGCATCCCCAACGTCGACGTGTGGTCGCACCTTATCTACACCAACACCCAGCCCACCGGGTCCGTCCGCGCTCCTGCCGCTCCGACGGTCTGCTGGGGCCTCGAACAGCATCTCGACGAGGTCGCGGCCGCAGTCGGTATCGATCCGGTCGACTTCCGTCGCCGCAACCTCGTCCACGCCCGCGACACCACGGCAACGGGCCAGTTGTTCGACGAGATCGGCGCCGTCGAGTGTCTCGACCGCGCGACCGAGTTGATCGGGTACGGACGCGAACTCCCTGCCGATGAGGCCATCGGTGTCTCGTGCGCGTTCTGGCCGTCGTTCCCGATGGCGTCGGGCGCCTACATGAAGCTGAACGGAGACGGCTCCGGCACCATCATCACCGGAGCACAGGAGAACGGGTCAGGCTCCGTCATGGCCCTGCCACTCCTCGCCGCGCGCGTACTTGGTATGCGCGCTGAAGATTTCTCGCTGGTCTATCAGGACACGTCGGCGGCACCGTGGGACTTCGGTTCCGCGGGCAGCCAGACGATCTTCAACAACGGACGCGCCGTCGTTGCTGCTGCGGAGGAGATCGCGCTGCAGCTCCGTGAGCTCGCCGCTGATCAGCTCGAAGCGGCACCCGAGGATCTCGAGCTCGTCGACGGTCACGCCCGGGTGAAAGGCACTCCGGCGCGAACGATCGCAATCGCTGACCTCGCCGCCACCGCCCAGGGCGGCAACCTCATGCTCGGGCGTGGATCGGGCAACCCTGCACCGATACCGGAGAGTGATGCCTCAGGTTGCATCGGCCGCCTCGGCGCCGAGTCGTTCACGGCACCCACGTTTGCGACCCACGCCGTCCGGGTGAAGGTTGATCGCGACACCGGGGTGGTCCGTGTACTCGAGGTCGCTGCCGTTCAGGAATCCGGTCACATCCTCGATCCCGACGGCGCGATCGGTCAGGTGCGGGGTGGCGTGCTCATGGGAATCGGACAGGCGATCTCCGAAGGCATGGTCGACGGCGCCGACGGCGCACGTCGCAACGCCCATCTCCTCGACTACAAGCTGCAGACGGCAAGTGACACGCCGGTGATGCACGTCGATTTCGTCGACCTGCCCACGCCCAACGCCGGGCCGTTTGGGTCGAAGGGTGTCGGTGAGCCATGCACCGTTCCGACACCGGGTGCGATCGCCAACGCGATCGCGATTGTTATCGGCAAGCGGGTCCGCCAGCTTCCCGCCACGCCGGAACGGGTGTGGTCGGTGGCCAACGGGGTGGAGTTGTGAGCGCCACTGTCCCTCAACGGTTGCAGCAAGCGCGCAGTGCCACGGAGCGTCCATCGGCTCACTTCAGTGCCCCGACCTCTCTCGCCGAAGTGCTCGACGCGTTGGCGGCCGGCGCCCTTCCCCTCGCCGGCGGGACCGACCTCGTTGTCGGTCATCGCCAGGGCAAGCGCCTGTTGCCGGATGCTCTGGTGAACCTCGACCACGTCGCGGATCTGCGTGGCATCGTCGAGGGTGATGACGGGTCGCTTTTCATCGGCGCGCTTACGAATCACGAGACCATCGTGAACGACGAGCGCGTACGAGCTCGCTACCCGGCCCTCGCCGATGCGAGCTCGATCGTCGGCTCGGCGGCGACTCGGGCCACGGGGACGATCGGCGGCAACGTGATGAACGCGTCTCCCGCCGCTGACACGATTGCCCCGTTGCTCTGCCACGATGCGATCGCCGTGTTGCGCAGCACGGGAGGTGAGCGGCGTGTCCCGCTCAGCGAGCTCTTCATCGGGCCCGGTCGGACCACTGCGATGTCCGGCGAGCTCCTCGTGGGAATCGCACTGGCGCAGAGCAGTCCGACCACCGGTGGTGCGTACGTTCGCCTGGAGTACCGCAGGCAGATGGAGATCGCCATCGTCGGTGCAGCTGCGGTCGTCCGCCTCGATGCCAGTGGGAGAGTCGTACACGCACGCGTGGCGATGACGGCATTGGCGCCCACCATTCAGCGGGTTCCTGCCGCGGAGCATGCGTTGCTCGGCACCGACGCCGGCGATGGCGCGGCTCGGGCCGCAGCCGAGGAGGTTGCCGCCGCAGCGAGTCCGATCAGCGATGTGCGCGGTTCGGCGAACTATCGGCGGGCCATGGCCGCAGTGATCACCCGCCGTGCGGTTGCGGCGGCGGCGACACGTGCTCGCGGCGGGGACGTCCGCATCCCGGCGAGCGACTCGACCTTCGGCGGTCGCGCCGGAAACGAAGGATCCGGATCATGAGCATCGAGATCACCCTCACCGTCAATGGAATGGCCGAGACACACTCTGTTCACCCGCACCGCAACCTCGTGTCGGTCTTGCGTGATGAGTGCGGACTGACCGGTACCAAGGAGGGCTGCGACGATTGCGAGTGCGGGGCATGCATGGTGCTGGTCGACGGAAGTCCGGTGAACTCGTGTTCCTACCTTGCCGTGCAGGCTGACGGGAAACAGGTCACCACTGTCGAAGGGCTCGCGGCACCGGATGGGACCCTCTCGCCCCTGCAGCAGGCCTTCCTGTCGTGCGGCGGCGTGCAGTGTGGCTTCTGCACCCCGGGGATGCTCATCTCGGCGACTGCGCTCCTCACGAACACGCCGAGTCCCAGCGACGAGGAGATCCGCACGGCCGTGAGCGGAAACCTGTGCCGGTGCACCGGTTACACCGGCATCCTCGATGCGATCAGACTCGCCGCCGAGACTCGATGACCCCGGCCAAAGATGTGTTTCTCCTTGATTAACTAGTTTCTTCGGAGTACCCTTTCGGCATGGCCACTGTGACCGTGCCCGCGATCGCAGTTTCCCGTACCGCGACCGGTGACGGCATCGTGATCGGCTGGGAGAAGGGCGGAGAGACCTTCTTCCACGCCCTGTGGCTGGCCGACAATTGCCCCGAGGACGGAGACCGGAACAAGGCGTTCCGCACGTTCTCGGTTGTCGATCTCGACCCAGAACTGACCGTCGTTGATGTCAGCATCGCCGGTGCCCTGCTGGAGGTGACATTCTCCGATGCCGACCGGTCCGTGTTTCCCGCCGCGTGGCTCTACGCCAATCGGCCTGACCGTCGACCGGATCGGCCGAGGAGGATCTCCACCTTTCGTGGCGCTGCCACGCTCAAGGTGTTCGCGATGCCGGCCAATGGCTCCGACGCCCACTGCGACCTGCTCGATGCCGTGTCGGAGTTCGGTGCCGCCGTCGTCACCGGTGTCCCCGACGGGACGTCGGGGACAGAAGCGTTGGCCGCGCTCATCGGCCGCATTCGCGAAACCGACTTCGGCCGCATCTTCGACCTCATCGTCGAGCCCGACACCTGGGAACTCTCCCAGACAGGGCTCGCGCTCGATCCGCACACCGATGATCCGTTCCGCTACACACCGTCGGGGTGCTCGGCGCTGCGGTGCATCTCGTCGACGAACAGCGGTGGTGAGTCGATCATCGTTGACGGATTCGCCGTCGCCGAGGAGATGCGCGCGCAGCATCCCCGCGGCTTTGACCTCCTGCGCACGACCGCCGTCCCCTACATCCGTCATCGCACCGAGTCGGTGGACCAGGGCGAGGACGTGTACATGATCGCGGACGCGCCGATCATCGCTTTTGATCGTGACGGTGAGCTGGCCGGCATCCGCTTCCATGAGCGCTCGATGGCGCCCCTCGATCTGGGGCGCGAAGTCATCGGGGACTTCTACCGTGCGTTCATCCGATTCACCAAGCTGATGAACGACGAGAGGTTCTTCGTGCGCCGCCATCTCGCCGCCGGTGAGGCGATCGTGTTCGACAATCAACGCGCTCTACACGGTCGTACTGCCTTCACCGGAGAAGGCGGTGGACGCCATCTGCAGCTGTTCACGGTCGATCGCGATCAGTTCCACAGTCGCCTGCGGCGTCTGCGCGAAGACCATGGACGAACCGGTGTGGACGAGCGGCTCACGCCGGGGAACCTCTCCTGAGCACCGTCGACGACGCCGCGGTTGCCGAATCTCTCGATCAGATCAGCCGAGCAGTCGGTGCGCGCGTCCGTGAGTACCGCACCACCTCTCACCTCACCGTCGCCGAGCTCGCGCTTCGGGCAGGCATCTCGAAAGCGATGCTTTCGAAGATCGAGAACTCGAAGATCTCTCCCGGCCTGGCGACGATGGCGCGGCTCGCCGTTGCGCTCAACGTGCCGGTGACTGCGCTGTTGCGCGGTATCGACGACGATGACGAAGCAATCCATGTGCAAGCAGGTGGTGGAATCGTTCTGCAACAGAAAGATCTCGTGGCCGGGGCCGAGGTGCGATCGCTCGGGGTTCTGCGCGGGATCCATCAACGCCTGGAACCCACGATCACGACGTATCGGAAACAGGCCGATCGGTTCCCGATCCGCAAGCACGGCGGCACGGAGTTCGTGCAGGTGCTCGAGGGCTCGCTCGAGTTCGGCGTCGGGTCGGTGACCTACCCGCTGACCGCCGGTGACAGTCTGCAGTTTCCCGGACAGGTCAGTCATGGCATCGTTCGACTCGTCGAACTGCCGGTCAGCGTGTTGTCGGTGAAGGGCTGGGGCATCGTGCGTGATCCCCTGACCCGAAGCTGAGCAGTGCCCGCCCACCTTCTCTCCCGGCCACGATCAACGCTTGTGAGGCACCATCCGTGCGTTCCGAATCGTTTCTGCCCGTGATCGACTCACCGGTCACGCCGTGGACGGTGCTCGAAAAAACGCGAGCGCAGTTGTTCGCCGGCCTTCGATGCGCCTCGCCCGTGATTGGGGTGCCGCCGTGGGAGCAGTAGTCCTGCAGGTCGTGTTGGTCACCAGACCAGGGCTTGACCGTCGGCGCGTGACTCCGAGCCGGCGACCAGCGCGTCTCCGTGCCTCCAGATGATCTGACCACGGCCGAATGCCGATGGTTCACGCACGAGCACGACCTCATGGCCGCGTGCCCGGAGGTCGTCGACGATCGCCGGTGGGGTCCGATGCTCGAGCCAGACCACCTGGCCCTGCTCCCAGCGCCAACGCGGGGCGTCGAGCGCCGCCTGCGGGTGAAGATGCTGATCGACGGTCCGCAGGACAACCTGCAGGTGTCCCTGCGGCTGCATGAAGCCGCCCATGACCCCGAACGGACCCAAGGCCTCATCGCCCCGGGTCAGGAAACCCGGGATGATCGTGTGATACGGGCGTTTCCCTGGAGCAAGCGCGTTGGGGTGGCCCGGGACGAGCGTGAAGTTCGCCCCTCGGTTCTGCAGCGCGATGCCGGTGCCGGGCACCACGATGGCCGACCCGAAACCCTGGTAGTTGCTCTGGATGAAGCTGACCATGTTGCCCTCGCCATCAGCGGTGCACACATAGACGGTGCCGCCCCGCGGTGGTTCGCCCGGGGCCGGGATGGATGCCTCGTCGGTGATCAGCGTGCGTCGCGTGGCGGCGTAGGCCTTGTCGATCATGCCGGCGATCGGCACGTCCACCACATCTGGATCGGCCACGTAAGCGGTCGCGTCGGCGAAGGCAAGCTTCATCGCCTCGATCTGGAGATGCCATGAGTGCGGATCATCGAACGAGCTCGGGTCGAACTCGTAGCCCTCCAGGATGTTCAGCGCGCCCAGGGCACTGATGCCGTGACCGTTCGGCGGGATCTCCCACACGTCGAAACCCCGGTAGTCCGTGCCGATCGGTTCCACCCACTGCGCTCGGTGCGCCGCTAGATCATCTCCTCGGAGGTATCCCTCGGTCGCTCGCGAGAACGCGTCGATGCGATCGGCCAGCTCACCTTCGTAGAACGACCGTCCGCCGGAAGCCGCAATCGAACGCAGCGACGCGGCGTGGTCGGGTAGGCGGGCGAGCTGACCGGCACCAGGGGTTCGCCCTCCACCGGCGAACGTGGAGAACCAGGCCTCGAACTCCGGGCCAACGGCGCGCTTGCGGTAGTCGTTGTGTGCCCGTCCCCAGAAGCGGGCAACCACCGGACTCGCCGGAAAGCCGCCCTCGGCGAGTTCGATCGCCGGCCCGAAGAGATCCGCGAACGGCAGCCGCCCGAAGCGCTCGTGCAACTCGGCCCAGGCGGAAACGGCGCCGGGCACCGTCACCCCGGCCCAACCGAGTTCCGGCACCGTGTCGTAGCCCTTCGACCGATACGCGTCGAGTGTGGCCAACCCCGGCGCCCGACCCGAAGCATTCAGGCCGTGAAGATGACCATCACTCCACACGAGGGCGAACGCGTCGCTCCCGATGCCGTTCGAGGTCGGTTCGACGACGGTGAGGGCGATGGCGGTGGCAATCGCCGCGTCGTTGGCGTTGCCGCCAGCGTGGAGGATTGCCATGCCCGCCTGTGCGGCGAGGGGTTGCGACGTGGCCACGGCGCCGCGGCGGCCGAACATCGACGCACGGCTGAGCGGATTTGGCGAAGCCAGGAAGTCGAAGTCCACGCCACCGATTCTCGCAGGAGCGCGGAGCATTCAGGCCGTGCCGAACAGCTTGGTCAAGAAGCCCTCGAACCATGCGCCTTGCGCAGCGTCGTGAAGTTCGAGGAGCCGGGTCTGCTCCTCCCGGGTCTGCGCTCCGGGTAGGGAGTAGCGCGCCCAGGGTACGTCCTGCCAGCGACGGAAACCCTCGGCGGTCACCTCGGGGTGGAACTGCACAGCATAGGCGCGCGGTGTAACTCGAAACGCCTGATTTGGGAACGTATCGGTGCCGGCGAGATTGACGGCACCGGCGGGTGTGTCGAACTCGTGGAAGTGACTCTGCGTCATGTGAAGGGGTGTGCGGAGGAAGTCCGCCCGGCCCGCTTCCGTCGGCGTGACCTCGTAGAAGCCGAACTCGCTCATGCCATGGGCCGGTGGTCCGACGCGTGCGCCGAGTACATGCGCGATCGATTGGGCACCTTGGCAGATGCCGAGCAGCGGCACGTCACCCTCGAGACATGCTTCGATGTAGCGGTGTTCCTCGGTGAGGAAGGGGTGGCGTTCGGTGTCGTAGACCTCGTATTTGCCGCCGTAGACCACCACCCCGGCAACCGTCTCGTCGAGCGGAGGGAGGGTGTCGCCCGCGAAGGGTCGCCGGAAGTCGGCGGCGAGTCCACGGGCCGCGGCGAACAGGGCGACCCGGTCGTCCGGTGGGTCGTCTCCATGTCGGACGAGCACCAATCGCTTCTTCGTCGGCGGTTCGTTCACGTCGACGAGAATCTACGTCCATGTGTGGCATCGCGGGAATCTGGTCCACCATCCCTGCTGCGCAAATCGACGTTGCGGCGGCACGGCGGAATGTCGGGTTGATGCTTGACCTCCTGGCCCATCGGGGCCCGGATGCCGAAGGATTCGCCGCCATTGCGGGTGCTGGGGTCGTCGGGCACCGGCGGCTTTCCATCATGGATCCGGCGGGGGGAGACCAGCCGATCTGGACCGCTGACCGGGCCCGGGCGATCGCCGCGAACGGTGAGATCTACAACTTCCCGGCTCTGCGGGAGGACCTCTCGGTCGAGCACGTGTTCAGTACCGGCAGCGACAGCGAGGCGGTGCTGCACCTGTACCAGCGTCACGGCGCCGCTCTCGTGAACCATCTCGAAGGCATGTACGCGTTCGCCATCGTCGACGGAACCAGATTGGTGCTGGCTCGCGACCCGCTCGGCATCAAGCCGCTGTACTGGGCCGAGCAGAACGGTCAGGTGTGGTTCGCGTCCGAAATCAAAGCGCTTGCGCCGTTCTGCCCCGAAGTCCGGGAGTTCCCGCCTGGGACGATCTTCGTCTCTGATGTAGGTGTACATACCTTTTACGAGGTGCCGTTCACCGTTCCGGTCGAACGTTCGGCCGATTACTACATCCGCGAGGTGCGTTCGACCCTCGAAGCCGCCGTTGTGAGCCACTGCATGAGTGATGTCGGCCTCGGCGCATTCCTTTCCGGCGGGCTCGATTCGAGCATCATTGCGGCGTTGGCCAAGCAGCATCTCGGTGAACTGCACACGTTCTCCGTCGGCGTTGAGGGCTCCAGCGACCTGGCCGCGGCCCGTCTCGTCTCCGATCACCTCGGCACGATCCACCACGAACACGTCATCACCGAAGCCCAGGTGATCGCCGCCCTTCCGGTGATTATCCACAGCCTGGAGAGCTTCGACCAGGACCTGGTGCGCAATGCGGTGCCGACGTTCTTCACCGCGCGTCTCGCCGCGCAGCACACGAAGGTGATCCTCACCGGTGAGGGTGCCGACGAACTGTTCGCCGGATACACCTATCACCGTTCGATCACCGATCCCGTGGCGCTCCACGCGGAGCTGCGGCGCACCGTGACCACGCTCCACGACATCAACCTGCAGCGGGCCGATCGGCTCACGATGCTTCACTCCATCGAAGGGCGGGTCCCATTCCTCGACCTGCGGATGGTCGAGCTCGCCCAGCGGATCCCGGTGTCGCTCAAGCTTGCCGGCGATCCCATCGTGGAGAAGTGGGTGTTGCGCAAGGCGTTCGAAGACATGCTTCCGTCGGAGATTGTGTGGCGCCGCAAGGAGCAGTTCGACGAAGGAAGCGGCACTGCTGATCTCCTGCCCAGATTGCTACGCGCGCAGATAACTGAAGAAGAGGCCACGGCCTACCGGTCGGAGCATCCCGACGTGATGCTCAGGTCGGCCGAGGAATGTCTCTACCACCGCATCCTCGTCGAGTCCTACGACCACCCCGGACCGGTGCTCGCCAATGTCGCCCGCTGGGCCGGCCTGCGTCTCTGACGCTTCGTGCTGAATCGGACGTACGGAGAGGCGTCCACTGTTACTCGGCCGCGGTGTGTCTCGCGGCCTGCGCGAACCGGTTCGACGGTTTGTTCATGGTCCGGCGTAGAGGGATCCGTCGGTTTTGCGGCGGATGAGGGTGGGTTGGCCGGGTTGTCGGTCGATGTAGAGGTTGTTGTCGTGGAGGAAGTGGTGGTGGGGGTCACACAGCAGGGTGAGGT
>JANPFX010000214.1:0-16508 GCA_031423635.1 Acidimicrobiia bacterium | reverse complement strand
TGAGCCTGTCGGGATCGCTGAACGGCTGGGCTCTCGCCAACGTCGGCTGGGGCAACGCGTACTACTCGGCTGCTGTCCGGTCGATGATGCAGAGCTGGCACAACTTCGTGTTCGCCAGCTTCGAGCCGGGCGGCTTCGTTTCCGTGGACAAGCCGCCGCTGTCGCTCTGGGTGCAGACGATCTCGGCGAAGGTCTTCGGCTTCAACCAGATGTCTCTCCTCGTTCCGCAGGTGATCGCAGGAGTGCTGTCGGTGTGGTTCGTGTACCGGGCGGTGACGCGGGTGTCGTCGCGCACCGCGGGCCTTGTCGCCGCGCTGTTCCTCGCCGTGACGCCGATCCATGTCATGGTCAGCCACTCCAACAACCTCGACGCGGTCCTGGTCTGTGTGATGTCGGGCGCCGCGTACGCCGCGATCCGCGCCGTCACGAGCGGTCGATTCCGCTGGCTGGCGATCGCCAGCGTCGTGGCCGGACTGGCAATGACCGCGAAGATGCTCGCCGGCGTACCGGTGATGCCGGGGATCGCATTGGCCTTTGCGTGGTGCGCTCCCCTGGGTTGGCGTCGCCGCGCCGCCGGTGCGGCGATGAGTGTCGCCTTGATGGCCGCGGTCGGGCTGGCCTGGTTCGCGTACGTCGACTTGACCCCCAAGCCGTCCCGTCCCTATGTCGGGTCGAGCGCGACGAACTCGGCGTTCCAGCTCGCGTTCGAACGCAACGGCGCCAACCAGGTGGAGGGCACCCAGGGCGGGTTCGGCGGTGGTGGCGGACCGGGGAGACAAGGCTTTCCCGGTGGCTTTCCCCGAGGCGGCGTGCCGGGATTCCAACCGGGAGCGGGCGGTGGGGCGGCCAACGGCGGGGACGGGGCCCTCGGCGGCCTTCTTCCCGGCGTGAACCTGCCCGGAGCGGCTAACGGGCTGCCCGCCGCCGGAGGGCCCGGTCTCCGTGGTCTCCTTCCCGGGGTGAACCTGCCCGGAGCAGCAAACGGCTCTCCCGGGGCGGGAATCGGCGGCCTGCTCCCGGGCGTGAACCTGCCCGGTAGTGCCAATAGCGTTCCCGCAGCCGGAGGACCCGGCGCCGGTGGATTCGGTGGTGGGCCCGGAGGCGGCCGGGGTGGCGGGTTCGGGATTCCCCGACTCGGCTTCTCCGGCGGTGAGCCGGGACCGCTGCGTCTTGTGAACACCGAGCTCGGCTCGCAGATCGCGTGGTTCCTTCCCCTTTCGCTGGCCGGTGGACTGCTCGTGCTTGCCCGACGCCGGTTCCGTCCGTCGCCATTGCTGGCTGCGACGGTGATCTTCGGGGGCTGGGTGCTGATCGCCGGTGGCGCGTTCAGCATCACGAAGGGAATCGTCCACCCGTATTACCTCTCGAGCGTGGCGCCACCCGCTGCCGCACTTGCCGGCCTCGGGATGGCCGAGGTCATGGCGGCGCTACGCGATCGGCGGTGGCCGTGGCTGGCGATTCCTGCCGTTGGCCTCGCCGCGACCGCCGTGACGCAGTGGACCGTTCTCCGGCGCCCCGATTCGTTGAACTGGCGGCCGGCGCTGGCTTGGCTCGCCGCCCTCGGCGCAGTGGTCGGCGTCGTCGCCCTCATCGCCGGAACCCTGCGCCGAACAAAGACAGCTGCCGGAGCCGGAATTGCCGCGGTCGGTCTCCTCGTGCTCTCGCCGCTCCTGTGGACGCAGTCGTCCCTGGCCAACGGGGTCACGCCGCAACTTCCCTACGCGCAGGCGACCGGCCTGAGTGGCGGGCGATCCGGTCTGCAGCCCAATGGCGGTTTCACCTTCCCGACCGGTGACCAGAAGCGCCTCGTGGAGTACCTCCGATTGCAGCGCACGACGGAGAAATGGCTGGTTGCGGTACAAAGTGCAGGGCAGGCCGAGTCGATCATCATCTCGAGCGGCGAGCCGGTGATGACCCTGGGTGGCTTCATCGGATCCGACCCGATCCTCACCGAGGAGCAACTGCGCGCGAAGATCGCCGCTGGCCAAGTCCGGTACTTCCTCGTCAGTGCCGGCGGTTTCGGACGTGGCGGGTTCGGCCCAGGCCGGTTCGGCGGTTCCGCGTCGTCGTTCGTGTCCACCGAGTGCGCGGAAGTTCCCTCGAGCGCCTGGCAATCCGGCAGCGGTACCGCCGGCGAAACATCGTTCGCCGGCGGACCGACCAGCGCCTCGTTCACGCTCTACGACTGCAAGCCGGCATAGCTCAGCTTTTGGGTCAGCCTCAGCGCGTTGGGTCAGCTCGCTCGTTGGGTCGGGGAGTGTGCGCATGGGTGCACGTCAGCTGACCCAAGGCGCTCAGCTGACGAAGAAGACGACACCACTCGTGGCTACGCCGTTCCGCGCTCGGCGGCGAGAGCGCTGCGACGTACCTTGCCGGCATCGTCGCGCACGACCTCGAGGGTGAATTCGAACGTCCTCGGCACCTTGTAGCGGACGACCCGCTCGGACAAGAACCGGCGAAGCTCGTCCTCATTGATGCCCTCGACGCCGACGGCGGGATCGACCTGCACAACGGCGTGCACCAGCTTGCCGAGATCTTCGTCGGGCAGACCGATCACCGCGCTCGATAGGACCGATGGATGTTCGGCAAGCGCGCTTTCGATCTCGGCGGGGTAGATGTTGGCTCCACCCGACAGGATCATGTCGCCCTTCCGGTCCCCCAGATAGAGATACCCGTCGGCGTCGAACCACCCCATGTCGCCGAGGCTCTCCCAACCATCGGCGATGCGGTTCGCCTCGGCCCCGACGTAGGTGTAGGTGGGGGAACGGCCTGTCGATCGCATGAAGACCTCGCCCATCTCCCCGACCGGGAGGTCTTCGTGGGTCTCGGGATCGAGAACGCGCATCTCGCCCATCGTCACCCGACCGACGGAGCCGCGGTGGGCGACCCACTCGTCGCCTCGAATGATCGTGACCGCCTGGGCTTCTGTCCCGGCATAGAGCTCGTAGACGTGTTCCGCTCCGACCCAGTCGATCCATGCCTGCTTGCACCACTGCGGGCACGGTGCTGCCATGTGCCACAGGTGCGTGAGCGACGACATGTCGAGCTGTTCACGAATCTCGGCGGGAAGTCGGACCATGCGGCTCATCATGGTGGGCACCAACAGCATGACGTTCGGTCGGTGGCGGTGCACCGTCTCGACCGCCGATAGGGCGTCGAACTTCGGCAGGATCACCACATGGTTGCCGTAGAACAGGCCGAGGGAGCTGAACTGAAACGGAGCGTTGTGATAGAGCGGGCCGGGCACCGAGATGCAGCCGTCGACGGCGATCCCGAAGCCTCCGCCGGCGTCGTCGAACTCCGCGCGCGCCCCCGACAGGATCAGCTTGGGCCGCCCGGTCGACCCGCCGCTGGTCGGTGCCTTCCAGGTCGGCGAGATGGCATTGGGAAGATCGGCGCTGGACAAAGCGGAATCGGGTTCCCACCCGATCGGGAGAACTGTCCGGTTGGGGTGGGCCTCCGGGTCCGCCCCCAACACCAGCGCGCTGTCGGCCAGTTCGACGATCGCCTGACGTTCCCGGTCGGGAAGGCGGTGCGAGACCGGCTGGGGGACCGCGCCGAGCTTCCATGCCGCGATCGCAGCTTCAACAAAGCCGATCGAGTTCGGCAGCGCGATTGTGACCAGCGAACCCTCCCGAACGCCAAGGTCGGCAAAGGCCCGCGCGAGCCGATTCGTACGCTCGCGCAGTTCCTGACGGGTCAGCGTTTTCTCCCCGCAGGTCAACGCCGGAGCATCGGGATCGCGGTCAGCTGCGGACGCGAGCAGGGCCGGAACCGAGAGCAGTGCCATCCCCCAACTGTTCCCGAGTTTGCCAGCAAGGACGTAAACGGCTTGCATCTCGCTCGTGAGGACGCGCCGGTCGTGGAACACTCTCCCGCCATGACCACTCGCTTCGACGGACGTGTCGCCCTCGTCACCGGCGGTGTGTCCGGCATCGGCCGGGCATGCGTGCAGAGGTTCCTCGATGACGGCGCCAGCGTTGTCGTCGGCGATATCAACGGCGTCGCGTGTGCCGCGCTCGAAGCCGAGTTTGGGGGACGCGTCGCCGCCCAGCGCTGCGACG
The DNA here is from genome assembly GCA_031423635.1 of Acidimicrobiia bacterium. Classification (GTDB taxonomy): domain Bacteria; phylum Actinomycetota; class Acidimicrobiia; order Acidimicrobiales; family JANYDT01; genus JANLQX01. The sequence continues at coordinate 12,444 of JANPFX010000214.1, read as the reverse complement.
TCACCCTGGAGGCCGACCTCGAGGCGCTGAGCGCGCTCGCCTTGACCCGCTTCGGACGGTTGGATGTCGCCGTGGCCAACGCGGGGCGGGGAGGCTTCGCCATGATCGACGAGCTGGCCGTCGACGAGTTCCGGGCCATCGTCGATGTCTGCCTCAGCGGCGTGTTCCTCACCATGAAGCACGCCGGAAGGGTGATGTCCGACGCAGGTGCGATCGTGGCGATCTCCTCCCTCAACGGCGTCCAGCCGTCAGCGGGCATGTCGGCGTACTGCGCGGCGAAGGCCGGGGTGATCATGCTGACCCAGGTAGCGGCGATGGAACTGGGCGCGCGGGGAATCCGCGTCAACGCCGTCGGGCCCGGACTTATCGAGACACCGGCGACGGGCACGTTCTTCGCCCTACCCGGGATCGTCGAGGAGTTCGCCGAGAACACCACGCTCGGCCGCCACGGATCACCCGACGAGGTCGCCGGCCTGGTTGCGTGGCTCGCTTCGGATGAGGCCAGCTTTGTGAGCGGCTCGTTCCATCTGATCGACGGAGGTGCATCGACCAAGCGCTACCCGGACATCCCTGGCGCCATAGCCCGGGCGATGGGCACCGACGCCTAGGACGCGTTGATGACGGTGCTGCGCTGATTCCGGGTGCCCGGGCATCAAGCGAGAGCACGTTTTCGGTGCGAAGGGCCGTCGGCTCCGCGACGCACCAGTAGCCTCTTCGGCCGTGAGTTCCCCGCAGCAGAAGATCCAACGCCCCGTCAACGCCGTCCAGAGCCGTCTGATCGCCATCAGCCTGCTCGAGCGCGCAGTCCGGGCCGCCACCGACGACGAGCTGGCGGAGATGGTCGGTGGCCTGACCGAAGAGCAGGCGAAGCTCCTCGACCAGCGCTGTCACGGTACCGACACCGAGTCGGTCCGCAGCGCGCTGACGAAGGGCCGGATGAATGGCACCCTCGAGGGCATCGCGGCGCTGTTGGCCGATCGTTGCCTGGCCGACTGCGTCGAGTCGCTCGGCGACTCGTCGGACAATCCAACCGAGGCTGAACTGCAGGAGGCCCTTCCTGGCCTGGTGGAACGTCACTCGGTCGGCGCGACCCGCATGATGATGGCGTCGGCGATCGTCGGCGAGGCGTTGGCGTCGCCCATCCTGAAGGATCTGCTCAAGTCCGACGCGGTTGTTGCCCTTCCGCCGGCCGAACTGGTCTCGATCACCGTGGCGAAGCCGGTCGACCCCGATCGAGACGTCAAGCTCGCCGCCCGCAAGGCCCGCAAGGACGCCGAAAAGGCCGCAAAAGCGAAGGCCAGAGGCCGCTAGGCCCGGTCGGTGGTCCGCCCACCGACAGCAGCCACCTTCCGTCGGTCCGACCATCCCACATCGCCACACCCGGCATCCCTCATCGACCAATAACCCGGATTTCCGCGCAGGAATGGTGCTTCTGGGATGCCGGCCCCGGGCACCTGGGATTGTCCGACAGGTCAGCGCTGCCTTGACAGGGTTGCGCTACGTCGGCGCGCTGGTGGGTGCTTCGCCGGCGGTACCGGTGGCCGGGCCTTCGGTCGGCGCGACCGTGGTTGTTGACGAAGCCTCCACGGTGACGGCCGACGATGGCACGGCCGGTGGGCCGGTGGACCCGGTCGTCGTGCTCGGCGCCGGAGGCAGCGACCCCGTCCCCAGGCTGGTCGACGGGCCCGGGGTCGTGATTGTGCTCGACGGGGAGGCCGTGGTCGAGCTCGGACTGCGTGCCTCGGCAACGGTGGTATCGCTGACCAGGGTGGTTGTGGTGGTGGTCGTCGGGAAGTATTCGGGCGCCTCGAATCCAAGGATGATTCCCCGGCCGAGCGGCTGCGGTACGACGTCGGCATAGACGATCAGGTTGTCGACGTAGTGTCCGGTGCTGCGGTCGAACTTCCCGCCGCACGTGACGAGACGCAGCGTCGACCCCTCCGTAGGCCCGTAGACCCTGTTCGTCGGGAAGATCGACTTCTTCGGCTTCTCGACCTCGGTGACCCGGTACAGGTACCTCGAGCCATCCGACTGCTCGACGATGATGAACTGCCCGACCTTGGCCTTCGGCAGCCGGGCGAACACGCCCGGAGCGACCTTGGAATCGTAGTGACCCACGATGACGGTGGGACCGGTCTCCCCGGGGACGTATCCGCCCGACCACCAGCCCGTGATGTCGGCACGACGAGGAACGGCGAGCGCGCCGTTCGAGTCGAGACCGATCGGGATCGCCTCGGCATCGAGGCCGATCGATGCGATGAGGACGCGGACTGGCCGCGGACCGACTCCGTACCGTCGGTCATCGGCGAGGTTGTCAATCACCGGCAGGTTCTCGGTGAAGCGGTCCGGAATGTCCTGGCCCGGCCGGAGGTCGACAGTCCGGCGGATGCCGGTCGCGGTGTCCTCGATGACGTTCGGAGCAACGATCCGGAACCGTTTCGGATCTCGCTGATCGGTGGCCGGTTCGAGTCCAGCGGCCTCCTCGGCGTTGGCCGGTCGAACCGTGGAGCCGGCCCGCTGGGCGAGCGCGGTCCATCCGGCGGCCACGAGCAGAAGTGCCGGAACGACATACAGCCACCGCCCGGGCGCAGTTCGGGTCGGTGGCTGTTCGTCAGCGTTCATAGCTCCTCACCGCGCGGCGAGGATGGCGAGAGTCAGGCCTTACGGCGGCGTGACACGAAGATGCCGGCGCCGACGCCGGCGGCGCCGAGGGCCAGGGCGATCGGAAGAACGGTCGAGCCGTTGTCATTGCTGATGAATCCACCACCAGCGGCAACGCCACCGGCCGGAACTTCTGCGGCGGCGGCGTCGACCGGTGCGGCCGTGTCGGCGACCGGTGCCTCGACTGCGACGGTTGCCTCCGCGACGGGGGCGACGGTGGTCGTGGCCTCCTGGGCGGAAGCGGGCACGGCGAGGAACGCGGCGCCGCCGACGAGAACGGAAACAGCTGCGGTACGAAGGGCTTTGCGAAGCATGGTGATCTCCTGATGTCGGCCGACGGGCCGTTTGGTCGAGTAACGACAGGTTACCCGCGGTCGTGCCGGCTCCCCTTCATCGGTCTCGCGCACCATGAGCTTGACCGTTTGGCGCGTGGCCGTGGTCAGCCGCGCCGTTGAGGTCGCCCCGAGCTCCGAGGAGCGGCAGAGCGGACAGATCACCGAATCCTTTGCGGTGTCGCGCAGTTCGCTGTCGGATTCTTGGTCGAGTTCGCATCCAATCGTGATCCGGTGACGAACCTTCGGCATGTCGCAACGTCATCGGTTCACGCACGGAGTAGCAGATCGGCGCAGCGCGCTTGCCTTGTTCGGGCTCTCCGCCGGCGTTCTGGCCCTTGCCCTCTCCGCATGCAGCGAACAAAAGACCACGACAGCACCTCCGCCGGCCTCGCGCCCGCCGACCGCATCGACGGCTCCGACCGAGGCGGCGCCGCGACTCGTCCTCGGTGCGCCGGAGCCCGGCCTCTCCTTCACTGTTCCGCCGGCGGCCACGACGTCCTCGGGGCCCGAATCGGTGGCCGGTCCGTCGTCTCGTCAGGACCGCCCCGCCGGCAGAGTCCGCGCCGCCAGCCCGACCGCGGCAGCTGCAGCGTTTGGCGACGCGATCGTTGCCGGTCGAATCGGCGACGCTTTTGCCCTTCTCCCGGATATCGAACAGGAACGCTTCGGCTCCCCGACCCGGTTCGCTGACATCGTGCGGCGCGATCCAGCGTGGTCCTCCGCGGCCATCGATGCCGACGCCAGCGACGACGGCGACATTCCGGCCCTCCGCGTCTCCCAGTCCCCGACGATCGATGAGATCCGCGGCGTCGTCGGTCCGACGGCCGTCGTGAAGCTTCCGGCCCGAAAGGACGCGTCCGGCTGGAAGGTCTCGTGGGAACGGCGGACGATCACCCAGAGCTACGGCGCGCCGGAGGGGCGGGTGTCCGAGGACGTCGTCGCATGGGCCACGGCGCGTCAGAGGGCCTGCTCCTCCCGCGAAACCACCCCCGCGAAGACTCCGGCCGGCGAGTACGCCGGTGGTCTGCTCGGGGCCGTGTGGTTGGCCGACGCGCTCTGCACCATTCCTGGCGGCGTGTCGGTGGCGTCCGTCGGTGATATCTACACGCTCGACGATCCGCAGGCCCTGCTCGACGCCTACGGCAGCGGCGCCTACCAATGGGCGCGCGTCGTGACGCTGGCGGCCCCTCATGAGATGCACGTGATCGCCGCTCCCCTCGACGACCGCTGGGTCGTTGTCGGCCTCGCTCCTGTCCCCACTGCGCCCTGACCGGCGCACCCTCTGCTCCCCAGCACCACAACCCCCCACCCGCAACAAGAAATGAGACCAATGAAACGCTCACTCCTACGACAGGGAATTCCCGCCATCGGCCTGGCCGCGGCGCTCGGGTTGACCCTGGCCGCACCGACCATTGCATCGAGCCACCGTGAGGCTCCGGCGATCACCGAAGATCCGGTCGCCGACCTCACCGACCTCTATGCCTTCGTGAGCCCGGATCGTCCGGACTCGACGACGTTCGTCATGAACACCGACCCGTTCCAGAATCCTGGTGGCGGGCCGAACTTCAACAAGTTCGGCGACGACGTGCTGTACGAGCTCAACATCGACAACAACGGCGACGCCGTTGCCGACATCAAGTACCAGTTCCGTTTCAAGACGACGTATTCGAACCCGAACACGTTCCTCTACAACACGCAACAGGTCACGTCGGTCGATGACCCCGACCTCAACCGCAAGCAGACGTACACGTTGACAGAAGTGCGCGGAAAGGACAGCAAGCCGATCGGACAGAATCTGCTGACCGCCCCGGCCTACGTCGGTGCCACCCGTTCCACGCCGAACTACCGGGCGACTGCGGCGGGCGCGAGTCATCAGCTGGAACAGGGCGCGATCCGGGTGTTTGCCGGCCCGCGTGACGACCCGTTCTTCGCCGACCTCGGGGCGATCTTCGACCTCGGTGGCCTTCGGCCATTGAACGCGTTCCACGTGATCAAGCAGCCGACCGCAGCCGGCATCGATTACCTCGCCGGCTCCAACGTCAGCTCGATCGTGCTGCAGATCCCGAGCAGCCGAATCACCAACGCCGGGGATCCCGTCGTCGGTGTGTGGGCGACGACGTCCCGTCGTGTCGGTGAAGGCAACGGAAACGGCAACTGGAAGCAGGTTGCCCGCCTCGGCAACCCGCTCGTCAACGAGGTCGTCATCCCGGTCGGAATGAAGGATACGTTCAACGCCTCGAGCCCGGACAAGGACACGCAGTTCGCCAAGTCCGTTCTCGATCCGGAGCTCGGCAAGTTGATCCCGTTCCTCTACGGCCCGTCCGGCATCAAGGTGCCGACCACCGTCGACGCCGGGCTTCCGGCGGCCTTCGCCGGCCGTCAGGACCTCGCTGTGATCTTCCTCACGGGCATCCCGGGTCTGAACAAGTCGAAGACGTTCTCGGCACCGTCCGAGATGCTCCGTCTGAACACGGGCATCGGAAAGTCGTCGTTCCCGAACGGCCGCAACCTCACCGATGACGTCATCGACACCGCCCTCCAGGTGGTCGCCGGCGCCAACCCGTTGGTGACCGACAAGACCTTCACCGGCTTCCCGAACAATGCGCTCGGTGACGGTGTCGATGCCAACGACCGGGAACTGATGAACGTGTTCCCGTACGTCGGTCTCCCCCGTGACGGATACGGCGCCGATCGCGGCGCCGAGCCGATCAAGGGCTGATCATGAAGACGGACAACGACCGGGGTGCTCGCGTTCGCGTGTCGCGAGTGCGCGATGAACGACCGACGCACTTCGGCGTTGCCCGTCCTGCTTGTCTGAACGTGGCGCCCGCTGGGGAGTTGGCGCCACGTTCAACACTGGCACGAGCCCTTCGCCGCAACGCATCACGCGGCGAAGGGCTTTGCCTGCCCGGCGATGGACGCCCCGGTGTCCGCGCTGTCGGCGGCCTCGCCTCATTGTTAAGTGCGCTGATCATTGTGGGAGTGGGGATTCCCGCCTCGGCATCGAAAGCGATCGTCGGGTCGTCGGCTCCGGTCACTACCGCGCCGGCGGGCACCGCGCAGCCGGCATTGCGCAATCTCTCCACCGCTGATCGCATCACCCGGCTCGAAGCAGCCACTCGGAGCGACCCGAGCGCCGGCGACCAATGGCGCCAACTCGGGGCTGCCTACGTTCGCCGAGCCTTCGAGACCGCCGATCCGGCCTTCTACCCGCTCGCGGAATCCGCATTGAACCAGGCGCAAAAGCGACTCGGGTCGACGCCGGAACTGCTGGGAACCAAGGCCACGTTGGCCTTGGCGCGGCATCGATTCGCAGACGCCCGGTCGCTTGCCGCCGACGTCATCCGCCAGCGGCCGAAAGGGCTGGATGGACGCATCGCCATGTTCGATGCCGACGTTGAACTGGGAAACTACGAACGAGCCTTCGCGCAGATCGAGTCGCTCGTCGATGAACGACCGAACGTCGCAACGCTCTCCCGTCTCTCGTACCGGCGCCAACTGGCCGGTGACCTGCTCGGCGCTGAAGTCGCCATGCGCCAGGCCGCGTCGGCCGCACCGGCCGGGTCGATCGACCGGGCCATCGCCCTCGCGTATCTCGGCGACGTGCTGCTCGAGTCCGGACATCTCGATGCAGCCGGCCGTACCTACGAGCAATCACTCCGGATCGAACCAACCAACGGAACGGCGATGCTCGGTTCGTCACGCGTGGCCATGGCCCGCGGCGACGCACGGACCGCAGCATCGATCCTCGATCGCCTGGTTGATCGGATCCCGCTTCCGGGGGCGCTCGGACTGCGCGCCGACCTGGCCCGGGCGACCGGTGATCAGAAGACGGCGACAGCAACGGATCAGCTCGTCGACGCAAGCGTGGCGCTGTTCGAGGCCAATGGGGCAGTCGTCGATGCTGAGTTGGCGATCCTCCTCGCCGACCGCGGTGCAGGTTCGGCGACTGCGGCCATGCGGGCCGCGCGACGGGCGTATGCGGAACGGCGGACGATCTTCACGAACGATGCCATGGCCTGGTCGCTGTTCGTTTCGGGCCGTGCCGCCGAGGCTGTTCCGTACGCCCGTGCTGCGGTCGCCAGGGATCCCGGTGTTTCCTCTGTCCGGTGGCACGCAGCCGAGGTGTTTGCGTCGGCCGGTGACGTTGTTGGCGCACGACGAGAACTCACCGCAGCGCTCCGCAATCCATGGTCGTCCCCGCAGCAGATTCGTGCGCTACGCACGCTTGCCGACCGACTCGGTGTCGCCGTTGCGTCACTCGAGTCACCCTCGTACTCCCGCACCGTTCCGACCACCACCCCGCCCACCAGGAGCTCATGATGTCGTCGCGGACGCTGGCAACCCACCGATACCGTCGGCGCGCCCGGCGCATGGCCGTCCTCGTCGCGATTATAGGCGCGCTGACTTTTCACCCCGATGCTGCGAACGCTCATCCTCTCGGAAATTTCACGACGAACACCGCGACCCACATTGCGCTCACCACCGAACGCGTCGACGTTGCCTATGTCGTCGACCTGGCCGAGATACCGGCCTTGAAAGTCCGTCAGGAGCTCGGCGCGCCGAGCGGTCCAGTTCCCACGGTTCCCGCCGATCGTTGGCGTGACGAGCATTGCGGATTGATCGCCCGGTCACTCGAGATCACCCGAGGCGGTGCTCGTTTGGTCCTGGCGCCGGTGACGGGTGCTCGCCTCGCCTTCCCCCCCGGCCAAGCCGGTCTCACCACACTCCGATTGGAATGTCGATTCCAGGCGGCATCAAGAGCGACGTCGAAGGATTCGATACAGGTCACGGACGGCAACTATCCCAATCGCCTGGGATGGCGGGAGATCTCGGCTTCGGGAAACGGTGTCCGCATCGCCGGTGACGTGGAGGCGCAATCCCCTACTGACCTCCTGCGGCGGTATCCGAAGGAAGCCGTGAGCGCTCCTCTGCGCCAACTCGGCGCATCGTTCGACGTGACGCCCGGGGCCCCGGGCGAAGGATCGTCATCGTCGAACTCGGCGTCATCGGCGGATGCGACGGCCTCGGCACCCGCAACTGCCAATCGCGGGAACGACGGTCTGACGCAGCGGTTCCAGTCGCTCCTCGACCACCGCACGGTCACCCTACCGTTCGCTGCCGGAGCGATGCTGCTGGCGCTCGTTCTCGGGGGTCTGCATGCGCTGGCGCCCGGTCACGGCAAGACCATCATTGCCGCCTATGCACTCGGGCGCCGGGGACGGACGGCCGACATCATCGCCATCGGTGGCACGGTGGCGGCGACGCATACCGTCGGGATCATGGTGCTCGGTGTTCTCGTCTCGGCCACCACGGTCGTCTCCCCGGATCGATCGTTGCGATGGGCGAGCGTCGTGTCGGGCGTGCTGGTGATCGGCGTCGGGTTCACGCTGTTGCGGACCCGATTGCTCGTGTTCCGTGGGCCAGGTAGACGCGGCGCGTTGAGCTTCGCCACGTCACTCGACGATCACCCGCACCCGCATGACCTCGACCACTTGCACGACCAACCGCACGACCATGACCACGGACACGACCACCCCCACCCGCACGACCGCGACCACGACCACCCGCATCCCCATCCGCACGGGCACGCCCCGTCCCGCTACCGCGACCACTCCCCCGCTCTCGACCACGATCACGACCACCCGCATCCCCACCCCCACGAGACCGCCGATGCGTCGCAACGTTCGCATCCGGATGATCCGCGCTTCATCGTCACCAGCCATGCCCACGGCGGCTGGTCCCACGACCATGTGCTTCCGGCACCAGGTGCCGTGGTCCGTCGACGCGAGCTCGTGATGATGGGGCTAGCCGGCGGCCTCGTCCCCAGCCCGTCTGCGCTCGTGGTCCTCCTCGGTGCGATCGCCGTCGGCCGAGTCCCCTTTGGTGTCGCCCTCGTTGTTGCTTATGGCGTTGGACTGGCGGTGACGCTCGTCGGCGCTGGGCTCTTGATCGTCCGTTTCGAGCGCGGCGTCCGAGGCTGGTCCTCGCGCCTCAGCACGCCAGCGGGCGCGCGGCTCAACGCTCTCACCAACGCCCTTCCCCTCGTGTCGGGTTTCGCGATCGCCGGCGCCGGGGTGCTGTTACTCGCCCGGTCGGTCGCGCAGCTCTAACGGACGGGCACCACGCCGCCCGGCCGGGCTTCCTGCGAAGCAAGTCTGGAGACCCTGGTCTCGCAGGGAAGCGATCTTGTGCGGGAGGTCCTGATGGGGCTGTCGATTGCTTCAGAGAGTCGACGGTGAGAGCCGTGAGGAGCGCTGGCCAGTCGAAGGCTGACTCGCCTCTCGCGCCGGCAGCTCGGTAGATTCCGTGCATGACGGACATCGACTACTCGCTCACGGCTCCGCACGTCCTCGACGATCCGGCGGCAGCGCACCGCGACTTGCGGGCGAAGTGCCCCGTCCACTTCGAGCAGACGGCCGAGTATTCGCTGTTCACCGTTGCCTCGCCGACCGACGTCGTGTCGATCCTCCAGGATCCGGGGGTGTGGTCCAACGCCAAGGGACCCGGCGTGAAGAAGTCGTCGAGTGTGGGCGACGTGCAGCACGACGATCCGCCGGTCCACACCCATCGCCGCCGTTTCCTCCGTGACCCGTTCCTTCCGAGCGCGGTGAACCGGACCGCCCCGGCCATCCGCGAGCTCGCCGAGGCGCTCGCCGATGATCTGCGCGCTTCGGGTCGCGGCGGATGCGAGTTGAACCACGACTACGCGTTGGCATTGCCGGTCGCCAGCTTCTGTGCGTTGCTCGGGGTCGACATCGCCGACCGAGAGCAGTTCAGCCGCTGGGCCGACGACATGGTGGCGGGCATGGCGTATCAGGACCGCGGTCGCGACGGACGCCTCGGGATCGGCCGCTTCGCCCGCGAGCAGATCGAGCTGCGTCGATCCCTCCATGCGCGGGGAGAGGAGCTCCCCGACGGATTCCTGTCCTACGTCGCGACGGCTCCGTACGACGACGATGGCGGTGTGCTGCCGATCGACGAGGCCGTGAACACGGTGTCGCAGTTCCTCGTCGCCGGGCACGAGACGACGACCTCATTGATCACCAACCTGATGTGGCGGGTGCTCGAGACGCCGTCGTTGTGGGCCCAACTCGTCGCCGACCCGTCGCTCGTCGAGGTTGCGGTGGAGGAAAGCCTCCGGTTCGATCCGCCGGTGCTCGGGCTGTGCCGCACCAACAACGTAGCGACCGAGGTCGGTGGCGTGGAGATCCCGGAGGATTCGAAGGTGATGGTGCTCTACGCCTCCGCCAATCGTGACCCCGCACTCTTCACCAACCCCGACGAATTCCGACTCAACCGCCCGCTCACCGACCTGAAGAAACACCTGGCGTTCTCGTGGGGCATCCACTACTGCCTCGGCGCCGGCCTTGCCCGCCTCAGCGGTCGAATCGCCGTCGAGACCTTGGTGTCGCGGTTTCCGACCATGCGTCTAGCCGGCGACACGAAGCGCCTCGATGCACCATTCCTCTGGGGCCGCAAGGTCCTTCCGGTCGCCTGGGACTGAAACGGGGAACCGACCAGCGGCACCCGGTCACCACCCAGCAGTCGCCGTTCCCGTCGTAGCAGCCGGCTTTGGATCCGACGGGTCATGGCGAAGTCCGTCCGGGCGAGCGCGACGCGCACTGGCCCGCAGGGGATAGTGGCACCCGCTCAGTAGCGTGACCCCATGGTTTTGGGTACACGTACCGTTCGTGCGAACGGATGAACGCAGCGTCGGGGCGGCTGAAGCGCCGCGACCGGGTGGCGATGGCGACGTGGCCCGGTGACGTCGATGCTCGGATCGGCATGCGCCTCCAGCTCGACTGGGACCGCATCGCCCATGCCCATCCCAACATCGCCCCGATCGCCATCGTTGGCTTCGCACTCGGCCAAGCCCTTGCCGCCAATCCCGTGGCGAATCGGCGTGCCGGCCGCTGGAAGGTTCGACCGCATCGAACTGTCCGCCTCTCCTTTGCCATTCACGCCTCGAATGACCTGCGAATCGCCGTGGTCGACCGCGCCGACGAGCTCACCCCGCAGGAGTTCCAGCGAGCGCTCCGCACATCGGCCCGTGCAGCGCGAAGTCGAACCGGACCTTTGGCCCGGGCCACCCGATTGGTCGAGGCCGTCCCGGTCGTCGTGAGCCGGCCGGCGCTTCGGTGCTGGTCGGCGATCGCCGCTGGATGGGGAATCGGCGCTTTGGGAATCCCGGGAGCGCCGTTCGGGGCGGCCCTCATCTCGTCGGTCGCCAGGTTCGGACTTCCTGCCGTCGACGTTCCGTTCGTTCCGTTCACACGATGTGCCCTCGTCTGCTCGGTCGGCGCCGTGGCGACTGGGGTGATTGTGCGTGACGGCGCTCCCGCCGCGGCAAACCTGCTCGGCGTCAACGTCAGCTACGACCACCGGGTCTGCGATGCAAGTCAGTTAGCATCGCTCCTCCGGAGCTTCGAGACGGCGATCTACAACCGTTCAGCCGCCGGAACGGCCTAGTCCAGCCTCGTCCCGACGGGCGAGAGTGGAGTACCAGCGGCTCCCGGAGCGGCGGCGGCCTCTCTAGCAGAGGGTACGGAGTCATCGATCTGAGGCCGCGAAGCGGCTTTTATCAGACGGCGGGGTGCTAATTCACTGAACGGTGAATTTTGTTTTGTGGGGTGTTCGCCTGCTTGACTGTCTGTGTCGCCGGTCACGTGTGACGGATGCCCCGATCCCGGGTCGCCGCCCACTTCCCCAGCGCCGCCGTCCAATCCAGGCACCTGCCGTCATATCAGGCTCCACTTAGGGGGAAGCATGTCAAGAAAAAGGTCCGTCGCCGGACTGATCGCCATCGCCATTGCCGCTGCGCTCGTCGCGCCGGCAACATCGAGCGTGGCCGCCACCAAGAAGGTCACGAAGAAGGTCGCGAAGAAGACGACCAAGAAGCCGACGGCCACGACCGCCGCTCCGGCGACCACCGCGGCCCCGGCTGCAGGTGCCGCTGGCCCCTGTGCCGCGAAGGTCGACACGTCGCTCGACAAGACCTACGGCGACGGTGCCGGCCAGGTCGCATTCAATGAGAACTGCGCCGAGACCAAGCCCCTCAAGGCCGCTGGTGACCCGATCGTTATCGGTTTCCAGAACCCCGAGGGTGATCCCGCGGGGTCGTTCCCGGAGTACCGGTTCGGCGCCGAAGCCGCTGTTGGCTACATCAACAACGAACTAGGTGGCATCGGTGGCGATATTGCCGCGGGCAAGCCCGGCCGTCCGATCAAGCTCGAGGTGTGCTCGATGGCGATCAATCCGACCGACTCGACAAAGTGCGCCAACGAGCTCGCCGCCAAGAAGCCCTTCATGGTCTTCTCGTCGCTGAACTTCTTCGGCAACCACTTCGCCACCTACACCGCGGCGAAGATCCCGGTCATCGTCGGTACCCCGATCTCGCCGGCTGACTTCACCAGCCCTGGCACCTACGCCATCGGCGGCGGTGGCG
>JANPFX010000213.1:0-8034 GCA_031423635.1 Acidimicrobiia bacterium | reverse complement strand
ATCGCATCGAGATCGGCCTTCGGGATCTTCGCGAACGCCGCATCGGTCGGCGCGAACACCGTGAACGGGCCGGCACCCTTCAACGTCGAGACCAGATCAGCAGCCGTCAATGCCGCCGCCAGCGTCTTGAACGAACCCGCTGCAACCGCAGTGTCGACGATGTCCTTCGCCTTCGCCGCCTTCGTCGGCGTCTTCTTCTTCGTCGCTGCGGTCGCCGGTAAGACGGAGGCGGTGATGCCGAGCGTCCCGACCAGGAGAGCTGCAGCCAGTCTCACGTTCCTGTGCATTGGGGGGTCCTTTCGTAGGGTCGCAGCCGAAGCCGCCTGACCCCAACTCTCCGGAACGCCCCCGTCGATCGGATGAGGATTTGCGTCTCGGGAACCCTCCCGACCGGGAGTCCGTCATCTCCGTCGGAAGAAACGCCCACTAAATCACGTTGAGATACTCCGACACCCGGAATTCCGGGGTCCTTCCATCCGAAGCGTCCCCCCACTCCGGAGAACAGACGTGACCTCAGTCGAGTACACCGATGCGAGCGACGCCCAGCTCGTCGTCGCCGTCGCCCGAAACGACCAGTCGGCCCTGGCCGAGCTCTACCGCCGGCACGGCGGGGCAACTCTGGCATTGGCGGCCCGACTGCTCAACGATCGCACCATTGCGCAAGACGTCGTCCAGGAGGTCTTCCTCCTGTTGTGGAACGAACCCCAACGCTTTGACCCCGACCGCGGCGCGCTGCGTTCCTGGCTGATGATGAAGACCCACACCAAGGCGGTCGACGCGGTGCGGTCCATGTCGTCACGAAACGTTCGCGAGAACCGAGAACTCAACGAACGGCTCTCGGAGCCCTATGACCTCGAGCTCCAGGTGTGGGACCTCGCCGTGGCGGATCGGGTGCAACACGCTCTGGGATCGCTCTCGGAGGGTGAGCGCAGAGCCATCGACCTGGCCTACTTCGGCGGATACAGCTATCGAGAGGTGGCCGAGATCCTCGATCAACCCGAGGGTACGGTGAAGAGCAGGATCCGCAACGGCCTCAAGTCGATGCGCCGCCATCTGCACGATCTTGCCCACAACGATCACCACGAAAATCCACTGTTGCCTGAGCAACGAAGAACCGGTACGACAACGCCCGGGTGGGGAACATGACCGAACAGCACGACTCCGACAATCGACAAGACCACGACGTTCCTCGCGGCCCGAGGCGTTGGACCGACGCCGAGCTCGACGAACTGCTCGGCGTGCACGCCCTCGACGCCATCGACGACCCCGACGAGCGGGCCGCAGTTGAGAACTACGTCATGCGCTCGCCCCGTGCCCGTGCCGAACTCGACAGTCACCGCCACGTCGCCAGCGCGATCGGGAACTCGGTGATCGCAGCACCGCACCAATTGTGGACCCGTATCGCTGATCGGCTGGGTGACACGGCAACGGCGATGTCCGATCCCATCGCCATTCCCGATTCCGGAGCTTCGTCCCTGCCGGCTCCGATCCGCACTCCGAAATCGAAATTCAGATTTGGTTTTCGGCGCCTGCGGCCGTCGATGCCGTCCCTCGGAGGAGGCATGCGCCTTGCCGGTCACGCAGGAGCCGCAGCGATTCGACCATGGGCCATCGCATCCGCCGCCGCCGTCGTTGTCGCCGTCGCGTCGACCGGCATTGCCGTCAACCGGACCGCTGCGCTCCGATCGGCGGCGTCGAAGAACCAAGTTCTTCGATCGGATGTGGCCGTCGAGCGGGCGAGGTCGTCGCAACTGCTCGGACAGATCGACACGCTGCGCAAGACCTCACCCGTCGCACTCCGACTCGCCCAGTTGGAGAACGACCCCTCCGCTCGAAACGTGCAGCTCGTCAGCGCCACCGGACGCCAGCTCGGCCACGTCCTTTTGGCCGCCGACGGCGAGGGGTACATCATCGGCGACACCCTGCCGACCCTTCCGATCGGGCGGACCTACCAACTCTGGGGCGTGAAGGACGGACTTGTCCTCAGCCTCGGCGTGATGGGTCGAGCGCCGAAGGCGATGCCGTTCGCGGCGGATGAGCGATGGAGTCAGCTGGTGCTCACCGACGAGATGAGTCCCGGAGTCGTGACGAGCAAGGCGTCCGCCGCCGCGGTCGCAACCCTCGATCAGGCCTGACGCAGCTCTGGTGCATCGCCGCACCGGAGGATTAGGTTCGATGGCTCCATGTCGACACCGCACGAGCTCGGTCCAACGGTTGTCCTCATTCCTGTGAAGTCGTTCGGTGAAGCGAAACGTCGGTTATCGCCCAGTTTGAGCGAGGAGGCGCGCTCGGTTCTTGCGCAACGGTTCGCCAACACGGTCGTCGACGCCGCTCACGGCCTCCCTGTGGCGGTCGTGTGCGATGACGAAGGGGTCGCACGCTGGGCGCAGTCGCGGAGCCTCTCCGTGCTTCGGGAGGAGGGGAGCGGGCTCAACGCTGCTGTTCATCTCGCCGTGCACGAACTCCAGTCCATGGGTGTCGGGCGCGCCGTGATCGTGCACAGCGACCTTCCGCTCGCCCAAGACCTCCGTTGGCTCGCCGATTCCTCCGGGATCGTGCTTGTACCCGACCATCGACTCGACGGCACCAACGCCATGTCGCTTCCGCTTCGCCCCGACGTGCTCGAGCGGTTCGAGTTCAGCTACGGCGTCGGGTCGTTTCGCAAGCACCTCGACCAGGCACTCGCGCTCGGGGTTGCTCTAGGTATCAGCACCACGGTGACACACGATCCCGATCTCAACCACGATGTCGATCTTCCCGAAGACCTCGACGAGATCATGAGCGGCACGAGACACCTCGACGGCGACCGATGAGCATTCCCGATTCGTACCACCTTCGTACGCCCGGAGTTCACGCGGTCTCCGTGGACATGCCCGTTCCGAAGCGAGCGCTCGCGATCGCCGCTCATCCCGACGATGTCGAGTTCGGATGTGGAGGGACACTGGCGAAATGGGCCGCCCGGGGGTGTGAGATCTTCCATCTCGTCCTGACGGACGGATCGAAAGGCACCTGGGACCATCGCGTCGACCCTGCCGAACTGGTCGTGACGCGTCAGCGGGAGCAGCGAGCCGCGGCACGCGCCTTGGGCGGCACGAGCGATGCGCACGTGGTGTTCCTCGGCTGGATCGATGGCGAACTCGACTCCGGACTCCGGCAACGATGGGAAGTGTGCCACTGGATCCGCACCTTCGCTCCCGACGTGGTCCTCGGACATGACCCATGGCGTCGCTACCGCATTCACCCCGACCATCGCCATGCCGGCCTTCTGGCATGCGAGGGCATCGTCGCAGCGCGTGATCCGAAGTTCTTCCCCGAGCAGCACCTGGCGCCCCATCGCCCCTCGGCCTTGCTCCTCTGGGAGGCCGATGAGGTGAACCACGTCGAGACCTGCGACGAGAATGCGCTCGAGGCCAAGGTGACTGCGCTGCTGCAACACGAAAGCCAGTACGAGACGACCATGCGCATCGCGTCGGAGCCGAGCGTGTCGGGCGACAACGAGGCCGTTACTTCATTCCGTGCCACGGTCTTCGAAGAGGCACGGAACGCAGGACGCCTCGCCAGTCGTGAGACCGGCGAGGCGTATGCGTTGTTGACTTCGCTGTAGATCGATTGCTCGACCAGCGAGGTGGGCTGATGCTGCGAGTTACTTCTTGGCTGCTGCCTTCTTGGCCGGAGCGGCCTTCTTGGCGGGAGCTGCCTTCTTGGCCGGAGCCTTCTTCGCTGCTGCCTTCTTGGCCGGAGCGGCCTTCTTCACTGCTGCCTTCTTGGCCGGAGCCTTCTTGGCGGGAGCTGCCTTCTTTGCTGCTGCCTTCTTAGCCGGAGCGGCCTTCTTGGCCGGAGCTGCCTTCTTCGCTGCCGCTTTCTTGGCCGGAGCCTTCTTCGCGGGAGCTGCTGCTTTCTTCGTTGCCATGTGGTTACTTCCCCTTCTTTGCAGGAGCCTTGGCGGCCTTCGCTTTGCCTTTGGCGTTAACCGCAGCCTTGAATCCGGAGCCGGCCGTAAACTTCGGACTCTTCGACGCAGCGATCTTGATGGTTGCACCGGTTTGCGGATTGCGACCGGTACGGGCCTTGCGGTCCGATACCGAGAACGAACCGAATCCCGGAATCGTGACTTTGTCGCCGGATTGCACTGCTGCTTGAACTGTGTCAAGCAACGCGTTCACCGCCTTGTCACTATCGGTCTTGGTAAGGCCCGCTGCTTCCGCAACTGCCTCAATGAGCTCTGTCTTGTTCACGACTGCCTCCTGGCACGACGACTTACAAGGGAGAAAGAGAAGAAGATTTGCGCGCACAAGTCAAGCATTCACCTTGAAAAACCGGGGTTGTGAGCCGTGACCCGCCCACAACCCCTGCCAGCACTGGGATCTGAGGTACTGGCTTTCACGACCTCGGCGTGCTATTTGCCAAGCACGCTTACCAATCTCTTAATACGTATGCTTACTTATTCGTTAGTTGCGCGTGACTCGACGACCACCATCGTCGAGTTGAGCGCGGCGTTCCCGCTCTGCGGATCGATCAACGATGTGTCGACGAGATCGTTGAAACTCGCACCCGCGTTCGCGCCGGCGACAGCCAGTTGCGCGCCATCTCGGTGATGGCCCCAACCGTGTGGAAGTGACACGACGCCTCGACGGACGATGTCCGTCACCGCAACGTGCACATCGATCGCGCCGACAGACGAAGCGACGCGCACCGTTTCGCCATCGCGGATGTTCCGAACGGCCGCATCATCGGGATGGATTTGGAGCGTGCAACGCTGCTTCCCCTTCACCAACACCTTCACGTTGTGCATCCACGAGTTGTTCGAGCGGAGATCTCTCCGCCCGATCAACTGCAGTGCAGACGATGACCGTTCGCTGGCGACGATGGGTGCCGTCGCCATCGCCGATGAACGGAACCGCGCGAGATCGTCGACGAGCACCGGCGGGGCCAGCTCGACTCGGCCGCTCGGCGTCGTCAACGCGTGGTCCAGACGGGGGATGAGTGGCCCGAAATCCATCCCGTGGGGATGCGCGCGGAGCAGTGCGAGCGTGAGACCCTCTGGCCGCGCTCCGAATCCATCTCCGAACCTTCCCAAGCGGAGCGTGATGTCGATCAAGCGTGCCGGTCCGCGTTCGTCCCCGCAGAGCGCGAGCAACTCCTCGACATCGCGTCCGAAGACGGGGCTCCGACGCGAGCGAACTGCGCTCTCGAGCCTCCCCCTCGCCGCCGCTTCGTCCAACTCCTCGACGTCGACCTCGGTCCCGCTCCCTGCGAGCACTGCGCCGAGCCGCAGAAGCGTGTCCCACTCATGTCGTTCGTCGACATCGAGTTCGAACACCGGGTCGGACCAGTTGGCGACCGATCGGACAGCGAACTGGTAGAGCAGATGATCGTAGTGGGGACGAGTGAGCGAGCGTGGCGGAGGGAGCAGCACGTGGGCATGGCGCGTCGTCTCGTTGAGATACATGTCCACCGCCACGAACAACTCGAGATTCGCCAAGGCAGCCTCGAGCCGACGACCGTCGGGCGTCGAGAGAACGGGATTGCCCGCCACGCTGAAGAGCGCGCGGACCTGTCCGTCCCCCGGTGTCTCGATCTCTTCGGCAAGGACGGCGACGGGAAGCTCCGATCCTGCCTCGGCCGCGCCCCGCACCCGGCTCTGCCATCGGCCGAGGTCGAAATTCTTTCCCGCACGAGGAGGACCGTCGCTGGGCCCCGCCTGCGTCGCCGCAAGACCGAACATCGCGCCCCCGACGCGATCGAGATTGCCCGACAACACATTCACGACATCGACGAGCCAACTCGACAGGGTGCCGAACTCGTTGATGCACGTGCCGATTCGTCCATAGACCGCGGCGCTGGGCGCCGAGGCGAGCTCACGAGCCAGGGTGCAAATGTCAGCGGCATCGAGACCGGTGATCGACGCCGCCCATTCCGGCGTGGTCTCGGCCGTGATCTCGCGCACCATCTCGACACCATTGACCCGTCCGTCGATGTCGCCCAGCGTTGCCAGGCCATCGGCGAACAGCACATGAATCACTGCGGCCAGCAGCGCAGCGTCGGCGCCGGGCCGGATCGCGAGATGCCAGTCCGAGTGCTCGGCGGTCTTCGTGCGCCGAGGGTCGACCACGACGACCTTGCCACCGCGGGCCCGGATCGCCTCGACGCGACCGGGGAAATCCGGCGCCGTGCACACCGATCCGTTCGATTCCCACGGATTTGCCCCGAGGATGACGAGATAGTCGGTACGGTCGAGATCCGGTACGGGAATCGTTGCCATCGCACCGAACATCAACGCCGCGGAGATCTGCTTCGGCATCTGATCGACGGTTGAGGCGGAGAACACGTTCGTGGTCTTCAACGCGTTCATCACCGAGCGGAGGTAGAGGCTCGACGAGATGTTGTGCGCGGTCGGGTTGCCGAAGTAGATCGCCGAGGAACGCGGATCGGGGTGTCGCGCCTTGACACCGCGGAAGCGTCGGTCGATCTCTGCGAACGCTTCCTCCCACGAGACCTTTCGCCATGTCTCGCCGTCGCGGACCATCGGGTGGCGGACACGGTCGGGATCCCCGTCAAGGTCCTTGATCGTGGAACCTTTCGGACAGATGAAGCCACGAGAGAACACGTCGTCCTGATCGCCGCGGATGCGCACCACGGCGGCGCCCTTGGTGGTGATCTCCAGGCCGCAGGTGGCCTCACACAGATGACATGTGCGGAAGTGGGTCTTCGTTTCCTCGTCGTTCGTCATGGCTGCCATTCTCGCCGCGCTTTGATGATCTCGGCGAACCACAGCGTGGAGGCACGCACGGGGCTCTCTTGCGGTCCGAACAGATACGGTTTCCGTCGTGCGCACCGACCCCGAGATTTCCTGGTACCCCGTCCCTGATCGGGACGAACTGCCCGACGACATTGCCAAGCTCTTCGCCAAAGCCGAAGCAGTCATCGGATTCGTACCGAACGTGTTTCAGGCGTTTGCCTATCGGGTCGACCATTTTCGGGCGTGGTTCAGCCACTTCAAGCAGCTGCATGTTCCGTCCGAGCACCTCTCGGCGGCCGACCGGGAGATGATCGCCGTCGTCGTCTCGATGGCGAACGGATGCCTCTATTGCCTCGTCGCGCACGGTCAGGCATTGCGCGAAGCCCTCGGCGATCCCGTGCTGGCTGACCGCATCACGCTCGACTGGCGGCGCGCCGGACTCGATGAACGCCGCGCGGCGATCTGTGACTACGCCGAGAAGATCACGCGTCGACCGAACGAAACGTCGAAGGCCGACATCGAGTGCCTCCTGGGGCTCGGACTCAGCCTCGACGAGGTGTGGGACTGTGCCGAGATCGCCGCCATGTACAACTTCACCAATCGACTGGCGATGGCCACCGGCCAGATCCCCAACCGCGAATATCACGCCCGAAATCGTTGATCGGCGACGTCGAGGTTGTCAGACGGTGCTTCTGACCACCTCGAGAAGCGCTGCGTCGATTGCCGCTCGGCCGAGACGGGCGGAGCGCACGTCGTTCAAGAGGAAGGAGAAAGTCACGGAGCGTCCGGAGGAGGTGGTCGTCACCCCCGTGAGCGCAACCACGTTGTCGATCGCTCCGCTCTTGGCGAGCACCTTCCCCGCCGCCGCGGTCCCGCAGGTGCGCGAGCGGAGCGTGCCGTCGACACACGACACCGAGAATGAACTGCGGAGCGCGTCGCCGATCGGTGACGCGAGCGCTCGCTGCAGATACACCACCTGGGTGCGCGCCGAGGAGCGGTTGGTGGCCGAGAGTCCCGAGCCGTCGAACTGCGCCTCGGGAAGTGGGACGCCGAGTTGCCCGAAGTGCTTGGCGATGGCCGACACGCCGCTCGCCGTCGAACCGGCACCGAGCCGCGCGCCGAGTTCCTTGGTGAGGAGCTCGGCATAGGTGTTGTCGGACCGCTTGACGAATCGCTGCACGATCTCGGCGAGCGGAGCGGACTTCGACGATCCGAGCAGCGACGCAGACGTCGGCACCGGCCCCCGGCGCGACACACCGGCCACGATGATCCCCTTGGCCGACAGTGCCGCGCGA
>JANPFX010000212.1:0-22544 GCA_031423635.1 Acidimicrobiia bacterium | reverse complement strand
GCCCTACGACCTGTGGGTCGTCGACCTCCGTCGGTTCGGTGCCGTGCACCGTGATACGGCGTGGGTCAGAAGCCGAACGCTCGAGGCCTACGCCCGGCACTACACGATGGCCTGGCCGCACGAGGAGTACACGAGTGCCCGGCCGGCGAAGCGATCCCCGCTCTACGACCGCCTGAGCGCCGCCGGTGCCTGTTTCGGCGAGAAGCTCGGATGGGAGCGGCCGAACTGGTTCGCGTCGTCAGCACACGGTGAGGTCCCGATCGATACGTACACCTATGAACGGCCGAACTGGTTCGCGGCGGTCGGTCGAGAGCACCGCGCTGTCCGCGAGACCGTGGCGCTGTTCGACCAGACCTCGTTCGCCAAGTTCACCCTGAGCGGACGCGGTGCGTTGGCCGCGCTGAACTGGATGTGCGCGAACGATGTCGACAAACCGGTCGGTTCGCTCACGTATACGCAGATGCTCGACGATCGCGGCGGCATCCAAGCCGATCTCACGGTGTGCCGGACCGGAGACGACGAGTTTTACCTTGTCACCGGCACCGGCTTCGCCGTCCATGACCTGGACTGGATTTCCCGGTCCGTCCCGAACGACGGTTCGGTCGACCTCGTCGATGTCACGGCGTCCTCGACAGTGCTTTCGCTGATGGGCCCGAACAGCCGCCTCATCCTCGAAGCGGTCACCACCGACGACGTTTCCGGTTCGGCGTTCCCATTCGGCACGATGCGCGTCATCACCATCGCCGGTGCGTCCGTCAAGGCCCTGCGCATCACCTATGTCGGAGAGCTCGGCTGGGAATTGCACATGAGCACCGACGATGCACGGGCGGTGTACGACGCCTTGGTCATCGCCGGACGGGGTCATGGTCTTGCGAACGGCGGTTACCGGGCGATCGAATCGTGCCGGCTGGAGAAGGGGTACCGAGCATGGGGCGCCGATATCGGACCGGACCACACGCCGGTCGAGGCCGGGCTCGGCTGGGCGGTCAAGAAGGGGAGTGGTGCCGAGTTCCGGGGCCAGGCGGCGATTGCTCGCCAACGAGCCGCGGGAGTGAAGAAGATGCTCGCCACCTTCAGCATCGACCCGGAGACGGCCGGCCGCGATGTCGTGCTCCTCGGTCGCGAGACGATCTACCGCGACGGTGAACGGGTGGGCTGGCTCAGCAGCGGCGGCTACGGCTACACGGTCGGTCGGTCCATCGGTTTGGGCTATGTGCGCCACCCGCAGGGGGTCACCGCGGACTGGCTGCTCTCCGGGACGTACGAGCTCGAAGTCGTCACCGAGCGACACCTAGCGTCCGTATCTCTGCGATCGCTGTATGACCCGACCTCGGCACGTGTGAAGGCATGACATGACCACGAGCAACGACGACCAGGACCTCCGCATCATCCTCGAATCGGTGCCGGGCTGGCACGATGCGATCACCGAGGTCACCGCCCTCGAAGGCGGCATCACCAATCGGAGTCTCCGGGTCACCACCGTGCACGGTTCCTACGTCGTGCGCGTGCCGGGAGCGCAGACCGAGATGCTCGGAATCAACCGGCGTGCCGAGGCGGCCATCACGGTCGCCGCGGCACGTGCGGGCATCGGGCCGATGACACTCTGCGAGCTGCCGGCGTTCGGTACCGTCATCAGCGAATTTGTCGACGCTCGGACGGCGTCGGCTGACGACCTCCGCAAACCCGACGTGCTCCGCGAGGTCGTCAACGCCGTGCGGGTGCTGCATCGCCTCGATCCCGTTGCGTTCGATTTTCCGATCTTCGAGGTGATCCGCCAGCACGCCCATGACGCCCGAACGCACGGGCGCGATCACGAATCGATCGATGGTCTGCTCCGAACGACGGCAGAGATCGAGGAGGCCTTCGACCCGGCGACGCTGCGATCGACGCTGTGCCACAACGATTTGTTGCCGGCGAACGTGCTCCTCGCCCCGACCGGCCGGGTGTGGCTGATCGACTACGAGTACGCCGGCATGAACCATGCGATGTTCGACCTCGCCAACCTGTCGGTCAACTGCGGCTTCGATGAGCACCTCGATGACGTCGTCCTGGACGGCGCGTTCGGCATCGTGACAGACGCCGCGCGTGCCGAACTGGCGTTGATGAAGATCGTCAGCGAATGCCGCGAAGGGCTCTGGGCTCTGGTCCAGTCGGCTATCAGTCTCCAACCGGCGATCGACTACGACGCCTACGCGGGCGAGCGGCTCGCCAACTGTTCCCGGCTCGCCGCCGATCCCTCGGTGAAGGACATGCTCGACCTCGTCGGCCGTTGATTGGGACCATTTCGTGGGCCAGCTCACTCGCTCGGGCCAGCTCGACGCAGGAAAACGGGTGTTTCCCGGCCCTTGCGAGCCAGCTGGCCCACTGCGAGGGACGTGTCCGAGTTCATAGACGCCCGGGATCTGCACTACAACCTTCGGCGTGATTGACCACCTGAAGGCTGTCTGGTCCGAGCTGACCTCCCCCGGCGCCCCGTTCGCCATGACCGACATCACCGTGGGCGGGATCCCGATGAAGGGTTTCGTGGGAGCGCCGCCGAACATGCGGTCGGTGTGGGAAATCGCCACCGCCTACGGCGACAAGGACTACATCGTCTATGAGGACGAGCGCTACACCTACGCCGAGATCGCCGCCCAGGTCCGTGCGCTCGCCGCCCATCTTCGAAACGACCACGGCGTCGGCTCCGGCGACCGGGTGGCGATCGCCATGCGCAACTACCCCGAATGGGTCGTCTCCTACTGGGCGACCCTCGCCACCGGTGCTGCCGTGGTCGGCGTCAACGCCTGGTGGACCGGTGCGGAGCTCGAGTACGGGCTCATCGATTCGTCGCCAAAGGTGCTGATCGCCGACGGCGAGCGTCTCGCCCGGGTCGCTCCCCACCTCGACGCTGTCCGTGCTCACCACCACTTCTCGCTCATCGCCGTTCGAACGGACTCCGCACCGGCTCAAACGATCGCCTGGGCCGACGTCACCGCTGCCGCCAGTGCCCCCGCCGCTCTGCCCGACGCCACGATCGATCCCGACGACGACGCGTGCATCTTCTACACCTCAGGGACCACCGGCTTCCCGAAGGGCGCCGAGCTCACCCACCGCGGCTGCGTCACCAACCTCATGCATCTGGCCTTCTGGGGGAACGCCGCCGCCCTCGCCAAGGCCCGGCGCCTCGCCGCCGAGGGGAAGACGGAGACGCCCTCGCCCTACCCGGCGGCGTTCATGGCGCCGACCCCGCTGTTCCACGTCACGGCCAACAACTGCCTTCTGCAGCCAGCGACCCTTACAGGCGCGAAAATCGTCTTCACCTACAAGTGGGATCCGGGACGCGCCCTCGAGCTGATCGAACGCGAGCGGGTCACCAACTTCTCCGGTGTGCCGACGATGAGCCGTGAGCTTCTCGCCCATCCGGACTTTGCGAAGCGTGACCTGTCGTCGGTCGCAGCGATGGGCGGAGGCGGTGCGGCCCTCCAGGCCGACCTGGTCGAGAAGATCGACAAGTCACTCGGTGGCGGCCAGCCGTCGACCGGCTACGGGCTCACCGAAACCTGCGGGATCGTCACCGCGAACTCCGCCGAGTTCTTCCTCGCCAAGCCGTCGTCGTGCGGACCGCTCATGCCGACCTTCGAGGGCAAGCTCGTCGACGAGGACGGCAACGCCGTCCCGGCGGGGCAACCGGGTCAGCTTTGTGTCCGCGGTCCGGCGGTCATCCGCGGGTACCTGAACAAGCCCGAAGCGACCGCAGACGCGATCCGCGATGGCTGGTTCAACACCGGTGACATCGCCAGGATCGACGACGATGGCTTCGTCTACATCGTCGACCGGGCCAAGGACATGGTGCTGCGGGGCGGCGAAAACGTCTACTGCTCGGAGGTGGAGACGTCCCTCTATCTCCATCCAGCAGTTGCCGAGGCTGCGGTGTTCGGCATGCCCGACGAACGCCTCGGTGAGGAGGTCGCCGCCGCCGTGCTCCCGCACCCCGGCGTCGTGATCACGGAAGAGGAATTGCAGGCGTTCCTCGGCGAGCGGATCGCAAAGTACAAGGTTCCCGCCCGCATCTGGATCCTCGAACAGCCGATTCCCCGCAATGCCAACGGCAAGTTCGTGAAACGCGAGCTCAAGACGCAGCTGTTGGGAGCTCCCGCCGCCTCGTAGCGCGCTCCGCCGCTCGACCGGTTGTGGGGCTGGCCGGCGCGGAGTAGTCGCCGAGACGACGTCGCCACTTCGACAACGTGGCGCCAACCAACCACAGAGGGCCGATCGGAGCGGGCAAGATGTTCGCCCCATGTGGCTTCCCGCGGACACCGCTGCAGTCTGCGCCCTCGTCCTGTTCGGGGTGGGCATCGTGCTCCGCCGCCGGTTTCCGGCCGTGGCCAGCCCGAGCCGCGAAGCGGCGTGGGTCTTCACCCTCTACACGATGTGGCGGCTGTTCAACCGGGTCGACGTGCGTATCGACGGTGCCGCGGACCGGGGGCTCCAGATCTGGCGGTTCGAGCGAGCCGTCGGGCTTGGCTCGGAACGGTGGCTCCAGGGGCGCGTGATCAACCTCTCGCCGGTCGTCCAGTTCATGAACGGCTACAACGCGATCGCACACGTGCCGGCGATGATCGCCTTCCTGTTCTGGATGTACTTCCGGCGCCGGACCGAATACGGCCGGTGGCGGGCCT
This sequence comes from Acidimicrobiia bacterium, assembly GCA_031423635.1. Lineage (GTDB taxonomy): Bacteria > Actinomycetota > Acidimicrobiia > Acidimicrobiales > JANYDT01 > JANLQX01. The sequence continues at coordinate 17,886 of JANPFX010000212.1, read as the reverse complement.
TGCTCGCCCTTTCGACGGGTGCCGACGTGCTGATCCGTCTCGTGCCGGTGGCCCCGCCGCGCCTCCTCCCGGAGCTCGGGTTCGTCGACACCGCCATGGTCTACAACCAGTCGGTGTACGGAGGCTTCGGTCGCGGCGTATCGGATCAACTGGCGGCGATGCCGTCCATTCACGTCGGGTGGGCGGCGTTGATCGCGTGGGCGCTGTGGCAGCTCGGGGGGCGTCGCGGTCGCGTGGTCGGCGTCGCCCACCTCGTCCTCACCTGCCTGGCCGTGGTCCTCACCGGGAACCATTGGTGGCTCGATGGCATGGTGGCCGCTGCGCTGCTCCCGCCGATCGCGTGGGTCTGGATGCGCGTCGGCCGCTTCGTGCCCCTGGAGCGGTTCTCCGTCCGGCTGGGGGCCTCGGCCCGTTGACCACCCGGCAGGGGCCGGCCGAGGCCGTCCGCCGCGGATTCCTCAGGCGGTCGTAAGGATGGCGTCGACCGGTCGCACGATCTGGTTCATCGGCTCGTCGGCCCAGACACCGTCGAGGGTGTCGCGATTCCATGCCGGTGCTTCGCCGCGTCGGCGGTCGTAGACCGCCAGCCATTGGGTGAGCCAGTCGGGGTCGGACCATCGATCCGGGTGGTGATCGTTCAGGAGGCACAGGCCGAGGAGTGGAAGGACCTCGAAGACGAACGACAGCGACCACCACACCATCCGCCCGTGGACGGCCGGTCTCCACCACTGACGCTCCCGGACGAGCAGCACGGTGCTCGCGGCAAGGACAGAGAGCGCAAAGACCACGAGCGCGGTCAGGATGCCCATGAGGTAACGGGCCCGCCCACCGCCGCTTGCACGGTAGAGATCGAAAGCGACGTCTTTGTGCTCGACTTCCTCCGCCAGATGCCACACGAACATCGTCGCGACCGGCCCGCTCGCATCGGCGAGAAGCGAGTGGCGACGGCGATCGACCCATCTGGCCGTGAAGAAGGCGACGGCCTCAGCCCCGGCGGCGTGGGCGAGCAGTGTCTGGATGGAACCGTGCCCGTCGAGGGTTCGGAACACCTTTCGCTGGATGCGCTCGACATGGCGGAGCGCCGGCACCTGTTCGGTGAGCCCGCGGTTGAAATCACGGTGCGCCTGCTGGTGTGCGCCCTCCTGGTGGACGAAGGACAGCGCTCGCGCCCGGAGCTCGGGGCGCACGTCCGGGAGGGAGGCGCCGACGCGGACGGCCTTCATGACGAACGGCTCCAGTGCCGGCATCAGCAGGGACAGGCCGTTGGCGACGGCCGAAACCTCGGGCTTCGACGGGGTCCAGGTCGTCGATCGTCCGCCCGGAAGCGACGCCGAGACCCGCCGCTGCTGCAACGGATCATGTCTGACCGGGTTCGCCGAATCCACGTTCAGTTCATCGGCGGAATCACCGAAGGGCTTGAGACGACCTGCGGGAACGGGCCGGAGACCGCAGATTCGGGTGAAAACTGGGTGAACTGGACTCGTTGCCCGCCCAACCCGCGGGAGAATTGAAGGCGTGACCACCGCCGAAAGCCCCACGGGGCATCACCAGACCCGTTGGACGGCCCCGCTGGGCTCGTCGACCATCACCCTGCTCCGCCATGGTGCGACGGTTGGGTACGTGCCCGGGGAGCCCTTTCCGCTGGCCGAAGGCCACGGTGATCCGGGGCTGGCCGTGAGTGGATTCGCCCAGGCCGATGATGCCGGTCGTCGTCTGCTGCGCGAACACAAAGACGGTGCGCCGATCGCCGCCATCTACGTCACCTCGCTCCGCCGTACCGTGCAGACCGCCGCACCACTCGTTGCCGCCATCGGGCTCGAACCGATCGTCGAGCGCGACTTGCGCGAAGTCTTCCTCGGCGAGTGGGAAGGCGGTGAATTCCGCCAACGCGCCGCGGAGGGCCACCCGGCGGTCGCTGCCGCGATGCAGCAAGGCGAGTGGGGCCACGTCCCCGGTGCCGAGACTTCGGCCGAACTGACGGCGCGGTGCATGGGTGCGCTCGAACGCATTGCCGATCGGCATGTCGACGAGCGTGTCGTCTGCGTCGTGCACGGAGGCGTCATCGCCGCCGTCGTGGCCGCCATCACCGGGGCCAACATGTCGCACTTCCTCGGTGTCGACAACTGCTCCGTGACCAGCGCGGTCCGCACGCCGATGGGCTGGCGCATCCGCGCCTACAACGACACCAGCCACCTCGACGGTGGCTGGTAGCGGTCTGCTCCCGTGTCGGGAATCTTTGCGGCGTTGACCCCGTGAATCCAGTGCTTCCTTCGGCCGAGGCATTCTCCGCGCTGGTCCGCTCGCGTCGCACGTCGATGTTCGTGGACCTCGAACGGAACGTCCCCGACCTCGAGATCGAAGAACTCTGTGCGACAGCGCAGTGGGCCCCCAACCACAAGCGAACCTGGCCGTGGCGGTTTGCCGCTTTCAGTGGGGACTCGCGTCTGCGGCTCGGCGAGGCGTTCGTGGCGGACATGGTGGCCAACGAGGTCGGCGACGAGGGCAAGCGGATCAAGACCCGGACGAAGTACGCGCGCACACCAAGTGTGCTCGTGGTCGGGTGTGCCCCCTCCCCGACGCCGAACCTCGCGGCGGATGATCGCGACGCGGTCGCTGCAGGAATTCAGACCCTGCTGCTCGCCGCGACAGCCCATGGCCTGGCGTCGTTCTGGTCGACTCCGGCCGTGACCGCTCCCGAGAGCGTGAACGAGTTGTGCCGCTTTCCTGAAGGCACCCGGATCGTTGGCGTGGTCTACCTCGGCTACCCGGCCCAATCGGTGTCCGTGCCGACTCCTGAGCGGCCTCCGGTCGTCATCACCTGGAGTCGCTGAACGTCCAGACGTCCGCTTCGCCGGCGTGTCACGGGTTCTGGAGCAGATGGATCAGGCTCGACGTGTCCCATCGCTTGCCGCCTCTCGCCATGATCTGCTTGTAGAACTGGTCGACCAGCGCGGTGACCGGCACGAGTGAGCCGTTGGCGTCAGCCTCGTCGAGCACGATGCCCAGGTCCTTGCGCATCCACTCGACGGCGAAGCCGAACTCGAATTGACCCTTGGCCATCGTCGCCGCCCGGTTCTCCATCTGCCACGACTGGGCTGCACCCTTGGAGATCGTTGCGATCACCAAATCGGGATCAAGACCAGCGTGCTGGGCGAAGTTGACTGCCTCGGCCAATCCCTGCACGACTCCGGCGATGCAGATCTGGTTCACCATCTTCGTGAGTTGCCCGGCGCCGGAAGGCCCGATGAGGGTGACCGCCTTCGCGAACGACCGAATCACCGGCTCCACGGTTGCGAACGCCGACGGATCACCTCCGCACATCACCGTAAGGGCGCCGTTCTCCGCACCAGCCTGGCCGCCCGAAACCGGTGCGGGTCGATGAACGACAGGCGCGCCGCCGTGGCGATGGCGTCGAGTTCGCGGGCAACAGTCGCCGATGCCGTCGTGTGGTCGACGAACACTGCGCCGGGTGCCATGGCGGCGAAGGCGCCGTGTGCTCCGACGGTCACGGAGCGGAGGTCGTCGTCGTTGCCGACGCACGCGAAGACGATCTCGCTCCCGCGTGCTGCCTCAGCGGGTGTCGACGCGCTTCGACCACCGTTGGCCGAGACCCACGCCTCTGCTTTGCTCGCGGTCCGGTTGTAGACGGTTACGTCGAACCCCTGGGTGGAGAGGTGACGCGCCATGGGCGAACCCATGACGCCGAGTCCGAGAAAGGCAACGGTTGTCATGATCCGTCCATTCTGACGCTCCTTGCGCCGGGCGACTGGCGACGATGAGTCGTGGATCAGACGACTGGTCGGACGCGGGAGTGCCCGACGTCGCCTGTACCGTGGAAGCGTGCTTATCGGTGCCCACGTCCGTGAGAACGAACCGCTCGGCGCGGCCGATGCCACGTCGTCAGCGTGCATCCAGCTCTTCTGCGGCGATCCGCAGAGCTGGAAGCCATGGAAGCCACGAGCCGACTCGGCCGACCTGAAGGCGAGCGGCATCCCGGTCTACGTGCACGCGCCGTACATCGTGAACCTGGCCTCCGCCGACAACAAGATCCGGATCCCGTCACGCAAGTCGCTGCAGGCCGCGTGCGACTGTGCCGCTGCTGCGGGGGCGAAGGCGGTGGTCGTCCATGGCGGCCACGTGCGATCCGACGACGACATCGTGGAAGGGATCGCCCGGTGGAAGAAAGGCCTGGCGACCATCGAGAGCGACGTTCCGATCTTTCTCGAGAACACCGCCGGGGGAGACCATGCGATGGCGCGCCGCTGGGACACGCTCGCCCGTCTCTGGGACGCCATCGGTGAAGACCCGCGGATCGGCTTCTGCCTCGACACCTGCCACACCTTCGCTTCCGGCAAGGACCTTGCGGCGAGCGTGGAGCGGATCGTGGCGATCACCGGACGCATCGACCTCGTGCACTGCAACGGCTCGCGCGACGCCGAGGGCAGTGGACGTGATCGGCACCAGAACTTCTCCGTGCTCGGCACGGACAACACCGTTTCGCCCCGGATCCTCGTCGACATTGTCCGCAAGGCCAATGCCCCGGTGATCTGCGAGACCCCCGAGGAGGGTCTTTCGTCCGACATCGGCTTCCTCCGCGACGCTCTCGCCGCCGGTGCGTGACCGCCGCGGCCCGAGAGGGGTGCGGTGGGTCCGTATTCCCTCTCACCTGACTCTCACCGTCGACGCCTAGACCGTTCGCCATGTCCCACCGGCTCCTGCTTGCCGAAGACGATCGTTCCGTGCGCACATCGTTGGCCCGCGCCCTCGAACTCGAGGGATACGCCGTCGAGTTGGCCGAGAACGGCGAGGTGGCGATGGCGGCATTCAATGCCGCAGAACCCGACCTGATCGTTTCCGACTGGATGATGCCGTACCTCGACGGCATAACCTTGTGCCAGCGCTTGCGCTCCCGTGGATCGCATGTGCCAATCCTGATGCTCACCGCGCGCACCGAGCTCGGCGACCGGGTCGCGGCACTCGACGCCGGCGCTGACGACTTCCTCCCGAAGCCGTTCGCGCTCGACGAGCTCTTGGCCAGGATTCGGGCGCTCCTGCGGCGGTCCTCGTATTCCGACGACGCACCGAAGTCCGACGTTGTGGTCGGCGACCTTCGCCTCGATCTCGGAGCTCGTCGGGCATGGCGAGGCGATCGCGAGATCAGCTTCACGAAGACCGAGTTCGATCTCGTCGAGGCCCTCATCCGTCAGTCCCCGACCGTGTGCACGCCGAGCATGCTCTACGAGATGGTGTGGGGCTACGACTTCGGGCCGGAGTCGAAGACGCTCGCCGTCTTCATCGGTTACGTCCGCCGCAAGCTCGAAGCCGATGGCGAGCCCGCCATCCTCCACACCGTGCGAGGCGTCGGCTACTCGCTCAGGACGAACTGACCGGGCGAGAAGACACGTGTCCATACGATCTCGACTGACGCTCTCGTTTGCCGTTCTCGCCGCGCTCTCCGTCTTGGCCGCGGCAATCGTTGGCTACACCAGCACGTCGACGCGCGTCCGTTCCGAGATCGACTCGACACTGCGAGAGGTCGTAAGCCGAGTGATCGGTCCGGGGCCGGACGGCCGCATCTGCCGGTCCCTCCTCGCCGACCAACCTCCGGGCGCAAACGGCGGCGGGGGCGATCGGCAACGCCGGCGCGCGTTCGATCTCCCCGACGCTCGCGCCCAATGCATCGATGGGGAGGGCACCATCCTTGTTGACGATCGCTTGCTGAACGATCCGACCCGTGCTCTGCCGGTCGACGACAGCGACCGCGCGATCGCCCGTCAGCGCATCGATGAGGAGCCCGCGGCCGCATCCGGGCAGCCGCCGGATCGCGTTGTGCGGGTCCCGGCGGACGGTGCCGCGCAGCGGAATGCGCTCGGCCAGGGCGTACGACTCCGGAGTTCGAAGGTTGACGCATCGGAGCTACGCATCGCGACGGGCGCGATCGCCGGCGGTGGTGCGTTCATGGTCGCCCGCGACCTCAAGGAAAGCAACCGGGTCCTCGGCGCGCTCCGCGATCGCTTCGCGCTGATCGGTCTCCTCGTGACCCTGGCGGCGGCAGCGCTCGGCGCGTTCGTCGCGCGCGCCTTCGCCCGGCCCATCCACGTGCTCACCGAAGTCACGGCGTCGATCGCCGCGAGCGGTGGGCTCGACGAAGACACGGCCATCGCGGCAGGGATCACGGAGCGCCGCGACGAGCTGGGCCGACTCGCGCATAGCTTTTCCACGATGATCGGATCTCTCCGCACGTCACGCGCCCAGCAGCGCCAACTCGCGCAGGACGCCGGGCACGAGCTGCGCACCCCCCTCACCACGCTGCGAACGAACGTCGAGGTGCTCGCCAAGTATCCCGACCTCCCGGCCGACAAGCGCGCGACCATCCTCCACGAGATGGACGAGGAGCTTCGCGAGCTCTCGACCCTCACCGATGAACTGCTGGTACTGGCCGCCGACGCGACGCCCGACGACCCCGTTGTCCCCATCGATCTGGCCGAGCTCGCCACGCGTTCGATCGAGCGGTTCCAGCGACGGACCGGTCGCTCCGTGCTCAGCACGGCGACCACCACGGTCCTGCGCGGGCGCCGCCTGCAGCTCTCGCGGGCGATCGACAACATCTTGGCGAACAGCGCGAAGTTCGATGCGACCTCCCTGCCCATCGAGGTGACCGTTGGGGAGAGCCGGATCACCGTGCGCGACCACGGGCCAGGTTTCGATGCCGGTGACCTCGACCGGGTCTTCGACCGCTTCTACCGCTCGGACGCGGCGCGTTCGCTGCCCGGAACCGGCCTCGGACTGGCGATCGTCGCCGATGCGGCGGCGAGCCATCACGGCACGGCGAGCGCCTCGAATCACCCCGAGGGCGGCGCCGTTGTGGTGCTCACCCTTCGTGACGCGGACGGCTCAACGGACGCGGCCGAGTCAGGCTGATCCATCACTTTCGCAGTGGTCACCCGGTCTGACCCGGTCGGTGCAGACTGAAACCCGTCTATGTCCAATCAGTTCAACGAGCCGCTTCCGGTAGAGGTGCGGCTCTCCTCGTACAGCCACGGAGCTGGTTGAGCCTGCAAGCTCGGTCCGTCCGAGTTGGCGCACGTGTTGCGCCATGTGCCCGCTCCATCCGCGCCTGATCTTCTCGTCGGCACGTCCACCGGGGACGACGCCGCAGTTTGGCGCGTCTCCGCCGATCGGGCGCTGGTCGCCACGGTCGACTTCTTCACGCCGGTCGTCGACGACGCGCGCACCTGGGGCGCGATCGCCGCGGCGAACTCAGCGTCGGACGTCTACGCCATGGGTGGGCGTCCGCTGTTCGCCCTGAACGTGGCCGGCTGGCCGCGGGATCTACTGCCCCTCGACCTTCTCGGCGAGGCGCTCGCCGGTGCATCCGAGATCGCCGCACGCGGCGGATGGGTCGTCGCCGGCGGTCACACCGTCGACGCGCCCGAGCCGTTCCTCGGCCAGGCCGTGACCGGTGAGGTCCATCCCGACCGGATGATCACCAACGACGCCGCCATGCCAGGGGACGTGCTGATCCTCACGAAGGCCCTCGGAACCGGGATCATCACGACGGCGTTGAAGCGATCGCCGGCCGAGGCCATCCGGCCGGGCGGGTTCCTGGCCCAGGCGTACCTCGCCGCGGTGGCCTCGATGACCACCCTCAATGCGGGAGGCGCCGAGGCGGCGGCGGCGCACGGCGTGCGGTGCGGTACCGACGTGACAGGCTTCGGGCTGCTGGGACATCTGCACAAACTGGCGCTCGGAAGCGGGGTGGATCTCGCCCTCACGACGGCCTCCATGCCCCTGCTCCCGGGTGTCGACGAACTGCTCGCGGCCCGCTTCGTTCCGGGCGGTACCGGCCGCAACGTCGAGTTCGTCGATTCGTTCGTCGATTGGAGCGCCGATCGTGCAGCGTGGGAGCCGCTCTTGGCGGACCCGCAGACGTCCGGTGGGCTGGTGCTCTGTGTCCGTTCCGATCGGGTCGATGCCCTCCTTCGATCCCTCGACGGGACCGAGACGCCCGGTCGGGTCATCGGCGAGGTGACGGCCACGGTGCCCGGAGCGGCCGGTCGCATCCTCGTCCGCTGAGGCGTCACCGCGGGATTCGGTCGATGGGCCGAACGGGCTCTGGCCTGACGCTCCCAAGTGCGCGACGATCGAGTGCTGTGGGAGCAGTCGTCGCCGTCGTCAATCAGAAGGGCGGCGTCGGGAAGACGACCGTGACCCTTGGCCTGGCCTCCGCGGCCATGGCCCGCCGTGACCGGGTGCTCATCGTCGACGCCGATCCGCAGGCCAACGCGACGTGGGCCTTGGGGATCGACCCCGAAGTCGTCACCCACGGCTCGGCGGAGGCCATCGAGTCGGACCGCTCCGGTGCCGCCTCGCACGGCATCGTGACCTCGCCGTGGAGCGAGTTCATCGATGTCCTGCCGGCCTCGCGCTCACTGCAGGTGCGCGACACCGAGACCGGCAAGAAGCGTCTCGCCCGCAGGCTCCGAGTCGCTCTCGAGGGCATCAGCGATCACTACGAGCTGGTGATCATCGATTGCTCACCCGCGCTCGGCCCGCTGACCACCAATGCGTTGGCCGCCGCCGATCTCGCGCTGATGGTGGTCGAGCCCGCTGCGCTCTCGGCCCGTGGCATTGCCGGCGTGAGCGACCTGGTCGACGACGTCTGGGCGAAGTACAACGATCGACTCGACATCGCCGGGGTGATCGTAAATCGGGTACCTCCCGTGTCCCACGAAGCCGACCGACAGCACGACCTGCTGGTGCGGATGCTTGGGAAATCGACCGTCTGGAGCCCCGACATCCCGCAACGCGTCGCCGTGACCGAGGCGCTCGGGCAACGCGCTCCCATCCACCGCTCAGGTGTCCGGGGCGCCGAGGTGGCGGCCATGTTCGACGCGCACTACGCCAAGCTTCGCCGACTCGGGCGCAAGGTGCTGGCGGACCGCCAGGCTGCGGAGACCTCGGGCTGAACCCTCCCGCTCACGAGCGGAGATGACTCCGCCAGATGGCGAGGAACGCGGCGTCGAAGTGCTCGTAACGATCCCGCAACAGCCGGCCGGGCCAATTCCTCGGAACGAGTTCGGGCGGAAGGAGCGGATCGGCCTGGAGGTGACGGAGCACCGCGGCGTTCAGCACGAAGGAGTCGGCGAGCGTCGCACTGTCACCGGGCTTGAGCCGCTGCTGCACGTCGGCGACCTCCTGGACGAGCGCTCGTGCCTGTGTCGCCCACTCCGCGAGGGCGAAAAGACGCTCCGCCAGGTCTTTCGAGCTGGGCGGCAGCGCTCCGGGGACCATCGTGCATCCCTCGAGCGTGTGGGCTGCCTCGGCGAGGTTGTCCGGACGTGCCCAGAGCCCTTCGCGCCATTCGGCGAACCGTCGTTGGCTCAGCGCTCGGCGGAGGTCGGCGCGTTGCGTCGGCGAGCGCGACTCACCAGCGACCACGGCGAGCCGCCACGACCCGTCCCAAGGCGGTGCGGGGTCAAGGCCGCGCCTGCTGCGATCCTGGCGGAACTGGCGGTCTCGGAGCCTGCCGGCCAGGGCGTAGCGGCCGTCGTCGGCGGTGAGTTCCCCGGCCGCAACCATTCGGGTGAGGGCGACCCGGGTGGCATTCTCGCGAACGCCGAACAGGGCGCAGGACCGAACCAGGACGCCTGCCGACATCTGCGGTGGGTGGGTGCCGAGGAGTGTGCTGGCGATGATCGAACGTGCCGTGAGCGGTCGTGCCGGGCCATTACTCAATGTGGACATCCGTTCGAAAGGTGTAATGTCGAGGTCGGCGTCACGGCAATACCGACGCTCCAGTCCGTGGCTCGCTCAGCACGGTGCAACTGCTTCGCTGCAGCAACCCTGTTCCCCGATCACCAAAGGCCAACGATGACTGCGACCATGGTGCCAGGTCCAGAACTCCTCCCCGGTGTTCTTCCGACGGATCGCCTCAACAGGCGCGGCATGCCCGTCGGGACGCTCCGCGCCGAACTCCGAGTGATCGCGTCCTGGCGAAACGGTCTCACCGTCATCAGCGCGCTCGCGCAGACCGTCGGACTCATCGTGGCCTCGTCGCTCGTCGTCGAAAGAACCGGTTGGTGGCCGCTCTACGCCGTGACGTTCGTGCTGATGGGCCGCGGGTTTGCCCTGCTGGCCATCCTCGGCCACGAGTCGGCCCACAAGCTGCTCTTCGCCAACCAGGGGCTCAATGACGCGGTCGGGACCGTTGTGTGCAACGGGCTCGGGTTCACCTCCCAAGGCGCATACCGGCGGGCCCATTTTGCTCACCACCGTGATCCGCTCGGCCCCAACGAACCCGATCAGACCCTGTACCGGGACTATCCCGTCACTTGGCCGACCCTTCGCCGGCGTCTGCGGCGCGACGCCACCGGTGAGTCCGGCTACAAGGTCACGAAGTCGCTCGTGCGGGCCCTCGGGAACCCGATCGCTCGACGGAGCGTTCTTCAGGTGCTCTCCGTCCAGGCCGTGCTCTTCGTCGTTCTCGGCCTGAGCGTTGGCTGGTGGGCGTGGCCGGTGATGTGGTTTGCTCCGTGGTTGACCGTCTGGCGCGTGATCAATCGGCTGCGGGCCATTGCCGAGCACGGCGGCATGACCAACAGCGACGACGACCGACTGACGACCCACCACGTCCACCAATCTCGCTCGGCTCGCTTCTGGATGGTGCCGTACAACACCGGATGGCACATCGCCCATCACGCCGACATGGGCGTGCCGTGGCGCAACCTGCCCCGCATGCACGCAGAGTTGGTGGCCGCCGGTCACATTCTTCCGGCGCTCGAATACCCGAGTTATGTGGCACTGTGGCGAAAGCTCGCAAGTCGCCCGCTCTCAGAAACGGCAAGGACCGACACATGACCGCCACGTTGACGCAACGCACAGCAGACGCCGCTGCCGTCGCGCTCAAGAACGCTGAGACGAATGAGCACCAGCGCTGCCTGACCGACGAGGTCGTACATGCACTGAAGAACGTTGATGTTCTGCGCGCGTACGTTCCGGTGGCCTACGGTGGTCCGGAATACTCGCCGTTCGAGACGATGTCGATCATCGAAACGTTGAGCGCCGCCGATGGATCGACGGGGTGGTGCGCGACCATTGCCTCACTCACGTCGCACATCGCCGGCTGTCTGCCGGCCGAAGCGGCGAAGGAGATCTTCGGTCCGGCCGACGCCGCGGTGTGCGGTGCCTACGCGCCGAGTGGACGTGGCACGGCTCGAGGTGACGGCTCCTACGACGTCACCGGGCACTGGGCATGGGGGAGTGGTTCGTCCTTCGCAACGTGGATGACCGGTGGCACGATCAACGACGACGGCACGGCGCGTCACATGTTCTTCCGATCCTCTGACCTCACCATGCACGACACGTGGGATTCCAACGGTCTGCGGGCCACGGCCTCGCACGACTTCAGCGTCTACGACGTCCACGTGCCGGCCGGACACTCCGTCGACCTCGCGGCCGCCCGACCGACAGTCGATGCCGCCATCTCGCGGATGCCGCTGTTCGTGCTGTTCTCGGGCGGCGTCGCGTCCGTGATGCTCGGTATCGCCACGCGTGCCATGGAGGAGTTGGCCGTCCTCGCCCAGACGAAAAAGCCGGTGCAGTCGTCCAAGACCCTCGCCCAGTCGCCGCTGGCCCAGGTCGACATCGCCCGGGCCGAAGCGGCCGTCCGATCCGCCCGTGCGTTTCTGCACGAGACCGTCGGCGAAGCGTGGGACCGGGTCCAGAAAGGTGACCGGGTCGAACTCGAGACGCGGCTGCAGGCGCGGCTTGCGGCCACCCACGCCGGTGAACAGGCCTGCGCCGCGGTCGACCTCTGTTACAAGGCGGGAGGCGGCACCGCGGTCTACGCCACCTCGCCGCTCCAGCGTTGCTTCCGTGACGTCCACACCGCGTCAGCCCACGTGATGGTCGGAAGCCGCGTGTACGAAACGATCGGTCGTCATCGCTTCGGCTTGGAAATCGACAGGTCGTCGCTCTGACGCTATTCAACCGACGGTGCACGCGGCGGCCGGTGACGCAGATCGACGCGCCGTGTTCGCTACGGTGGCTGCCATGCTGACTGCCGGTGACAAGGCGCCTGACCTGAACCTCTCCGACCAAGATGGCAACATCGTCAAGCTGTTGCAATTCACGGGTCGCAAGGTCTGCGTGTACTTCTATCCCAAGGCAGACACGCCCGGTTGCACGCAGCAGTCGTGCCTCCTGCGGGACCTCGCCGGCCAGATCGGTGACACCGCCATCATCGGCGTGAGCCCCGATCCGGCGACGAAGCAGAAAAAGTTCGACACGAAGTACGAGCTCGGCTTCCCGCTGCTTGCCGATACCGAGCATCGGGTTGCGGTGGCCTACGCGGTTTGGAAGGAGAAATCGATGTACGGACGCAAGTACATGGGCATCGAACGCTCGGCGTTCCTCATTGACGAGAAGGGCAGGATCGAGCGGGCCTGGTACAAGGTGAGCCCGAAAGATACGCCAGCGGTCCTCCTCGACGCGCTCAGCTGAAGGATCCGTCATGAGCATCGCACTTCCCCGACCCATTGATCTACTGCCGCACCGCGATCCGTTCCTGCTGCTCACGAGGATCACCGAGATCGAGCCCGGCAGCTTGTGTGTAGCCGAATGGGTGCTCTCCGGCGAGGAGTCGTTCTTTGCCGGTCACTTCCCCGGGCGCCCTACCCTCCCGGGTGTGCTCATGATCGAGTCGATGGCCCAGGCCGGGGCCTGCGCAATCCTCGCCGATGAGGCGTTCGCCGCCAAGCTGCCGCTCTTCGGCGGCGTGGACGGCGTCCGGTTCCGGCAACAGGTCGTTCCCGGCGACACCCTCGTTCTCGAAGTCACGCTCGGGCGCATGTCGTCGCGCGCCGGCAAGGGCACCGGACGGGCGACGGTCAACGGCAAACTGGCCAGTGAGGCCGAACTGCTGTTTGTGCTCACCGACCGCTGAAGCAAGTCGGAAGCGACCGAGGATCGAGCGTCAGGACCGGGCGGGACCCATCACGATCGTGCCGTTGTGGCCGCCGAAGCCGAACGAGTTCGAGATCCCGATGGACGGGGTCCACGGCCGGGGCTCGTCGAGCACAAGGTCGAGCGACACGATCGGGTCGATGCTTACCGCATCGGTTCCGCGCGTCGGCGGAATGACCCCGCGGTCGATGGTGAGAGCGAGAGCGACACCTTCGATGGCACCGGCGGCGCCGAGGGCGTGCCCGGTCACGCCCTTCGTCGACGTGACGATCGGGCCCGGCGTACCGAAGACCTTGGCGATGGCCTCCGCTTCGGCGGCGTCGTTGAGCGGTGTTGACGTCCCGTGGGCGTTGATGTGGCCGACCTGGTCGAGCCGTACGCGGGAGTCCGCGAGCGCGAGTTCGATGCAGCGGATCGCGCCGGCTCCGCCGGGGGAGGGGGCCGTGATGTGGTGGGCATCCGCGGTCGACGCCGAACCGAGCATCTCGGCGTAGATGTGGGCGCCACGCGCAACCGCGTGCTCCCACTCCTCGAGAACGAGCACACCAGCGCCTTCCGCGATCACGAAGCCGTCGCGGCGAACGTCGAAGGGCCTCGACCAGCCCGAGGTGGAAAGCGCCGTCATGTTCCCGAACCCCGCCAACGCGGTGGGCGTGAGCGCGGACTCGGAACCACCGGCGAGTACCGCGTCGCAGTAGCCCATCTGGATGAGGCGGGCGGCGTTGCCGATCGAGTGGGTCCCGGCAGCGCACGCCGTCACGGTGGTCTCGCACGGTCCCTGGAGTCCGTGGCGCATGGAGACCGATGCCGCCGCGGCGTTGCCCATCATCATCGGCACGAGAAATGGTGAGACGCGCCGCTCGCCCTTCTCATGGCGGACGATGATCTGTTCTTCCAGCGTGGCCAAGCCGCCGATGCCGGTGCCGATGAGCACGCCGATGCGCGCCGGATCGACGCCGAGAGTCCCGGCGTCGGCCAGCGCCTCGTCGGCCGCAGCGATGGCGAACTGACTGAACCGGTCGGACCGGCGAACCTCTTTGGCGTTCTCGAAGAACGGAGTCGGGTCGAAGTCGACCACCTTGCGGCTGACATCACCCGGATTGCTGGTGAGCAGGCCGCTCCAGAACGCCTCGACGCCGATGCCGCAGTGGGCAACCACACCGAGGCCGGTCACGGCGACCCGTCGACGCTGAAACTCTGCGGTCATCGTTGTGCTCCTTTGCAGCGGTCGGGTGATGCGATCGGGTCCGAGGCTCGGAGCCTCAGATACCGACCTTGGCGCAGACCATGGTGAACGCTTCACCGACCGTCTTGATGCCGGCCAGTTCCTCCTCCGGTATCTCGACGTCGAACTTCTCTTCCAGCGCCATCACGAACTCGACCAGGTCGAGGGAGTCGGCGTCGAGGTCGTCGGCGAAGCTCGCGTCCTCGGTCACCTTGGCGGCGTCGACGGCGAGCACCTCCACGGCTGCGGCCTTGAAGGTCTCGAAGGCTTCGTCACGGTTCATGTTGGGTCCTTTCGGTGGGCGCCGGCCGAAGCTCGGTAGCGTCCGTTGGTGTTGGTGGGGCGATCAGATGCGGGGGTTGGAGCGATCAGTGGCCCATGGCAAGGCCGCCGTCGACGGGAAGGATGACCCCGGTGATGGCGGACGCCTCGGGCGAGGCGAGAAACGTTACCGCTGCGGCGACCTCATCGGGTGTTGCCAGCCGCCCGATGGGGGTGGCGGCGATGAGGCCCTCTCGCTGGGCGTCGGCCATGGCGGCGACCATCTCGGTGTCGACGCCTCCCGGAGTGACCACATTCACGGTGATGTTCCGGCTGGCCAGCTCCCTGGCCATCGAGCGAGCGAGGCCGATGAGCCCGGCTTTCGAGGCGGCGTAGTTCGCCTGTCCGGCAACCCCGAAGTACGCGACGACCGACGAGATCAGCACGATGCGTCCCGTCCGGCGGCGGATCATCGAGGTGGCGGCCCGCTTGGAGACGCGCCATGCGCCGGTGAGGTTGGCGTCGATCACGCTGGTGAACTGTTCCTCGCTCATGCGGATCAGCAGCCCGTCCTTGGTGATCCCGGCGTTGGCGACCAGCACGTCGACCGGGCCGTAGTTCGCCTCGATCTCCTTGAAGGCGGCATCCACCTGGGCGGCGTCGGTGACGTCGCAGCGGACGGACGCGAGCCCCTCGGGCGCTTCGCCCCGACAGGTGACGACGACCGTGTCACCGAGCGCCTGAAACCTCCGGGCGATGGCCAGGCCGATTCCCCGGTTGCCGCCCGTGACGAGAACGACTCGTGCCGTCACGTCGGCGCTACCGCAGCGCGTCGAGGCCCGTGTTCGCCTTCGCGGTGCACGCCGCCCCAGCGGATGATGGCGCTCGCCCAGGTCATTCCGGCGCCGAACCCGCACATGAGTACGTTGTCGCCGGGTTTGATGTGGCCCTGCTCGAGCTCATGGTGGAGTGCGAGCGGGATCGATGCCGCCGACGTGTTGCCGTACCACTCGAGCGATGTGCTGGTCCGCTCCATCGGCCAGTGCAGACGCGACATCGCCGCCTCGATGATTCGGACGTTCGCCTGGTGCGGGATGACCCAGTCGATGTCCTCGATGGTCATCTTGGCGCGCTCGAGGGAGAGCTTCGCCGTTTCGACGACCGCACGCACCGCCTTGCGATACACCTCTTTGCCGTCCATCTGGGTGAATTGACCGGGAACGGTGAAGAGCGCGCTCACTGCGGAGCCATCGACGCCGAGGTCGAAGGACAGCAGGTCTCCCTCGCCTTCGCATGCCTCGATGACGGCGGCACCGGCACCGTCGCCGAAGAGGATCGCCGTCCCGCGGTCGTGCTTGTCGATGATCCGCGACAGCTGCTCGGAACCGACGATGAGGATCCGGTTCATGCCCATGTTGAAGAACGCGTGGGCGGTGACCATCGAATACATGAAACCGGAGCAGGCTGCCCCGAGATCGAAGGCCCCGCACTTGAGGCCGAGGTCGTGCTGCACCTGAGCTGAACTTCCCGGCAGGGTGAATTCCGGCGAACAGGTGGCGAGGATGAGCAGGTCGATGTCGGCCGGGCCGACACCGGCGTTGTCCATGGCCTTCCGGCACGCCTCGGTGGCAAGCGACGAGGGTCCGCGATCGCCCCAGCGGCGCTCACGGATGCCTGTCCGCTCGACGATCCACTCGTCGTTGGTGTCCATCAGCTTCTCGAGGTCGACGTTGGTCACCACGGTGTCGGGCACGGCGATGCCGATGCCGGTGATCACGCCGCTGCGCGGGCTCATGGCTGACGATCCGAAATCGGTCCGGACACGCGGTGTCCGGTTCCCGCTGCGTGGTTGAGGGTCATCGGTGCGTCCTTTGGATCAGCAAGAGGAATGGCGAACACGCGTGGCAGTCGGTCAGCTGCCGTGGAAGAGGTCGAGCCAGGCGATCGGTTGTGCGGCGGTGACGCGTTCTCCGGCGACGGCGATCATGCCCGACACCTGTCCGGCGAACGAGGAGCGGACCTCGGTGTCGCCGATGTGCCCGAGCAACCCACCAACGGCGAGGGTGGAACCGGTGGCGATGCCGGGGACCGGCTGGAAGATGCCGGCGGCGGGGCTGACGACCATGCGCACGGTCATCGACAGGTGCTCACCCTCGTGATGGCGAGCCAGTGGCGCCGCCGCCGAACCCTGCAGGAGCTCGAGAAGACGATCCACGTCGTCGGGCGTCGACACCGAGATGGCCCGGGCGTCAGGAACGATCCGCTTGGCCATGCCGGTGAGCACGCTGCCCGGTCCGAGCTCGATGAAGGTGCTGATGCCGGTGTCGGCCATGGTCTGCACCGACTGCTTCCACCGCACCGGCGACACGAGCTGGGCGGAGAGCAGCGTGGCCCAATCGGCGGCGAGGACGTGCGCCCTCGCGTCGATGTTGGCGACAACAGGCACCGTGAGGTCGGTGAGCCTGGCGCTGGCGAGCGCGGCCCGCAGGCGGTCGCGGGCCGGAGCCATGTAGGGAGTGTGGAACGCGCCGCCCACTGCGAGCGGCATGACCCGTTTGCAGCCGAGCTCCTTGGCCGCGACACCCGCTCGTTCGAGGGCGCCGGCTTCTCCGGCGATCACGATCTGACCGGGTGCGTTGTAGTTGGCGACCCAGGCGTCGCCATCGGCTCGTCGACAGGCAGCGTCGGCATCGTCGTCTTCGATGCCGAGGAGGGCGACCATGGTGCCGGGATTGAGGTCGGCGGCGTCCTGCATGGCCTCGCCACGGGTCGAGACCAGGTTCACGGCGTCGGCGAAATCGATGGCGCCGACAGCGGTGAGAGCGGTGTATTCGCCGAGGCTGTGCCCGGCCACGATGGCCGGCTCGAGGCCGGTGCGCTCGATGGCGTCGAGGACGACCATCGACAGCATGAACGTGGCCAGCTGGGTGTTGCGGGGGAGCTTCAGCTCGTCGGCGTCGGCGTCGAGCAACAGCTTGGCGACATCGCGTCCGCAGGCGTCGGACGCCTCGTCGACGAGCTCCCACGACGGATGGTCCATCCACGGCTGACCCATGCCGGGCTTCTGGGAGCCCTGCCCGGGGAACGTGAAGGCCAGCTGTCCTGTCGCAGTCATTCGAGCTCCCAATCGTCCGACGGCACGATGCCAACAGTCGCAGCTCTATCTAAGACCTTGGCGAGGTGCCGCGCGTTACATCCTGGTGTCTTTGCGCGTGACGCGCCACCTTCGCGAACACTCCAGGACGATCGCCGCCGCGAACGTCGACGGATGCTTGCCAGTGATCGATCGTTGCGTGGTGCCCGGGGCCGGACTTGAACCGGCACGCCTTGCGGCGGCGGATTTTGAGTCCGCTGCGTCTGCCATTTCGCCACCCGGGCAGGAGTGGACTGCCAACTGTAGTGAACGCCACGGTGGTCGCAGAATGGGTCTTCAT
>JANPFX010000211.1:0-3002 GCA_031423635.1 Acidimicrobiia bacterium | reverse complement strand
GGGTCAGCGATCTGTCCCGCGGTGGTGAGCATCGTGTCGAACACTTTGCGATAGGGCCCGGACAGATCGAGCGTTCCCCACTCGATCGCGTCGAGCCAGGCCTGCGGCCGGCGCGCAAGCCAGGAGATCGATGGTGCGGCGTCTCGGCCTTCGATCATGTCGAGCAGTACACCCCGTCGGACGTCGACGATCGACGTTGCCCAGTTCTTGCGGTGACGCTCACCGCGGCGCACGAACAACGTCTCGTCCAGGCCAAGCGCGTTCACGTCGCCGATGCGTTCCGGGTCGTCCAACAGCGCTTCGCCGTAGGCCTGCACGGCATCGTTCACGGTGTGCCAATCACAGCCGAGCTCGTCGGCTACATCGCTCACCGCTCGGCCGTGCAGGCCGACCTGGCGAGTCACCCACCGGCCCGCCCGATCCGTCAACGCCAGCCGAGACGGCGCGATCGCCGGGATGTTCAGCGTCCAGGTGTTCACCGCGCACGACGCCGTGTCGCACCGCCATCGGTGCTTTCGCCACAACAGGCGCGACGGCCGACCGAACACCGGAAGATCGACCAACAGCACCGGGTCACGATCCTTCACCTTCGGTGTCGCACCACAGCCCAGACAGGATGGACGTGGACCGCGGGTCTCGATCATGACCGTGACCCGCTCGCCGGTGTCGTCGACACCGAGCACGGTCACGTCTGGCAGACCAACGAGCAGCTCGCACATGCGCGTAGCATCCGATTCCACAGGGGCACCTCGATCTGGCTGGCTTAGAGAACCGTCAGATTCGCAGTGCCCCTGTGCCGCGCCCGGGATACCCCTACCCGCCTACACCCCGCTCATTTCCGAAGAGCCGGTTTACTACGACCTCGCCAAAGTGGCGGTGAATCGACTGGCCTACTCGCAGGGCCACGAGTTGGAGCGGCACGGGGCGACGGCCGTTGCCGTCACTCCGGGATGGCTTCGTTCTGAGATGATGCTCGACAACTTCGGTGTCGCCGAGCACAACTGGCGCGACGCGCTGAACCCGCAGCGCACCGACGGTCACCTGAGTGCTCAGGAGGGTTTTGCGGCGTCGGAGTCACCTCGCTATATCGGAAGGGCTGTCGTGGCTTTAGCCTCCGATGAACACCGGGCACGATGGAACCAGCATTCGGTCAGCTCTGCACAGATGGCACACGAATACGGATTCGTCGACGTCGACGGTTCGCAGCCGGACGCTTGGGCTGCGCTCTAAAGATCGAGGCAATCGCCTGCGAGATCCACTGCGCGCATTTGCTCGTCCTCGAGACGGCCGCTACTGCGATCCCCGATACGGCGGCCAGTGATGTAGCCGAGGCGATGCTCGCGATCCGGTAGAGGAAGGCCCAGACGCACTAGCCAACTTCGGGAGCTCCTTGAGTTGGGTTAAGGCAACCATTTTGAACTCATCAACACCACGCCAAATTGCGCTCTGAAGGAGAACAACATGACCGCTACGTACACCTGGGACATCTTTTCTACGCTCGACGCCTACGGATCCTACGGCCCGGACGGCGACTGGGGCGGCTATTGGGGAAAGCAGGGCCCCGAGCTGCTCGACCACCGCCTCGCCACGTACGACGGCGACCATCGGATGGTTTTCGGGGCCAACACCTTCCGGCAGTTCATGTCGATGCTGGCCTCAAGTACTCAGGACTCCGACGTGCGTGACCGGTGGGTGAGCCAGATGAGGTCCCTTCCGACAACCGTGGTGTCTTCAACGCTGACGGAACCTCTCGACTGGCCGCATGCGACCGTCGTGAGCGGAGACGCCGCTGACATCGTTGCCCGGCTCAAACAGGAGTCCGAGGTGCCGTTGCGCTCCCACGGCAGTCTGTCGTTGAATTGGGCACTGATGGCCGCGGGCCTCGTCGATCTCATACAGGTCACGGTCTTCCCGGTCATCTCCGGCAAGACCGGCACCGACCCGATCTTCGCAGGAGCGACCGATTACGACCTCGAGCTGATGGAGACCCGGACACTCGACGGTCACACCCAAGAACTCATCTATCGGCCGACCGTTCACTCACATCACTGAGCGGGCTGAGCCGGGCGCGTTTCGTGTGCTCCGTTTCAGGGTGTGGGCGACGGGCTGGTGATGACGGGGAGGGGCTTACCTCGGTGACCACTTTCACCCTTCCGATTTCGGTGTGTCTGCTCCATTTTCGCGCTGAGCGACATCAACACAAGGAGATGAACCCATGGCAGATATTCGCCGATTCGACCATGTCGGAATCACTGTCGCAGACCTCGGCTTGGTGACGGCGTTCTTTGTCGGGCTCGGGTTCGAGGTCGAGGGACGCATGTTCGTCGAGGGTGACTTCCTCGACACCGTGATCGGCATTCCCGATTCTCGGGCGGAGATCGTCATGTTGCGTCTGCCCGATGGAGGTACTCGGCTGGAGCTTTCGAGCTTCGTCAGGCCCGACCACCAACCCGGATCTCCCGCGTCGATGGCCAACGAGCTCGGGCTTCGCAACGTGGCCTTCGAAGTTGACGACCTCCAAGGCGCCATCGACCGGCTCGCTGGCGATGGCTACGGGTTGGTTGGGGGCGTGGGCCAGTTCGAGGACATCTGGCGCATGGCCTACGTGCGCGGCCCGGAGGAGATCATCGTGTCGTTGGCCGAGAAGATCAGCTGACCCCTCCAATCAGGATTCGTCCCCCGCTCCATCGACACCACCACCACGCAACTCGCAAAAGGAGAATCATGTCTGCAACGAAAGCACCAACCAGTCCCGAAATCGGTGAGGTGCAGCGTCGCCTCGACGTGTTCGTCGCTCGTCCATGACACACCCGATGCACGAGGGTCATCCGGCTTCTGCCCGTCGGCGAACGACGTTCCTTCGGTGTGCCACTTGCCGACGAACACGTCGAGGCGACGCTGCGCCTCACCGATTTCGGGACTGGTTGGTGCTTTCGTTGCAGACATGATTCTCCTTTTGCGAGTTGCGTGGTGGTGGTGTCGATGGAGCGGGGGACGAATCC
>JANPFX010000210.1:0-26227 GCA_031423635.1 Acidimicrobiia bacterium | reverse complement strand
TGAACGCGAATCCGTCACGATGATCACCGTCGTCGGCGACGCCTTCAGCCGCCCGATGGTCAGGGTGCTCGATGACGACCGGGCTGCCGGTCGTCCACGGAAACTCGACACGATGAAGGTGATCGCCTCTTCCGGAGCGATGTTCTCCAGAGACATGAAGGATGCGCTCGTCGATCACATCCCCCAGCTGCTCATTCTCGACATCATCGCTGCGACCGAAGGGTCGATGGGTCAGTCCATCCACACCAAGGACGCACCAGCCCAGACTGCGTCGTTCGCGATCGGCCCGACGACCCAGGTCTTCGATGAGGCCGACCAGCCGGTCGTGCGCGGCTCGGGGGCGATCGGCAAGGTCGCACTGTCCGAGGGCGTTCCGCTCGGCTACTACAAGGATCCGGAGAAGTCGGAGCGTACCTTTCGGGTCATCGAAGGGGTTCGGTGGTCGTTCCCCGGTGACTATGCAACGGTCGCCGCCGACGGCAGGATCTCATTGCTCGGGCGCGGCTCGCAGGTCATCAACACTGCTGGCGAGAAGGTGTTCGCCGAGGAGGTCGAGGAAACGCTGAAGACCCACCCGGCGGTGGATGACTGCCTCGTGTTCGGCTTGCCCGACGAGCGCTACGGGCAGTCGATCACCGCACTCGTCTCGCTCGTTCCCGACTGCGACATCGATCCTCACGAGCTGAGTTCGCTCCTCGTGTCACACGCGAAAGCGAACCTTGCGTCCTACAAGGCGCCCCGCCGGGTCATCGCGGTCGACACCGTCCCACGGGCGGCCAACGGCAAGGCCGACTACGCCACGGCACGTTCGCTTGCCGAGGACCAATGATGTGGCGACGACCTCTCCGGACCTCGCTCGTCCGGTTGGGGCATTCGGTCAGTTGACCTTGCGGTCGCGTCCTTCCCAGTAGGGCGCGCGGAGATCCTTCTTCAGGACCTTCATCGCACCCGACAGCGGAAGCGGCTCGGTGCGGAACTCCACGCTCTTCGGGAGCTTGTAGCCGGCGATCGATTCACGGCAGTGGTTGATGAGCTCCTCTTCGGTCGCCTGCGTGCCCGACTTCAGCACCACGATGGCATGCACCGCCTCGCCCCACTTGTCCGATGGGATCCCGATCACCGCGACCTGGGCAACCGACGGATGGTCGCTCAACGCGTTCTCGACCTCGGTCGAGTAGACGTTCTCGCCGCCGGTCACGATCATGTCCTTCACGCGGTCGACCAGATAGAGATAGCCGTCGGCATCGACGTAGCCGGCATCGCCCGTGTGGTACCAGCCGCTTTGGAAGACATCGGCGGTTGCGTCCGGCTTCTTCCAGTACTCGATCATGAAGTTGCCGCCACGTGCACAGACCTCGCCGGGCTCACCAGCGGGAAGTTCCTGACCCGCCTCGTTCTCGATGCGGAGCGCAACGCCGGGAAGCGGCAACCCGGCCGAGTGGAGGTAGTTCCCGCCGGCGCGGTGTTCGTCGGGGCCGAGAAGGGTCAGAACGCTCGAGCTCTCGGTCATGCCGTAGCCCTGCCAGACGTTCATGTCCGGGTACAGCGCAAGGACCTTTTCGAGCAGGGCATGGGGCATCGGTGATGCTCCGTAGACCAGATCCTTGAAGCTACCCAGTCCGCTCGGCCGGAACTCGGGGTGGGCCATGGTGAGGCCGATCATCGTGGGCACCATCGTGGTGATCGAGGGTCGATACGTCTCGACCGCCGTCATCACCGCCTTCGGTTCGAACATCGGCACGATCACGCTGTGGGCTCCGAGGGCCGGTCCGCCGAGCACACCGAACATCGACGCAGCGTGGAACATCGGGGTCTGCATCAGGTTGATCGAATCGCGCTCGAAGTGCAGCGTCATCATCACGTGGTAGCAGTTGAGGATCTCCGCCCGCTGGTCGAGAAGTACGCCCTTGGGCAGCCCGGTCGTTCCGCCCGTGTACATCAGTACGGTCGGATCGGTCTCCTCGCCCTCGTCGGGGATCACCGGGTTCGCCGACGCGAGCAGATCTGCGTAGGTGATGTCGTGAGGGACATCGCCCGAGCCGACCAGGACGACCTTCTCCAGCCCGGCGTTGGCACGCACCGCGTCGATCAGCCCGGCGAAGAACGCGTCGACGAAACAGACCTTCGTGTCGGAATCACGCAGTACGTAGGCAAGTTCCTTGGGTGCGAACCGGAGGTTCAGCGGGTTGATGATGCCGCCGCCGAGGAACGCTGCGTGGTACAGCTCGAGATATGCCGGCGAGTTGAGCGTCATCACGGCGAAGCGGTCGCCGCGGCCCACCCCCAGGCTGCGGAGCCCGCCGATCAGACGGCCCGTCCGGTCGAGGTGTTGGGCGAACGTCGTGACTTCGCCGGATGCCGCATTGGTGGCACAGGGCCGGTCGGCATTGCGGGCGACAGCGGGGAGGAGCAACCGGTGGTAGATCAATTCCTTCATGGCCAGAAGCTACGCCATCTGTCCGGATGATCAAGCGGTAGCGCCGCCGTCCACCACGAGCACCAGACCGGTCACGAACGCGGCGAGGTCCGAGCACAGAAACAGGGCGGCACGGGCGATGTGGTCGGGCTGACCGGCGATGCGAAGTGGGTTCGACGCGATGGCCTTGTCGATGTCCAGCCCGCCGGCCTTGAGTGGCTCCAGCTGCGCCTGCACCCCGGGCGTGTCGATGATGCCCGGGGCGATTGCATTCACCCGAATGCCGCGGGGTCCGAGCTCGTTCGCAAAGGCCCGGGTCATACCGACCACGGCGGCTTTGGAGACGGTGTAGGCGCTGATGTTGGCGCCACCGCGGATGGCAGCGATCGAGGCGAGGTTCACGAGGCTGGCACCGCGCCTCATGAGCCGGCTGGCGTCGCGGGCAGCGGAGTACTGGGCCCGCACGTTGATCTCGAGCATGCGCGCCACGAATTCGTCGGTGACGTCGCCGATCGGTCCCGTGGTCGGAAAGATGCCGGCGTTGTTGACGAGAATGTCGAGTGCGTCGTCGCCCGCAGCGAGCGCCACCGCATCAGACAGCTGCGTGGCGTCCGTGATGTCGCACGAAACGAAATCAGCCGACAGGCCCCGGGCAACAAGAGCAGCGGCCGTATCCCGACCGGACGGGTCGAGGTCGGCGATGGTCACATGCGCTCCCGCCTCAGCCAGACGGCTCGAGATCGCCGCCCCGATGCCTTTCGCCGCGCCGGTGACGAGCGCACGCTTGGCGGTCAGATCGATGAGCTGGTGGTTGCTGGGAAGATCCGTCATGGCTTGCGACATTAATGAAGCGTCATTAACGTCGCAACACATGGACGTGTTCGAAGCGATGGAGACATGCCGGGCGATTCGGCTGCTCAAACCGGATCCGGTCCCTGCCGAGCTGATCGACAAGTTGCTGTGGGCCGCCACTCGCGCACCCAGCCCGGGAAACAGCCAAGGCTGGGACTTCGTGGTCGTCGACGACCCGGCATCGAAGGCAAAGATTGCGGCGGCGATACGGTCGGCCATGGCCGACCGGGTGGCCGCGATGCCACGTACCGATCGCACCACACGACTGATGCTCGATGGCACCGCCAAGATGATCGACACACTCGATCGGGCGCCCGTGATCATCTTCGTCACCGGCCCGGTCATCTATCCGGTCGGGGCACCCCGAGAGCAGTTCACGTGGTCGGCCCTCTACCCGGCGGCGCAGAACATCCTGTTGGCGGCCCGAGCGCTCGGCCTCGGCAGCGTGTTCACCACCATGCACATGGCAGCCGACCCGACGATACGCGCGGTCCTTGGCATCCCCGATCAGGTCAAGATCGCGGCGATGATCCCGATCGGCTGGCCGAACGCCTCTTTCGGTCCGGTGAACCGTCGTCCGGTGGAGGACTTCGTCCACCGGAACCGCTGGGAAGGCGACAAGCGTGGCTACGGCAACTGACGAGGTCCAACTCGGCCGTCCGTCCAAGGTGGACGACGCCGGCGTCGCCACCCGCGAACGGCTGCTGGCTGCTGCAGCGGCCTCCTGCGTCGCGAACGGATTCGACGGGGCAACCCTCGGTGACATCGCCCGACGGGCTGACGTGTCGGCTCCGGCGGTCTACAACCACTTCGGCGGCAAGGTCGAGCTGATGGTGGCTGCCGGTCGCGACGCGCTGTCACGACTCGGCCCGACCGAGCGCGGCTCGCGGCCGACCGCGGCTCAGACCGTCCGCGCCTTCATGGCCGACGAGTTCGCCGCCACCCGTCGTCTGCTCGCCGAACTGCATCTGGCCAGCCAGCGCCAACCCGAGTTGGCTGCGCTCCTCGCGGACTGGCACACCGCACAAGCCAACGAATGGCGTCCGAAGTCAGGTCGCGATCGAGACGCGACCGTGAAGATGTTCTTCGCCGTGTTGCTGGGCCTGTGCCAGATCGAGTCACTTCCCGCATTGACCGCTTCGAAACCCGCCATGACCCGCCAAGCCGAAGCACTGGCCGCGGTGCTGTTCCCTGAGGAAGTGCTCTCGTGATCTTCGATCCCCACGCTGTCGTGTTCAACCTGCTTTCTGAGGATTTTCAGGACGACCCTGCTGCCACCTTCGCCGAGCTCCGTGGCATGTGCCCGGTGAACCACACGATGATCCCGGCCGAGCACTGGACCCTGTCCCGCGAGGCCGACGTGACTGCAGCGCTGCGCGATGACGAGACCTGGTCATCCAAATACGGGCCGGGCCTGGCGTTCGGCGTCATCGGTTCCGGTGTTCTTGTGTCGAGCGACCCGCCGATGCACACCACCGAGCGCCTCGCCATCTCGCGTGCCTTCAAACCTTCTGTGCTCGAAGCGATGGAACCCGACATCCGACTGCTCGTCGACGAACTGGTCGATGCATGCGTCGAGCGTGGTTCGGGCGACATCGTGTACGACCTGGCCATGCCGCTGCCGCTCGTCGTGATGTGCTGGATGCTGGGCATGCCCAAGGAGGACATCTCGATGTTCCGGTCCTGGGTACTCCCGATGGCCGAGGCCGTGGCGCTCGAGGGAGGTCGCAACGCCAACGAGGAGGTCAAGAACGCGTACCGCAGCTACTACGCCTACTTCGGACCCCATATCCAACGTCGGGCCGACGCAATCGCGGAAGGCGAAGAGGTTCCCGACGATCTGCTGACGCGCCTGCTCACGGTGGAACGCGACGGGCAGAAGCTCACCCAGCAACAGGTCATCGGCTTCTGTCAGTTCCTGCTGGTGGCGGGTTCGGCCACGACGACGCTGCTGATCGGCAACATCGTCAACCGGCTCATGCACCATCCAGACCAGATGGCGATTCTCCAAGCAGACCGCAGCCTCATCCCGAACGCCATCGAGGAGAGCCTTCGTATCGACGCCCCCGTTCACGGACTGTTCCGAACGAACAACTGCCCGGTCACCCTCCACGACGTCGATATCCCGCAGGATTCGAAGGTGTACATGCTGTTCGGTTCGGCCAACCGGGACCCCGACGCGTGGGACGACCCGGATCACTTCGATGTCACCCGCGACCTCAAGGACCTCAAGCGCCACGCCGCGTTCGGCATCGGAATCCACTACTGCCTCGGAGCGCCGCTGTCGCGCATCGAGACCGTCGTGGCGCTCGAAGCAGTGCTCGAGCGCATGCCCAACATCCGACCTGATGGGACCCCTACCAAGGTGAAAGCCAGCGTGCTCAACGGTTTCGAGACGCTCCCTGTCCGCTGGGACTGAGCACATCATGAACTACGACAACCTCTTCCGGCCTCTGCAGATCGGCAACTGCACGGTACCCAATCGCATTGCGCGCACCGCTCACTCCACCGGCACCAGCGGCGAGGATCTCATCAGATATCACGAGGAGCGGGCGAAGGGCGGTATCGGGCTCACCATCATCGAGATCGCCGGCGTGCAGCCGAGTTCAGCCACCTCGATCCCGGTGTTCACCGATCGCGTTCTCCCGTTCTACGAAGAGCTGTCAACACGTATGCATACGTATGGAACCAAAGTGTTCCAGCAGCTGTGGCACGGCGGCGCTGCCTACGGTCGCGCCGGTCAGCCGATCTCGGCCTCTGCCGTGCCAGCGCCGTCCGTGAACATCGTGCCCCGGCCGATGACCAAGACGATGATCGACGACACCGTCGTAGCTTTCGCCGCAGCTGCCGCACGTTGCCGCGAGGGCGGCATGGACGGGGTCGAACTGCACGGAGCGCACGGCTACCTCATCGGTCAGTTCCTCTCGCCGGCCACGAACCTGCGAGACGACGAGTACGGAGGGTCATTGGAGAACCGGACCCGTTTCGTGGTGGAGATCCTCCACGCGATACGGGCCGAGGTCGGCGCAGGCTTTCCCGTCGGCGTGCGTCTGTCGGGCACCGACTTCATCCAAGGAGGCATCGACCCCACCGAGGCTTCTGCCATCGCCCGGCACATCGAACCACTCGTCGACTTCCTCGACATCTCCATGGGCTCGTACTGGCGGTTCCACAAGTTCCTGTCCACCCTCGACGACCCGCTCGGATATGAGCTGGAGAGCAGCGAACAGGTCACCCGATCAGTACGCGTGCCTACCATCGTCACCGGTCGAATCATGACGCTCGACCACGCCAGCCACATCGTCGAAACAGGCGCCGCCGACATGGTGTCGTTGGTGCGCGCCATGGTCGCCGACCCCGACCTGGTCAGGAAGGCCCGCGAGGGACGCGAGGCGGAGATCCGCCCGTGCATCGGCACCAGCATGGGCTGCGTCGCCCAGCTCATGACCACGGGTCGGCTCCAGTGCGTCGTCAACATCGCCGCCGGCAAAGAGAGCACCGTCGCATTCGAGACCCCGGCGCCGGCAGCTGTTCGCAAGAAGGTCCTCATCATTGGCGGAGGTCCTGCCGGTCTCGAAGCCGCGCGCACCGCAGCGTTGCGCGGCCATGACGTCCACCTCTATGAGATGACGCCCCACCTCGGCGGGCAGGTGAGAATGGCCGCTTCAGCCCCGCACCGGGCCGACCTTGCAGCACTCACCGGTTTCCTCGCCGACGAAATCACGCGGCTCGGCGTCCACGTCCACCTGCGCACCCCCGTCGACCCCGACCTCGTCATCGCGGAGCGACCCGACGAGGTGATCGTGGCCACCGGCTCAACCCCGCGACGCAACGGCTTCCAACTGTCGAGCCCATCAATTCCCGTCCCCGGTGGTTCCCTGCCGCACGTGCACACCGTCTGGGACGTGCTGGGCTTCGGCGGAGGCGCAACCATCGGACGCACTGCCGTTGTCTACGACGACACCGCCACATTCGAGGCGATATCGGCCGCCGACACACTGCTCGCCGCAGGCGCAGAGGTCACCATCATCAGCCGACTTGAACAGCTCGGGGCGACCATCCCCTACCCGCCCGCCACCGTCGAGGCCAGCCGCGAACGGCTCCTCGCGGCCGGGGTCCAGTTCGTGCCCTCGATGGCGCTGCGAGAGATCACTGCGACCGAAGTCGTCGTCCGAGGCATCGGCAACGAGCTCGGCCGCACCTTCCCGGCGGACACCGTCGTGATCGCGACGTACCACGAACCCAACGCCGAGATCACCGACTACCTGCGCGAGGCCGGCCTCAACGTGCATCTGGCCGGCAACGTCAACGGGACCGACACCATCCAGGCTGCCGTCCACGGTGCAGCAGCTGTCGCCCGAGCGCTCTAGCCGAATGACACTGGAACTGGCTCCGCCAATCATGTGACAATGCACTCATGCCTGGTTCGAGCAGGTCCTCGAAGCACATGCACCTTTACCCGGTGGCCGCAGTCTTGGTCGTGCTGTCAGCGACAGCCGTCCAAGTCGTGCTGGACACGAGTCGATCGGGTTTTCATACGAACATGGCGGCCGCCGCCCCAAAGGGCCCTCCGACCTTCGATTCGAAGAATTTCGGTGAGGCGTCGCCGTCGACCAACAAGTGGTTCCCGCTGACGCCTGGATATCAGTCGGTGCGCGAAGGCGGTCTCGATCGCGGCCATCGGCGGCTTACTCATCGGCGCGTGTACACCGTTACCAACGTGACGAAGGAGGTCGCTGGTGTCCAGACGATCCTCATCCTTGACCAAGATATCGACGGCGGCGAAGTAGCCGAGCAGGCTCTCGACTTCGTCGCCCAGGACAGGGAAGGGAACGTCTGGTACCTCGGGTCCTACACCGAGACCTACGAGGGCGGCGAGTATGTCAATGCGACCGACGGATGGCTGGCTGCAGTTCGAGGAGCGAAGCCGGGAGTTCTCATGCTCGCCTCGCCAGTCGTGGGTTCGCCGAAGTACTCACAAGCAACCGTCCCCGGTGAGGGGAGTGCCACCGCAAAAGTCAGCAAGACCGGACAGAAGAAGTGCGTGCCGTTCAAGTGTTTCACCGACGTTCTCGTCATCCAGGAGGGCGGCGAGAATGTCTCGTACGCACCGGGAGCCGGTTCGATAAAGACCGAACCACGACGCAAAGGCGGCGAGAACGAAACCGAGGATCTCGTCAACCTCACGCAGTTGACACCCCAGGGTCTAGAGGAGTTCAACAGCGAGGCCATCAAAATCGACGAACACGCGAGGAAGACAACCCAACGGGTCTTTGGCGGAAGCGCCAGAGCGAAGTTGAGAAGCGCCAAGTGAGAAGTGGATGTCACGGTGGACCAGCAGGTCCGCTTCTTGAAGTCATCGACATAACAAAGTCGTTCTCTACTGATTCTGGAGTCTCGTCAGTCCTGAAGAAGATCAGCTTTGAACTGGAACCTGGTTCCGTAACCAGCCTTCTCGGTTCTTCGGGAAGCGGAAAGTCGACGCTGATGAGTCTTGTCGCTGGGCTTCTTCGTCCGGACTCCGGCTCAATCCTCTTCCGCGGCACGAACATCGCGGAGCTTGACGACACCGCATGCGCTCGCCTCCGGTCAAGACACTTCGGCGTGGTCCCGCAACGTGGCGGTCTGCTGCCCTACCTCACGGCAGAGGAAAACGTTGCCTTCGCCATGAACCTCGCCGGTGTCGAGGCTCGAAAGCGCGAAATCACTGCGCAGCTCGACGAACTCGGTGTCGCTCACCGGAGCAGACACTTCCCACGTGAGATGTCCGGAGGAGAAGCGGTCCGTGTCTCCGTGGCTATGGCTCTTGCCTCCAAGCCCGAACTGATCCTCGCCGACGAAGCAACCGGGGAACTGGATCCAGCGACCGCACGGGAGACAATGGACGTCATTGTCAAACGTTCGATCGACCACGGCGTCACCTTGCTCTATGTCACTCACGACGTTCAAATGGCCGACAAGGCCGAGAGGAGCTTCACTCTGACCGACAAAGAGCTGAGGGCGTCGTGAACGAGTCGCCGGCAATCACACTCGATCACGTCGTCAAGTCGTACGCGGCGGCTGGCGGGACCGTCGTCGCTCTGGACGGCGTGTCCCTGACGTTCGATGCGGGGACCTCAGTTGCGGTGACAGGTCACAGTGGCTGCGGGAAGTCGACCCTGCTCGCCGTAATGGGTGCACTTGAGGTACCTGACAGCGGACGGGTGAGGGTGGCGGGTCAACTTCTTGCCGACATGTCGGCGAGCGCCCGAGCGCGAATCCGACGTGCGGATTTCGGATTCATATTCCAGTCCGACAACCTCATCCCCTATCTGACCGCCGTTGAAAACCTCGCCCAGCAGATGGCGCTCAGCGGAACGGCCGTGGACCTCAGTCGGTGCACCGAGATGCTCCAAAGACTTGGTCTCTCCGAACACCTGCACAAACTGCCTGATCAACTGTCAGGTGGCCAGCGTCAACGAGTGGCGATGGCTCGCGCTCTTGTCCACCGTCCGCGGTACGTCTTGGCTGACGAGCCGACGGGGTCCCTGGATCGCGCTAGCAGTCTGGAGGCGATCGAGTTCCTCCTGGCACAGCAGGAGGAAACAAGAGCAACGCTCGTCGTCGTGACCCACGACCCGTCCGTCGCTGCGCGGTTCGCCACCAGGGTTGCGTTGAGTGACGGCCGGATAGTTGCCGCGACGACCGGCCACCGACCAGCTCTGAATCGCTAGTGGCGTGTTTCGTCTCGTTGTTCGCGAGTTGCTTCGCAACCCACGACGCACGCTCGCTTCAATGGTTGGTGTCACCCTAGGCACCGGACTGTTGACCGGCGTGCTGGTATTCATCAACGCCTCTGCGGCCACGATGACCACCCGTGCCATCGCTCCGCTGCCGTTGGACATGCAGGTCGTGCTCACCGATCCCTTCGGTCGCCGGATCGCGTTGACCGAACAGGTGGAGGCGCCCGACCGATTGAAAGCCGGACAAAGCGCCACTATCGAGTTGAGCGTCCGCAACCTGACCACGCAAGCCGCGCACGAAGTCGTCGTGGCCGACGAGCCGCCGGCCCCGCTGTCGTACGTGAACGGCAGCACTGCAGTGAACGGACGCCGGATCGCCGATGTTGCGGGCCGCAGCCCGCTTTCGCAGGGTTTGGCGCGTACCGGGCTGAACGTCGGAACCCAGCTCGCGGCGTCAACTCTGACGATCACCTACGAGGCCCGGGCGAACGTCGACGTCGACGTAAAGGACCTTCGGCTGGAAGGTGCCGTATCGAGCCGTGAGGAAGTGACCCGTATCCGGGCGAACACTCCGCAACCCCCGACGCTTCGCCAACTCGCGGAACGGCTGCGAGAGATCCCGGGAATTGCCTGGGCTGATGAGTTGTACATGATTGATCTTGCTCCCCGGGCGGTCGCATCCGGGGGAGTGCCTCTTGATGGCCGCGTACGCCTGGTTGGCGCCGACCCCGAGTACGTGAAGCACTATCCGTCAATCGACATCGTGAGCGGCTCCTTCCGGTCGAGCGGCGTGATCGTGAGTTCGGAAACCGCGCACACCCTCCATCTGACGACCGGACAACGAATCAGCGTTTCCGTTCCGGGCCTTTCCAAGCCGATATCGCTGCCCGTGACAGGGATCGCGGTCTTCTCGCATGCCCAACAACTCTTCATGAGTCGAAAGGCCAGCAAATTCGAAGACTTCCTGTACGTACCGTTCACGGTGATTGTACCTATAGAGCTGTTCACGGAGGGCATCGTCCCTGCGTTCCGGCGTGCGAGCGCGGTACCGGGCGCGGGACTGAAGATGGCTCCGCTGTCCGAAGTAGACATACAAGTTGAGCGCTCGAAACTGAATTCCTCCCCCGGTACGGCGTTGACGCAGGCGACGGCGATCGCCCAATCGATCCGCGAGGTCAGCTCCGACCGAGTTTTGCTGATCGATAACATCTCCAACGCGCTGAAGGTCGCCGCCGACGATGAGTCAACAGGACGCAAGATGTTCCTGTTTCTCGGTCTACCAGGCGTACTCGTCGCAATCGCTCTCGTCGTGTTCAGCGCAAATCTCCAAGCCGAATCGCAACGCCGAGAGCACGCAACGATGCGCCTGCATGGTGCTGACCGTTCGATGCTCATCCGCATGGCAGCGCTGCGGACGTTGATCTTCGCTGGATGTGCCGCGCTGGTCGGAGCAGCGTTGGGCTTCGGAGCAGCCGAATTGGTACTCGGCAGGGCTGCCGTTCTGGCGACACCCCAACGGCTCATAGCCATTTCCTTCCTGATCGCAATCAACGCCAACGTCATCATCGTGTTGATGGTGCTCACCGGGAAGCAATGGCAGACCTCGGCACGCGAGATCGGGAGCGAGCGACAGGAGTTGGCCGATGCGATCCGACCCGTCTGGCATCGTCGGCAGCTTGACCTGCTCCTGGTTTTCACCGCCACAATCGGCGTCGGCGTCGAAGCCTTGGTGTCGCCCCCCGAACGGGTGTCGGTTTCGCAAGGGCATGCAGCATCGCTGCCACTCGGACTGCTTGTCGTTCCCATGGCCGTCTGGTTGGGCGGCACACTCGCGTTCGGCCGCGTGGTTCACGGAATCGCGGCGCATCACGGAGAACCAGGGGTGGCACGATTCGGAAGGCTCATCCGAGGATCGCTGGTGCGTAGCGTCCAGCGCAGGCCTTGGTCCGTGGCGAACGCAGTAGTCGGGATCGCCCTCGTTGTCGCATTTGCCGCAAATCTTGCCGCGATCAATTCGACGTATCACCGCACCAAATCGGCGGACACGCGCTTTGCCCTTGGTTCCGAGCTTCGCATCACCCCACTGGGTGACGATGCCCTTACAAGTGAGGCATCTCTCCGAAAAGAGCTCGAGTCGGCGGGGATTTCTGCCCTCACACCGGTCACATTCTCGCTGGAGAACTCGATACTCATCGGGCCCTACGACCAAGCCCGCACGGACCTCGCAGCCATCGACCCACCGAGTTTCGCGCGCACAGCCGCCTTCAGTGAAGCAGTGTTCGACCGAAGCGCCGACAAAGCGCTTCGGCTGCTGGCGCGACCTGGCGCAGCGTTCATCAGTGCCACCCGAGCTGACGATCTCTCGATCAGCGTCGGCGATCGGGTTCAGGTCCTGTTGGCGCGTGGGACAAAACAACAGAAGCTGAAGACATTCGACGTCGTAGGACTGTTCGACGCCTTCCCGGGATTTCCCGAAGGGCTCGACGTCGTCGTCAACCGTTCAACGTACCGATCGGCTACAGCGTTGGAGGGCGTCGACTTCTTTCTCGCTCGTACGCCAGACAGAACGCCCTCGGGGACCGCGGCCATCGCATCCCGGATCACGCGTACGGCCGGAGATCGGTATCCGCTCCGCGTGGTTACCGCCTCCGCCTACCTGAACAAAGACCAGTCGAGTCTCACCGCGGTGAATGTCCGCGGACTCGTACAAATGGGCCTGGGGTTCGCTATTGCCATCGGGATCGCCGCGATACTCATGGTGGTCTTTCTCCAGCTCTTCCAACGGCGTCGAGAGTATGTCGCGTTGCGCGCGTTCGGCATGTCGACGTCGTCACTGGTCGCATTGATGCTTGGTGAGTCGCTCGTTCTCATCGTGGTCGCACTGGCCGGTGGTCTGGCGATCGGCTTGGTCATGGCGCGTGTCTTTGTGATCGTTCTGCGACCGATGTTCCTCGTCACACCGCAGTTCTGCGTTCCGATTCGGTTTCTTGTCGAGCTGAGCGCCGGACTGGTGCTTGCGACGGTTGCCTTCGCAGTGGCTGCGACTGCCCTGGTCATCAGGCCGCAGGCAATCGCGATTCTTCGCGAAACCTGACCGACCCACCCGCGGACTCTTGGCTTCGAAGACCCGCAACAGGCGATCAGGTTCCCGAGCGAAGCGCCTCGACGGGCTCGAGTCGTGCCGCTCGCAGAGCCGGGTACAGTCCGGCGGCGAGCCCGACCACGGCTCCAAGGAGCGGGGCCAGAAGTGGGATCTTCGGGTCGATAACGGCGGTCCACTGACGGGTCACCGCGATGCCGACAACGACGAGCAGCCCAAGCGATGCCCCAAGAACACCGCCGATCAAACCCAAGACGGTACTCTCGGCGAGAAACTGCGACGCAATGTGGCGACGCCCGGCGCCCAACGCACGCCGCAGACCGATCTCCCCGGTCCGCTCGAGAACCGAAACGAGCGTGACGTTGGCGATGCCGATCGCGCCGACGAGCAACGACACCGCGCCCAGCACGAGAAAGAGCGAGTTGAGATCGCTCTGGATTCCGTCTTTGACAAGCTTCGGTTCCGGGGGCGCCGCGACCTTGATCTTCAAGGGATCATTCGGCGATAGGGCGAGCGGGATCTGCTCGGCGATGAGACTCGTCGCGCCGATTTGCGTTTCGACCTCGACCAGGGACGGGCCGCTGAGTCGGAACTCTTTGCGAGCGGTTCCTTCTGGAATGATGATCGAGGAAATCAGGTCGGGTTGCCGGGCAACGGAGTCGAGGATCCCTATGACCGTGTACAGCTGGTCGCCAACGAAGATCGCCGGTAGCTGATCGACTCTCGCAAGATTGAGTTTTTGGGCCGCCGAACGCCCGATGACAACCACACGCTCCGTGCGATCCGAGTGTCCCAGATCGAAGAAACGTCCCGATCCCAGTCGTGCCCGGGTGGCGCGAAACAGTCCGGGCGACGCTGCTTTGATAGGCATCTGAAACTGGCTCTGCCCGAGCGGATCGTTCACCGGCACCGCACGGATCAACGTCCCTTTGACCGTGATGTCGGCCAGCGTTCCTGCCGCAACCACGCCGTTCAGTCGTTCGAGCTGATCTTGAGCGTTCCATGGAATGGCGTTCACGGTGAGCCGTCCAACGGCCCGCGGCGTGGCAATGATCTCCGTTGCCGCCAGAGCGTCGAAGCGACCAACGATCTGATTGCCTGCCGTTTTGGAGATGCCGAGCGTTGCGACGAGAGCGCCGATTCCGAGGACCGTTCCGAGAATTGTCAGCACAGCGCGACCGGGACGCGACAAGACGCCCGAGCTTGCTTCGATGATCAAGTCAACGAGCTTCAGCTTCGTCTGTTTATGGGCGCGCCGCGCACTCCCGCTCGTCTGTCGCGGCCTGCGAGCGAGCCTCACGAGACGGTACTGACGAGCTCGGACACGAAGCCGTCCACGATACGAAGTCGCCTCTGCGCTCGCTTGGCGACGGAACTCTCATGAGTGATGACCAACACCGTTATGCCCCGAGCCACAAGAGCATCGAGAAGATCAAGAACCATCTCGGTGTTCTTGGTATCGAGGTTGCCCGTCGGCTCGTCGCAGAGGAGGACCCCGGGGTCACCCATCAGAGCACGGGCGATGGCCACACGTTGCCGTTCGCCGCCCGACAGTCGCGTCGGCAGAAACGAAATCCGGTGGTTCATCCCAACCTGGTCAAGACAAACCAGCGCTTCCTTCTTGCGCTCCGACCTTGAATTAGCGAGGTACAACTCACCAAGCATCACGTTCTCGAGAACGCTGCGATGGGCAAGAAGGTGAAAAGCCTGGAAAACGAACCCGATCCGGTTGCCCCTCAGCTCGGCACGTTCGGAATCAGTGAGCTCCGACGTGTCTATCCCATCGAAGAGGTAGGTACCGCTGGTGTGTCGGTCGAGGCATCCAAGCACATTCAGCAGTGTTGACTTTCCTGAGCCCGACTGGCCTTCGATCGCAACATACTCGCCAGGCAGAATCCGGATGTTCACATCAGAGAGTGCGTTTACCGGCGGTGTGGTCGGAAAGACCTTGCTCAAATGAATGAGCTCGAGAAGGACGCGTGGCCCCTGCGGTAGGTCGCCTCCCTGTTTGGTCTCGTAGGGCTGCTGTTCGCGAGACATGGCTGTTCTTATGGGCTCGAAGGCGCGGTCGAAGTCACTCCGGCCTCGACGGACGTTGCCGCGTTGGGTTCGACCGAGCCCAACGGTGCAGTGGCAAGCGGCGCCGCATCCGTTGAGAGTGGGTCAGTAGTCGTCGGCCCGTCTGCTCCGATCACGACCCGATCGCCCGGCTTTACCGAACCGCTCACGGGAACGATCTCCACGAAGCCTTGCGCTGACAGCCCGGCGGTGACGACGACGGTCCGGACGACACCGGGCGAATCTTGAATCTGAAGCTGAGTACTTCCTGTGGCACGAACCGACAACGCGCTCACCGGAACAATCAATGCCTCCCCATTGGTCGTCTTGGTCGGTATCGTGATCCGCACGGACGCGCCGACCAATTGCGTCGAGCTGTCTTCGGGAGTTACCTCGATGGCGATGTGCTGTCCATCCGTACCACGCAGGCCTGGTTTGTCGGCGAGAAAGGTGATCGTACCCTTGCTGCTGAAGGCATACTCCGGCGCCTCGATGGTGGAGGCTGCACCAAGTCGCGTGAGCGTAGCTTCGGTTGTCAACAGCGCTGCGTCAACGGCCAATCTGGTTCCGCTCACAGTCATGACTTCGGCCGTCGCCGGATCACCACGCTTGATCTTTGTATCGTCGATGCGCAGTGGAAGGCTGGGGAAGAAGACGAGTTCGTTCGCCGGTACCTGAACACCGACCGCGCCCGCGTACCTTCCCAGGTCGGATTGCAAGCGGGCCACCTCGGCCGTTGCCACTCTGACAGCTTCGCCGAGATTCGCAGAACCGGCACCGGGACGACCCAGGGCCTTTAGTCGAGCTTGCGCCGACTCGACACGCAGGTCGGACTCAGCAATGGCTCGTTGATTCGCCGTCGCCGTGAGTGTGTTCACGCGTCGTAGCGTTTCGACGTCATTCTGCGCCGCAGCCAGAAGAGCTTCTGCTGAGGAAAGGGCAATCTCCGCCTGACGAAGGGTGAGTTCGGCCTGCTTCAGTGCTAACTGACTGTTGGCGCGATCACCGGCAGTTGAAAGGGGCAGACCGGTCGCCGGGTCCACCCCGGCTTTCGCGTTTTCTATCCGCTGTTGAGCCTGAGTCGCCCTCGATTTCGCGGTAGCGAGAACTGCCCTCTTGGTCGCCAAGTCCGCCGACGCGACGGCGTTGTCCTTTGCCGCCGCCGCCTCGGCGAGCACGAGCGCCGCCTGGGCATTTCGGGCCGCAGCAACGATGTTGAGTTGTTCTTGCTGTGTGAGTCCATCGAGAACGTAGGTGGATGCCCCGTTGAGTTTGGTGCGCGCCTCCGCTGCCGATGCTTCACCGGCGACTCGCACGCTGTTCGCAACCGCTTCTGAAGCAGACAAATCGGCTTCGGCGGCTGCCACCGCCGTCCCGGCCTCGTTGACGCCATCTTGCAACAACGCAAGTTGCTGGGGCGTCACGGTGACACCGGTCGCCACGTTCACACCCGATGCGATAAGCCCATCGCGCCGACGAGCGTCGTCGAGAACGACTCCCGCGACTTCTACGGCGGCCCGTTTGGTCGCGAGATCAGCACCTTTGTTGAGGAGATCCGCCTCTTTCAGGGCAAGATCCGCTTGACCCCGGTCCGCGTCTCGCTCTGCCGCGATTCGTGCCGCGGCCGCCGTTGCTTTCGATGTGTCTACTGTCGCCTTCGCGTCGATGACCTCGACAGGCTTTGCGCCCGAGCGGTTGAGGAGTTCTGCCTGTTTGGCCTGAACGAGGCGATCAGTAGCGGCACTTAGTGCGGACTCGGCGACTCGGAGTGTCGCGCGCTGTTGGTCATTTGGCCCCAACGCCTGGTAACCGGCCTTGCTGTACCACCTCACCACTGCGGCAGAAGTTGCTCCGTCGTAGTGATCGTCCACGGTTCCGGGGTCAAAACCCTGACCCTGAAGGAAGTCTTCCAGTTGCCGCACGTCGGCGCCGACCGCACCGGGTCCGAGATCACGAAACCCTGGCGTAGCTCCCTTCACGACAAACACGGGTCGGCCGGAAACGACCATGGCGACGTCGCCCTCATTCAGCGTCGCTCCCTTCACCGGGGCCTGACTCACCAGGACGGGCGGGGGACGAAGCGCTGACGGCGCGAGCACGACCACGATCGGATCGCTGTAACGCATCGTGCCTCGAATGATGAGATCCGAGCTCAGGACGCGCTTCTCAACCGGATACGTGATCAACGACGCTTCCGGAGGAGCAGCCTCCGCCGCCAACTTGGCGGGCGATTTCACGCGGGATGCTGCGAGCCACCCGGCTCCCGTGGACACACCGACAACGACCGCCATTCCACCCGCGACGACCGAGCGCTTCACTTACGTTTCTCCAATTCGGACTGCGCTTTGGACAGGAGCACGGCGTTCTCCTGTGCGAACTTCTTCACGTACTCGGCCTTCACCTTGTCCTCCACGTCCACGACGTACTTCTCCTCGCACTCAAGGTCGGCTTGGGCTGTCGCTATCTCCTCTGCCTGCAACTGCACCAGGGCAGCCTTGTCGTAGGCGGGGAGGGCGTTGGTTCCGAAGACCAGTGGGCTGAATGTCCCCTCCTCTCCCAGTGCTTTCGCCGCAGCCGGGCCGACCAATGCAGCAAGCTTCTCGGTGATTCCCACGTCGACAGCGTTCGGCTCCGAATACTCAAATCCCTGCTTCCGCATGCAATTCGACCAATCAGCCCGGGCTTTGACTAAGCGTTCGTCGGCCTCAGCCCGGGAATCGAGTTCCTCGATCTTCGCCAATGCCGACACGACGTTGGCCCCTCCGAACACCGCTGTTGTGGCTTCTTCAACACATCCGCCGAGACCACCGAGGTCGCCGGTCTTCGCCGCTTCCACGGCGCCCGAGACGGACACGTCGGCCTTCCCGCCGGTCAACGCAACGTCGAACGCTTGCTGTCCGGCCGGATCAAGACCACTTCGGTACGTCACGTTGGGATCCACGGATTTCGACGACTGGCTGATCTCGACAATTTTTTCGAAAACAGTGCTGATCCCGTAGCCGAACTGGCGTCGGAATTCGTCATCGGTGAGCCCACTCGTGCCGGTGATCGCCGCTTTCGTGGCATTCGGGTCAACCGGAACGTACTCGAACCCGGCACGCTTCATGCACGACTTCACCAACTCCTCGACGCGCGTCTGCATGAGCGCGGAGGCTGCCTCGTCAAGGCCGAGGGGCGAATCCACCGCAGCCGACTGAGTTCCGCTGTTGTCCGACTTACCGCCACAGGCCGTCAGCGACGCGACAACTAACAGAAGCACTGACACCACGACAGGAACACTCGCGGCTCCGTAATGAGTGCGTACGCGACTACCGACCAGTTTCATGCTCATTCCCTCGTTTCACACAACTCTGTTGCACTGCCTTCGTTGTTTACTTGCTAAGTCGCGGAGGCATCTCCAAGCGCCCGCTCGGGTAACCTTCCGACACATACAGAGCTAACGAGCAGCGAGCAGAGGCATCTTCGCGACTAATCGAAACTATTTGACAACACCCGATTGAAAGGGTATCGTCACCGCACGTCGGCTCCGGAACCAGCACTACAGGTTCGACATCGAACTCGTAGTTGCCAGCACAGGTGCTCGACGCTTGCTCTGCAGTCAGGTTTCCGCAGGGCGAGTTTGGCTAATGCGACGTTACAGAATCCGTGCTGAGTCCTCGCTGAGAGGCCTGACGTGCCGTGCTTCCCCGCACACAGGCAACCCCCTGTCTTGCCCAGGATCCAGATCAGCGAACCTCAAGGCTTGCCTTGAGTAACCCCTTCAGAAGTCGAATGAGAGCACCAACCTCAATCGTCACCACCCATACGGGTTCAGCACCACAGCTCGACCGTTTGGTTACTACTCGCTCGTCGATCCATCTGCACTCGCTCCACCGGTTCTCAACGGCCAGCTGAAGCCCCGAATCAGCAGCCTTGACAATCGCGCCATCGACCACACTCCCAATTCACAGCTTGTACTCCACCCCAGGCTCTTGCATCAGAGGGTGAATAGCTCGCTCGCAGTCACAATCTAACGGAAGGCAAGCTCGGAATGAGACGGATCATTGCGTGGAGTTTGAAGGCCAATCGGGCAGTAGTCGCGTTTGCGGTTGTGCTTATGGTCTTTGGCGTCATTCAGCTGCAGAACGCCCGGACAGAGACGTTGCCGGAATTCGATCCTCCCCGCGTGGTCGTTCAGACCGATGCGCTCGGCCTGTCCGCCGAAGAGGTCGAACAACTTGTCACCGTTCCCATAGAGCAGGATCTCCTCGACGGCGTCCCATGGCTCGACTCCATCCACTCCAGATCTGTGCCTGGCCTGTCGTACGTCGAAATGATCTTCGACGAGGGAACGCCTCTGTACCGAGCACGCCAGGTAGTGCAGGAGAGAATCAGCCAAGCGGCCGGCCTGCCGAATGTGTCACGTCCTCCGCAAATGCTCCAGCCTCAGGCGTCAACAAGTCGTACGGCGATGATTGCTCTGTCGTCGAAGACTCTTACGCCGATACAGATCGGTGTTCTCGCGCGGTTCACAATCCGACCCCGATTGCTCGCTGTGTCCGGAGTATCAAACGTGGCGATCTGGGGTCAGCGCGAACGGCAGTTGCAGGTCCTGGTTGACCCCGTGAAGCTACGTGAGAAGGGGGTCACGATCGAGCAGGTGGTGAGCTCGACGGGGAATGCCCTTTGGGTATCGCCTCTGACGTTCCTCGAAGCTTCAACGCCGGGGACCGGCGGGTTCATCGACACGGCCAACCAGCGTCTGGGCATTCAACACAATCTTCCGGTCATCGAACCGAAGGATCTGGCCACGATCGCCATTGACGACACCGTCGGGGTTCCGTTGACACTTGGTGATGTGGCCACTGTGGTCGAGGATCATCAACCACTGATCGGTGATGCCGTCGTCGGGGACGAGGGGCAATTTCTGATCGTGGTCGAAAAGCTTCCGAATGCTGACACCGCGAAGGTCGAGCGCAGCGTAGAGGACGTGTTGAAGACGTTGCGCCCCGGACTCGTCGGGCTCAAGATGGACTCGACCGTCTTCCGTCCAACGGACTACCTCAACCGATCCAGTTCAAATCTCCTTCGATCGGTTGTGGTCGGCGTAGTGCTGGTCGCAGCTGGTTTGATTCTGCTTCTGCTGCGATGGAGGAAGGCGCTGATCGCGCTGGTTTCGGTGGCGTTCTCCTTCGGCGCAGCCGCGACCATCTTGCATCTGCTCGACGTCGCCTTCAACGTTGTCGTCATTGCCGGATTGGCGGTTGCCGTCGGTGCGGTGATCGAGCAATCATTGAGCGACGACGCTGAGTCGCCGACGCCTCCGTCGCCGAGCGAAAGTGCCGGTGTGACCACGTCGCGCGCCCTGCTGAACGGTGCACACGGCGCGGCGAAAATGGCGGTGTGGTCGACCGTGATATTCGCAGTCGCAATGCTGCCCATTTACTTTCTCAACGGAGTCTCAGGCGACGAGTTCTTTCCGCCTGTTGCAATCTCGTGCTTGGTCACAATGGCTGCTTCCATTGTCGTTGCTCTGACTCTGACGCCGGCACTTCGCAAACTACTGAATGACAGGAACGAGCACGACACTTCGCTTCTGACCCGCTCGTTGGGGCCCACCTACACGAGAGCGCTTGCGGTCTTCGGGAAGTCAGCGATTCCGGCACTCGCAACGGGAGCGGCTCTTCTTGTCGCTGGAATAGCCGTCGTGCCATCGATGGACAAGGTACTGCTCCCCAAGTTCAAAGACACCAACCTGATGATCAGGTGGCAGGCTCCCTACGGCACGTCGTTGCCTGAGATGACGCGGATCATCGGCCGCGCCACCACAGAGCTGCGAGCGGTCCCAGGTGTTCGGATGGTCGGATCGCAGATCGGTCAGGCAGTGAGCGGAGACCGACCGGTCGGAAGTGACGCCGCGGAGATGTTCGTCAGTGTAAAAGCTTCCAACTACTCAAAGACCGTCGGAGCAATCCGTCGAATCGTCGGCGGCTACCCCGGGTTGAGCCATCGCGTCACCACATACTCCGCGGAACGGCTTCGCAAGTCCCTCGGACGCAGTACGCACGAAGTCTCGGTACGACTCTATGGACAGGACTTCGGCGTGCTTCGCAAGAAGGCTGACGAAATCAAGGGTTCACTGTCCGGGATAAAGGGTGTTTCGCAGCCGCGCATATCGTCCCAACTGGCCGAACCCACGATTCAAGTTGACGTGGACCTGCTGAAGGCTCAAGCACTCGCCATCAAACCCGGCGACGTCCGGCGTGCATCGGAAACCCTCCTCTCGGGCCTTCGGGTTGGAAACCTCTTCCAGGATCAGAAGATCTTCGACGTGACCGTCTGGGGACGCCCTGAGATCCGGACGAGTGTCTCGAGCGTTCAGAACCTGCTGATCGACACTCCGGCTGGCAAAGTAATCAGGCTCGGCGACGTCGCCAACGTCACGGTGAGATCAACTCCGCCGATTATCGAACATGACGACATCTCTCGCTACATCGACGTGACAGCGAATGTGAAGAGCCGAAACGTGGGAGACGTCACCGCGGATCTTCGAAAAGCCCTCGCACGGATCGCCATGCCCCCGGAGTTTCATACGACCGTGCTGTCGGACTACACCGACGAGCAATCGTCACAACGCCGGGTGATGGCCTTTGCCATCGCGGCAATCTTCGGCGTCTTCCTCATACTGCAGGCTGCGTTCCGAAGCTGGCGTCTCGGCGCCATAGCGCTTCTCGCGATCGTCGTGTCGGTCAGCGGCGCTCCCGTGGCTGCACGCGTCTTCGGAGAGCCCATGTCCATCGCGACCGTCTCGGCGTTGGCGGCGGTGTTTGCCTTGGCCACACGGTTCACTCTGCGAACAATCGAGCGATACCTCGCTCTCCGAAACGACGGCCGGCCTCTCGACGCAGAGTTGATGATTCTCGGGGCTCGATCGCGAGTCGGACCGATAGCGGACGCAAGTATTCTGACTGCGCTCGCCTTTGCTGCGGTTCTCGTCTTCAACAACGTTGCCGGCCAAGAACTGCTCTTCCCGATGGTCGTGGCAATCCTCGGTGGTCTGGTTTCGACCGTGATAGCGCAGCTGTTCGTCCTACCCCCCTTATACGTTCATTTCGGACCGAAGGAGATCCTGTCCGCTTGGGACATCGACGAGTTAGTGAACGCGTCCGAAGTGACTCGACCCGATCTGGTCCGATCATGAAATGGACCGACGAGGGAACCGCTTCCGCGGACACGAACCTGCCGGTTCGACCAGGACATGAGAGTGCAAAGCGAACAGAACCACAACCCGTGCAGACAGCGACGATAGCGAAGGAACGGACGATCATGGAAACGACGCGGCAGACACCGAGACAACGCATCCGTCCAAACAAGCTGTTCCAACGTCTCCTCATAGTTGGGTTGCTCTCGCTGACTGGCTGCCGAAGCACTGCAGGTGAGGAGGACGCAACAAATGGTGCAGCCGAGGTCGAAGACATCCAAGGATCGCTACTCCAGCGTGTGACCCTGACCAAGGAGGCCGCGGAGCGGATTGATCTGAAGACGGAGGAAACGAAGATGGGGCCCTCCGGCCTCGAGATCCCGTACGGCGCCGTGCTCTACGACCCAGATGGCAAGACATGGGCTTACGTGAACATCAAAGGTCTCTCCTTCGAGCGAAAGTCGATCACGGTCGAGAAGATCGTCGGCGACGTAGCAACGCTCACCGAAGGTCCGGATGAAGGTACGAAGGTCGTGACACTCGGCGCAACTCAGCTCTACGGCGCCGAAATCGGCGTCGGCGACGAATAGCCGAACGAAGCCCTTGTCATGTTGCGATGGATTATCAAGAACAGTCTGCGATTTCGTTACCTTGTAGTTGCCTTCGCCGCCGGAATGATGCTGTTTGGTTTCAACGCCCTGCAGAAGATGCCAGTCGACGTCTTTCCGGAATTCGCACCGCCACGCGTACAGATCCAAACCGCCTGTCTGGGGCTTGCCGCTTCCGAGGTTGAATCACTCGTAACGATCCCGATGGAGCAGGCGCTCAGCGGCGTTCCGGGTCTTCAAATCATGAGGTCCAAGAGTGCTTCCCAGTTGTCGTACGTGGAGCTGACCTTCAAACTAGGAACGGATCAGCTCAACGCCCGACAACTCGTTCAGGAGAAGCTCGCAACGATACAAAACATTCTGCCAACCTGGGCCGCTCCCCCGGTGATGATGCAGCCGCTCTCGGCCACCAGTCGGGTGATGAAGATCGGACTGTCTTCGAAAACCATTCCCCTCGAAGACATGTCGATGACCGCCTATTGGAAGATCCGGGCCAGGTTGCTCCGAGTGCCCGGAGTGGCCAACGTCGCCATTTGGGGTGAACGAATCAAGGCGTACCAGGTTCAGGTGGAACCGGACAAGCTGACAAGCGAGAACGTGTCACTCGACCAGGTGATGGAAGCCACGGCTGAAGCTCTCGATGCTGGAATTCTCAAATATGCCGGTGGCGGTTTCATCGGCACGGGCGGGTTCATCGATACGCCGAATCAGCGGCTTGGTGTGCGCCACAAGTTGTCAATCGTTACGCCGGAGGATCTCGCGCAAGTCGCGCTCGTCCAACGCGGCGACAAGATCCTGCGAATCGGCGACGTCGCCAAAGTCGTGACTGGTTCGCCACCTCTCGCAGGAGACGGAGTTATCAACGGCGGGACCGGGTTGATGCTCGTCGTTGAGAAGTTCCCTTGGGGCAACACCCTGGAGGTGACGGAAGGGGCC
This sequence comes from Acidimicrobiia bacterium, assembly GCA_031423635.1. Classification (GTDB taxonomy): domain Bacteria; phylum Actinomycetota; class Acidimicrobiia; order Acidimicrobiales; family JANYDT01; genus JANLQX01. Next base: position 2,355 of record JANPFX010000210.1, on the reverse strand, counting down.
GAGAAGGCGCTAGCTGAGATGGCTCCCGGACTTCCGGGAATCGACATCGACACGACGATTTTCCGTCCGGCGAGCTTCGTCGATGAAGCAATCGATCACCTGACCTCCTCATTGATACTCGGTGCACTGCTCGTTCTGATCGTGCTCGGACTGTTTCTCTACGATTGGCGCTCGGCGTTGATAAGTGTGATTACGATGCCGCTGTCGTTGACCGCCGCCGGACTGGTGCTCTACGCCCGGGGAGCCACGATCAACACGATGGTATTGGCGGGCTTGGTCATTGCACTCGGGGCCATCGTGGATGACGCAATCGTTGACGTCGAGAATATCGTGCGTCGCCTACGCGAGAACAATGCCAACGGCAGCCCGAGATCGACGGCTGCGGTCATTCTCGCCGCTTCGGTCGAAGTTCGTGGCGCGGTGGTCTACGCGTCATTCATCGAGATCATGTCACTCGTTCCAATCTTCTTCCTGAAGAGCCTGACGGGGTCGTTCTTCCGTCCTCTGGCGATCACCTACGCGTTGGCTGTCACCGTTTCGCTGCTGGTTGCTCTCATAAGCACCCCGGCGTTGAGCATGATCCTCTACTCCCGAAGCGGCATCGCCTCTCCGATGTGGGACCATCACGAATCTCCGGTAGCCGCAGTCTTGCGGCGCGGCTACCGACGTCTGCTCACCCCACTTCTCTCGCGCCCGATCCCGATCTACGCGGCCGTGACAGCGGTGGCCATCGGCGGTATCGCCCTGGTTCCGACCCTTGGGCAATCGTTGTTCCCGACCTTCAAGGAGAAGGACTTCTTGATGCACTGGATCTCGAAACCTGGCACCTCCATCACCGAGGAACGACGGATCGTGATCAAAGGAAGCAACGAACTTCGGGCCATCCCGGGTGTCCGTAACTTCGGCTCTCACATCGGGCAGGCGTTCCTTGGCGAGGAAATCGCCGGCGTTGACTTCGGCGAGAACTGGATAAGCGTCGACCCGAAGGTCGACTACGACAAGACCCTCGCCAAGATCGAAGAAGTGGTGGCGAGCTATCCGGGTATGTTCACCAACGTCGAGACCTATCTCGCCGAGCGCATAAGCGAGACCATCACCGGACAGAGCGACCCCCTCGTCGTGCGCCTGATCGGGCCGGATCTCGATGTTCTGCGAACGAAGGCCGAAGAAGTCAAAGATGCCTTCGGCGAGATCGACGGCGTCAAAAACGAGCACGTCGAGTTGCAGTTGCTCGTGCCGCAGATTGAGGTGGATGTTGATCTGCTGAAAGCGAAGCAGGCGGGGGTCAAGCCAGGAGACGTGAGGCGTGCTGCCGCCACGATCATGGCGAGCGAAGAGGTGGGCGACGTATTCCGTGACGGGAAGACCTACGACGTCGAGGTGTGGAGCGTACCCGAAGCACGCAACAGCATCCACGACGTCAGCGAAATCCTCGTCAATGGCCCGAACGGAGCGAAGGTCCGACTCGGTGACGTCGCCAAGGTGAGCATTCGTCCCACGCCAAACGCCATCAGCCATGAAGGAGGGTTCCGTCGTCTTGACATTTCCGCCGAAGTCGAGGGGCGTGATCTCGGCGCGGTCGCCCGCGACCTGGAAGCGAAGGTTGCCCAAATCAAACTGCCGCTCGAACACACCGCGCAGGTTCTTGGTGAGTACCGGGAACGCCAAGCGGCCCAAAGGCGGCTTCTTGCCTTCGCTGCACTCGCATTCGCAGGGATCGTCGCACTGTGCCTCGCCGTGTTCCGAAACTGGCGCGACGTCGCCCTACACCTCATCACGCTGCCCATTTCTCTCGTCGGCGGGGTGCTGGGCGCGTACCTGAGCGGCGGAGTCCTCTCGATCGGGTCGTTCGTAGGCTTTTTCACCGTCGTCGGTTTGACCGCAAGAAACGGAATCATGGAAATCACCCACTTCCAACACCTGGAGAAGGAGGAGCGGGTTCCGTTTGGTCCCGATCTCGTCCTCAAAGGTGCCACAGAGCGTCTGGCACCGATCCTCATGACGATGCTCGCAACCGGACTCGCGCTCGTCCCGCTGCTGGTGCGGGGCAACATCTCCGGTCAAGAAATCGAGTTTCCGATGGCATCGGTCATTCTCGGTGGCCTCGTCACCTCGACGCTTTTGAATCTCTTCGTCGTTCCACCGATGTATCTACACCTTGGCAAGTCCAAGGCCGAGCGAGAGAGACTGGCCCGTATCGCCGTGGTTCCGGCGTGAACGAGAGAAGGCCAATCTCGACGATGGCTTTTGGTGTTGAACCTGGATCGAACAACATGTCTACGACCTCGCCGACACCGACCATCTTTGTAGAAGGAGTCACAATGAAAACCCGGAAATCTCGGCTCGCTCGTCATC
>JANPFX010000209.1:0-15731 GCA_031423635.1 Acidimicrobiia bacterium | reverse complement strand
CCACCACGACGGCGGCCCCGACCACCACCGTTGCGCTGAGCCTCCCGACGGCGATCGCCTCCAAGCCCACGGTCAGCGTGCCGGCCGGTCCGCCCCCGAAGACACTCCAGAAGACCGATCTGATCGTCGGAACGGGCCCGGAGGTCACCGCGGGCTCGAACGTCACCGTGAACTACGTCGGGATCTCCTGGTCGACCAAGGAAGAGTTCGACAGCTCCTGGGGTCGGGCCCCATTCACGGTCCAGAACGTCGGCCAGGCGGCCGTCATTCCTGGGTGGAACGAGGGCCTCGTCGGCATGAAGCAGGGTGGACGCCGCCAACTCGTCATCCCTCCGGACAAGGCGTACGGCGAGGCTGGCCAGGGGGCCAAGATCGGTCCGAACGAAACCCTCGTCTTCGTCGTCGACGCGATCGCCGTGACGCCCAAGGCCTGAGTTCGGCCTTTCCGGGTCCCAGACCGGGCGTCTAGCCCCGATCTCGACTGCGTTCTCGGGCCCAGGATCGACCCACCGCCCGCCGGTTCACCGGCCACGTCGCGTTGTCGTCGCGGGAGCGTGCGCCTGCGGGGTTCTGATTTCGGCAAGCATGAGCGGTAGTGGCTTCGACGAACCTCACCGAATCGGCCACCGCCGATGTCCCCGCCGACCTCGCCGCGGGCGAGGAGGCTGAGGCATCGCCACGTCGCCGACGTGCTCCGAAGTCGCCGCTTCGCCGGCGGATGACCCGGACGCTGCAGGTCATCGTCGCCGTCTTCCTGCTGAACTACGTCGTCCTTCCCCAGATTGCCGGCTTCGGGCGTGCCGTCAAGCAGTTGAGCACGGTAAACGCTGCGCTCCTCCTGCTCGGTCTCGGACTCGAGCTGGCGGCATTCTTCGCGTATTCGAAGCTGACCCAGGCCGCCCTCACCCCGTCGCACATCACGACGCCCACGCTGACCCGCATCCAACTCGCCACCAAGGCCGTCACCAACGTCGTACCGGGCGGAAGCGCCGCCGGCACTGCGCTCGGTTACCGGCTCTTGACGCTCGCCGGCGTCGAATCGTCAGCGGCTGGTTTCGCGCTCGCCACGGCGGGACTCGGATCGGCGGTCGTGCTCAACCTGCTGCTCTGGTCCACGCTGCTCATCTCCATCCCCATCAGCGGGGTGAACCCGATCTACGTCTCGGTCGCGCTGGTCGGCATCTTCGTCCTCGGCGCATTCGGTGTGGTCGTCGTGTTCCTGGTCCGTGGAGCGGAGCGGGCTGACCGCATCGTCCAGGGACTCGCCCGGCGCTTCTCCTTCGTCGACCCGGCAGTCGTCAGCGGGATCATCCGCCGACTGGGCGGCCGCATCCGTCTCCTCGCCACGAACCGGCGTACCTTGCTGCGGCTCGTCGGTTGGTCGGTGGCCAACTGGCTGCTCGACGCCAGTGCGCTCTGGGTCTTCTTGCGCGCCTTCGGCGCCAGCGTGCGCCCGGATTCGCTGATCGTGGCGTTCTGCATCGCCAACGTGCTCGCCGCAATTCCCATCACGCCCGGCGGGCTCGGGGTGATCGAGGTGACGCTGACGACGATGCTCACGTTCTTCGGTGTCCCGTCCGCCACCAACGCGATCGCCGTGAACTCCTATCGCCTCGCCGCGTACTGGCTTCCGATTCCACTCGGTGCCGCGGCCTATCTGAGTCTCCGTGTCGGGCGTTGGCGCGTCGACCGGAAGGCGTCGCTGCGTCGCCTCCGAGATGAGGCCGGACCGGTCGTCGACACGGGCGAGAGCGTGTACGACTGGATCAACCGCAACACCGCACAGAACGGTGCTTCGCGGTTGGTTACTGTTCCGGGCGGCACGGTGATCATCAATGCGCAACGGGCGGCCGAGGTCGGCGACGCCGACCAGGTATCCACGATCCCGATCGCTCCGAAGGCGCCGATGCCGGCGCCGATGCCGGTCGTGCCGGACGATCTGCCCGAAGAACTGTCCTGACGCGACGTCGCCCGGGCGGAGCGACCGGGCGACGTCGAGGGTGATGTGCGGGAGAACACCTCCCAACACACTTCGGAGGTGGTTTGCCCCCATATATGGGGGCAACCTCTCTCCTAAATCTGTCAGTCGACGGTGAGCTCGTTGATGGCCGGGGCCGGGGGAAGGGCGTGATCGGGAGCGGCGGCGCCACCCCACTGGTGCAGCGTGCCGTCGGCACCGACGACGACCAGCGAACCAGGCTTGGGCAGCTGCATCTCCAGCTTGCCCTGCGACTCGTGCGCACCGATCGCCGCATCGTGGTAGCGGTCGTAGACGAAGCGGAACTCCGGAGTGTGGTACCAGCTGCCGTCCACGGCGGGACCCTTGGTGCCAGAGAAGATCGCCTCGATGTCTTCACCCGAGATCGTCTTGTGCTCCTCCAACGCGTGGGCGATGGCGAGCACGAACAGCTCGTTCTCCTGCACCAGCGAGAGCGCCTGCGCGTAGAGGTTCTGGAGACGGCGCTCGACCCGCTGGTCGAAATCACCCTTCGACGACTCGCCGGCGACGAGCTCGGTGAAGCTGGTGAACGAGTCACCCATCGCCGAGCGGCCTTCCATCCAGCGTGCGGTTCCGGTTGCGCTCCCGAGGTCGCCGCCGACGCCGACAGAGTTGTCTCCCCGGAAGAAGTGACGTTCCGCGGCGAGTGAGGCGAGCGACACGATGATGCGGTTCTCGTTCTCCTTCCGCCACGGGAAGCCAGGCTCCTCCATGGGCACCGGGCTGACAAAGCCACCGACGTTGCCGCGGGGCTCGATGGTGGCGACGTCGATGATGTAGCGCTTGTACAGGCGCACCATGGCGACGGCGTGTCCGGCTTCATGAATGGCGACGGCGTGGCGCTCCAGCGCCATCGGGTGGACCTCGTCGGGCATCCCATGGACTTTCAGCGCCCGGGCGGCGAGCACGTCCGGCCAGGTCACCGTGTCACGTCCTTCGCGCAGCGCGACGATCAACGACTCATTGACGATGTCCTTGATCACCGCACCGCTGGCCGCCGACGACATGAGCGCGAGCCGCTTCACCTGTTCGGCCGTCACGACGTGCTTGACCTTGCTGAAGTAGCCCTCGTAGGTCCGGATGCGGCCTTCCATGGTCGGGTAATCGACCTTGAAGATGCGGTCGAGACGTCCCGGGCGAAGGAGCGCGGGATCGAGAACATCGGGGGCGTTGGTAGCCATGATGGTGAGGATCCGGTACTTCGGTGGCTTCTTCGACGGCATCGTCAAGAACTTGCGGATCCGGCGGGCCAGGAAGCCACGTGGCTTCTCGAGACCGCTCATCTCGGTGAGCAAGGACTGCAGAGTGCCCATGCCGCCTCCCATGCCCATGCCCCCCATGACAACGCGGACCCTGTCCGGAAGCAGACCGGGACGGCCCTCGACCGGTGCGGCCATAGCCGCAGCCTGGTGGTGATCGTGCATCTCATAGCCGTACGTACGAGCGGCCAGGCACTGATAGCCCTCGACGACCTGCGGCGTGGACTGACGTCCGGCGACGGCCGAGCCGCGATTGCCGAGGACGTCGGCTTCGTCGAAGAACACGATGACGCCGCCGTGGCGCAGGGCAAGTTTGCGCAGCTTGCGGTAGAGCCCCTTGACCTTCAAGATGCCGACACCCATGAACATGTTCTGGAAGGCGCCCGTGTCGACGAATACGTAAGGCTTGCCGGTCTCACCGGCGATGGCCTTGGCGATGAGGGTCTTGCCGGTCCCTGGCGGGCCCCACAGCAGGATGCCGCCGGGAACGTGGCCGCCTTTGGCCTCGATCTCCTCGGGCTTGTCGAACATCGCGATGTTCTCTTTGACCTTGTCGAGGACCTTGTCCTGGCCCCACACGTCGGCGAAGCGCGTCTCGACCTCCTCGGGCAGGAGGATGTCGGTGCCGCCGCGGCTCATGAACCAGAAGATCGCTGCGAACTGGCCGACCGAAAACAGCAGCGTCATCATGATCGTGAAGATGAACGGGAGCCGCGTCTCAGCGCCGAACATGATGCTGACGATGCGCGAAGGCGCATCGTTGATGGCCTGCAGGAACGACACGTTCCACGTGGCCGAAAGGATCCAGAAGATCACGGCCATGATCATGAGGGTCTTGACGATGCGCTGGAGGCGGAAGCGCAGCCACGGGTTGCGGCGTGACCAGAACCGGTCCCAGCCACCGAACATCTTGTACGACCAGAAGTGGTTGTAGCCGGCGGTCTTCTCGGAAACGAAGTAGTGGATCTGCCGCACGACTTCGACACCGGCGAGCGCGATGAGGAACGTGCTGTTGCGCAGCACGTGCTGGAACGCCCCGCCCCACGTCACGTAGGGAACGTCGGCGTGGTACTTCGACACGAGGAAGCCGAACAGCACGACGAGCCCGACGAGCAACTTGGCGCGATCGAAGAACAGCATCTTGCGCCGAACCTTCGGCACCACCGAGGGGGGAGGGGTGTAGGGGATCACTGTCGGAAACGTGGGGGAGGTCATCGGGGTTCGCTCATTTCTGGACGGTGAAGGAAGCGGAAATCTTGCGGGCGGTGTCGTAGTTCGCCTTGAAGCACGTGGAGGCGCACTTCATGGTGAGGACGTAGAGCTTCGTGGTGTCGCGGTTGGTGAAGGCCTGCTGGTCGACGGTGACCCACTGGGACTCGCCGATGCGTTGGTTGAAGCGGATCTTGATGCCCCGGATCCCGTTCTTGCCGGCGTCTTCGGAGTACGAGACCAACTCGACATCGGGATTGCCGTCGTTGAACTCCGAGACAGCATCGAGGCCGCCGCTGCTGCCGAACGGATAGGTGCGAAGCGTGGTGATGTTCACGCCGTTGCGAAAGCTCGGGGTCTGGGTCCAGTCGTCGCTCAGGGTGTACACCGCCACCATCCCGACCAGCGAGTTCGGTCGATCAGCGTCGAAGTTCTCGATCCTCGGCTTCTTCGCGCTGTCGAAGACCACCACCCAGTTCGCCGGGTTGCGTCCGATCCCGCCAATGCGCTCGGCGGTCCGGTCGAGTTTGTCGACACGGTACGGGTTTGCCGTGAACCTCTTGAAGGTTTTCGGGATCTCGACGTAGGTCCGCTCCTGGGAGTTGACCAACCAGTTCGCGTTGTCCGTCTGCTCGGACGCGCACGCCGACAGAACGACGCCGCTCAGCGCCAGCGCGACGATGGCGGCGATGCGCCTCATTCCGACGCGTTCCCCGTGGTGACGAGCTTGCGAGCGCATGGCACGCACACGTAGGAGATCACGCCGTCGACGACACCGAGGGGGATCATCGTCTTTTGCAGCACGTCGGTGCCGCACGCGGGGCATGCGACGATCACGCCGACCTGCTCGACGGGGGCGGCCATTACCGGCGAATCCAGAGAGTGCGGGACATCGTTCGAATGTAGACCGCCCTCCGTGACAACTTCATGAGGGTGATTCCCGTTCATGGTCCGGTGATCCTGTGGAAACCTCCCATTCGGGGTGCCTCCCGCAGCGGGACCGGTGACGGTGGTCACAAGCTCGCGGGTCATGCGACGATGGTCGTATGGAGATGCACTTCGCCACGATCTGGGAATCACTCGCCGACGCGATCGGCGACGCCGATGCTGTCATCCAAGGGCCGCGGCGGCTCAACTGGACCGCATACGACGACCGGGCGTCCCGGTTCGCCGGGTTCCTCCGGGCGCACGGGATCGGCGGTGAGACCAGTACCCCGGTCCAGGGGCAGGCCAAGCTCGGCATGTACCTCTACAACTCGCCGGAGTACCTGATCGCCCAGTACGGAGCATTCAAAGAGCGCCTGGTGCCGATCAATGTGAACTACCGCTATCTCGACAACGAGCTCGCCTACCTGATCGACAACGCCGACATGGAAGTGCTCGTCTACCACGCGTCCCTTGCCGATCGCGTCGCCCGGGTCAAGGAGAAGGCGCCGCAGGTGAAACTGTGGATCGAGGTCGACGACGAAGGCGGTCAGGCGCCGCTTTCCGGTTCCCATGCATGGCCCGACGTGATGATCACGGAGCCGGCGTCTCGGATCACCCGCTCTGAGGACGACCTCTACATGCTCTACACCGGAGGCACGACTGGCATGCCCAAGGGAGTCATGTACCAGATGGGCGGCTTCTGTGGCGGGCTCCTGCTGGGTTACCCGATCCTGGCGCAGGTGCCTCCGCCGGCGAACGCCGCGGCGATCGCTCCGTTCGTCAAGGCGTTCCGGGAGAAGATTGGCGGGACTCTGCCCAAGGCGACTCCCGCATGCCCTCTGATGCACGGAACCGGCGTGTGGCTCGGTGCGTTCCTTCCCGCACACCTAGGCGCCGCCTGCGTGCTCCTCGAGAGCCGCAACTTCGACGCCGACGAGTTCTGGCGGGCGGTCACTGACGAGCACATCACGATGGCGGTCATCGTCGGCGACGCATTCGCCAAGCCGATGGTCCGGTCCCTCGACGCCGCCGCTGAGCGCGGCGCTCCCTACGACACGTCGGCGCTCAAATTGATCATGTCGGCCGGTGTCATGTGGTCGAGCGAGATGAAAGCCGAACTGCTGAAGCACGGCGACTTCGCTCTGGCCGACGCGCTCGGCTCGTCGGAGGCGTCGATGGGCATGACCATGACCACCCGCCAGATGTCGACCGAGACGGCGAAGTTCACCGCCAACGAGACCACGAAGGTGTTCATCGAGGATGCCGAAACCGGCGTGATGCGGCCGGTCGTGCCCGGCTCGGGTGAGGTCGGCATGGTCGCCGCCGGCGGGAACACCCCGATGGGCTACTACAAGGACGAGGCCAAGTCCGAGCGCACCTTCAAGATGGTCGATGGCGTGCGTTACTCGTTCCCCGGTGACATGGCGCTGATCAACGCCGATGGATCCATGACGCTGCTCGGACGCGGCTCGAACTGCATCAACACCGCAGGGGAGAAGGTCTTTCCCGAAGAAGTCGAGGAGTCGGTGAAGCGTCACGACGCCGTGTTCGACTGCCTTGTCGTCGGCATGCCTGACGAGAAGTTCGGCGAGCGAGTGGTGGCCGTTGCGTCGATGCATACGTCCGCCGCCGAGGTCGATCCGTCAGAGCTGATCGCCCACGTGAAGTCTGAGCTCGCCGGGTACAAGGCACCGAAGCAGCTGCTCATCGTCGACGAAGTGAAGCGCGCCCCCAACGGCAAGGCCGACTACGGCTGGGCCAAAGAAGTGGCCACGGCCGCGCTCGCCCTGTCGTGACCGACCGGCTGCACTTCGCCAACATCTTCACCGAGGTCGCGGGCAGCTTCGGGGACGACACAGCGCTTCAACACGGAGGAGCCGCGTGGACGTGGTCGGCGTTCCATGACGAAGCAGCGCGATTCGCCACGTTCCTCGCATCCGTCGGGGTCGGTCCCGGTGACCGGGTCGGACTCCTGCTCCACAACTCGCCGACCTACCTGATCGCGCAGTACGGAGTGTTCCTTCGCCGGGCCGTGCCGGTCAACGTGAACTATCGGTATCTCGACGACGAACTGGCCTATCTGGCCAACGACAGCGCAATGACGGTGCTCGTCACCGAGAGCGCGTTGTCGGACCGGGTTCGGACGATTCGCCCGCGTGTCCCGTCGTTGCGACAGGTGGTGATCGCAGGTAGTGATGACGACGCTATCGATCTCCGCACAGAAACGACGTGGACTGACAGTCTGCGCACGTACGATCCGGCGGCGATGTTGCGCGGGTCCGACGACGACATGTACATGCTCTACACCGGCGGCACGACTGGGATGCCCAAGGGTGTCATGTTCCGCATGGGCGACTTCGTGCGGCGCAGTCTCACGGGATACCTCTACCGCGGATGGGACGTACCGACGGCAGAGACACTGCTGGATCACATCAGCGCGCACCGGGATGCCGGAGATCGACGCGTGAGCATCCCCGCCTGTCCGCTCATGCACGGCACCGGCATGTGGCTCGGTGCGTTCTACGCCCACCTCATGGGCGGCTGCGTGGTCACCCTGGAGAACCGTTCCTTCGATGCCGACGAACTCTGGCGGACCGCATCGGCGGTCGGTGCCGACGCGGTCACCATCGTCGGCGACGCGTTCGCCCGACCGATGCTCGACGCCCTCGACCGGGCCGTCGACGAAGGCCGACCCTACGACCTCTCACCGCTGCGGATCATCCAGTCGAGTGGCGTCATGTGGAGCGCGGAGGTCCAGACCGGACTGCTGCGTCACTTCGACGTTCGCCTCGTCGATTCGATGGGATCGACCGAGGGCGCGATGGCCAGACGCATCGTGACCCGCGGGACGCCGATCGAGACGGCACGGTTTCAACCGCTCGCCGGGACGAAGCTCATCGGTGAGGACGGCACCGTCATTCCGCCCGGCTCCACCGAACGCGGACGGATCGCCGCCTGCGCAGTGGTGCCCCTCGGGTACTACAACGACCCGGGAAAGTCCGCGGCAACCTTTGTCGAGATCGACGGCGTCCGCCACACCATGGCCGGCGACTGGGCCATGTGGGCAGACGATGGAACCCTCGTGCTGCTCGGCCGGGGTTCGCACTGCATCAACACGGCCGGCGAGAAGGTGTTCCCCGAAGAGGTCGAAGAGGCCATGAAGCGCCACCCCGCCGTGGCCGACTGCCTTGTCGTCGGCCTGCCGGACGAGCGCTTCGGTGAACGCGTCGCCGCCGTGCTGTCGCTCCAGGAGGGCGCGGTCGCTGCCGATTCCGACACCGTCATCAACGACGTCAAGCAATGGCTGGCCAACTACAAACTTCCCCGGACCTCGATCATCGTGAGCGAAGTGCGTCGCGCCGCCAACGGCAAGGCCGACTACGGCTGGGCCCGCGAAGTTCTCTCGTCGATGTAGTACGCGCGCTTTCTGAGCGCAGGCGCGAGTCCGCGTGCGTCGCGGACAGTTACTTGTTCAGCCGACGACCTTGCGGCCGATGATCTCCTTCATGATCTCGGTCGTGCCACCGTAGATCGTGGTGATCCGGGCATCGACGTAGGCGCGCCCGATCGGGTACTCCTGCATGTAGCCGTAGCCGCCGTGGAGTTGCACGCAGGTGTCGACGGTGCGCTTCTGCAGCTCGGTGCACCACCACTTGGCCATCGCGGCCTCCTCGACGGTGAGCTCTGCGGCGTTGAGCTGCTCGATGCACCGGTCGACGAAGACCTGTCCGATCTCGACCTCGGTGGCGATCTCGGCCAGGCGGAACTTCGAGTTCTGGAACGACGCAACGGGCTGACCGAAGGCCTTGCGACTCTTCGTGTAGTCGACCGTCCAGTCGAGCGCGGCACGGGCTGCGGCGACGCCAGCGACGGCGATGGACAGCCGCTCCTGTGCGAGGTTACGGACGAGCAGGGCGAACCCCTGTCCTTCGTCGCGGAGCCGGTTCGCGACCGGCACGCGGACGTCGGTGAAGAACAGCTCGGCCGTGTCCTGGGAATGCATGCCGATCTTGTCGAGGTTGCGCCCGCGGGTGAACCCGTCCATCCCGCGTTCGAGCACCATCAGGGTGATCCCCTTGTGCTTCTGCGACGGATCGGTCTTCACCGCCGTGATCACGAGGTCGGCGTTGATGCCGTTGGTGATGAAGGTCTTCGAGCCGTTCACGACGTAGTGGTCGCCGTCGCGCAGAGCGGTGGTCGACATCGACGCCAGGTCCGAACCGATGCCCGGCTCGGTCATCGCCACTGCGGTCACGAGCGAGCCGTTGCAGATACCGGGCAGCCAGCGCTGCTTCTGCTCGTCGGTGGTCAGCTCCAGGAAATAGGGGAGGGTGATGTCGTTGTGCAGGGTGATGCCGAGCCCGGCGCCGCCGGTGCCGGCGTACATGAGCTCCTCGCCGATGATGGCGTTGAAGCGGAAGTCGTGGGTGCCGCCTCCGCCGAAGGCTTCGGGGGCCTGCAGGGCGAGGAAGCCGTTCGCTCCGGCGGCAGCGAACAGCTCACGCGGGACGATCCCGGCCTGCTCCCACGCAAGGAAGTTCGGGGTGATCTCCTTTTCCACGAAACGCCGGAACGCGTCACGGAACATCACGTGCTCGTCGTTGAAGATCGCCCGCTTCACGGCGCTACTTCTTCTTGTCCTCGACGCGGGCGATGTGGATTCCACACGCGCTGAACTTCGTGTTCTCGCCGAACCGCACCGCCTTGAACGCCTTCGACGACGCCTTCAGCGGATCGCTGAAGATCACCGACTTCGGGTCCTTCTTCACCGCAGCGATACCGGCATCGAACTGATCGAGGAGCGTGCTGATGGTCTTCTCGTCGCCCCGTGGGCTCGGGATGTCCCGGAGGCTGGCGCTCAGCTTCTCCAGCTCCGGCACGGCGATAGCGTCGGTGAACTTCGCGACGGCCTCGGGAAGGGCGATGTCGACCTTCTTGAGGCGCCCGCCGCGCGTGGAGCGTGCCTTCTCGGTCTCGATCTTCTTCGATTCCGTGAGGAGCTTCACGTTCGACACAGCGCAGAGCTTGTCCGCCTCTGCGATGTACTCACCGAGATCCTTGGGGAGCTTCTGGGCGGCGACGGGCAAGGCGATGACGCCCGCGGCAAGGCAGGCAAGGGCAACGGCGACCGGGGTACGGCGGGACAGTCGAAAACGCACGGCGACAGGCTACTGCCGGTCGCCCATCTGGCGGTTGCTTCCGCCGAGGACGGCGGTGACCGGGGAGTTTCATGTCGACGGAGCGCTCGAACCAGCGCGCGCTCCGGTAAGACTGCACCGCCGTGTCACCTGTCCTGCCGAGTGTCCTGGTCCCGTGCTGGCGATGAGCGAGGGTCCCCGATCGGTCACGGTGAGCGCACCGGTCCGGACTGCCGACGTGGGCGGGTGGACCGACACCTGGTTCGCCGTGCGGGGAACCGTCACCAACGTTGCCGTCGAGCCAGGCGTCGAGGTGACCGTTCGGGCGATCGACGTTCCGGCCGACCACGCCCGAGTCATCGTCGACGATCTCGGGTTCGACGCCGTCCTCGATCTGCGCGACCCGCAGGCCACCACCGACCCCTTCCTGGCGATGGCCGTGGCCGCTGCCCGACCGGCCCGACCGGTCGAGATTCGCCTCCGGTGCTTCGTTCCTCCCGGCAGCGGCCTCGGAACCTCCGCAGCGGTGAGTGTCGGGGTGATCGGCGCGGTTTTGGCGTTCGACGACCGCGTGGTCGATCCGGTCGAGCTTGCTTCGGCGGCCCACGGTGTCGAGACGTCCCTCGGTCTCCAGTCGGGCGTGCAGGATCAGCTTGCCTCGGCGTTCGGCGGTACCCGCCGCTACGACATCCGCTACCCGACGCTCAGGGCCGCGCACGTTCTCGTCGACGATCCCGGCGAGCTGTTCGACGGTCGGCTCCTCACGGTCTACCTCGGCCAACCGCACTCCTCCTCGGAGGTGCACCGCGACGTGATCGCCGAGCTGGAGGCAGGCGGCCATCGGTCCGCGCTCGACGACCTTCGCGTCGCCGCCATGAACGCGGCGGCGGCCCTTTCTCGCCGTGATCTCCCGGCGTTCGGGCGGGCCATGCGTCTGCACAACGATGCCACCCGTCGCCTCCACGAACCGATTGTGTCGCCGCTTGCCGATCAGGTCGGTGCCATCGCCGACGCATTCGGCTCGCTCGGGTGGAAGGCGAACGGCGCGGGCGGACAGGGCGGCACCGTTGCCGTGCTCGCTGGCGCCGATCCCGCGCAGCGAGCCGGGCTAGTGGCTGCCATCGCCGCCCACCCCGGCTGCGAGATCCTTCCGCTCCGGCCGACGCGAGCCGGATGCGCGGTGCACCGGTCCGCGGACCCTCCGGGCGCCCGCGGCAGCGTTTCCGACGATGACGTGGCCGGCGGCGTGTGACGTGATCGTCAGGCCGACTGATCTGGTTGCGAGGACGGTGCCGCCAGGTCGAATCCGAGGTACTTCTTCGCATCGGCAAGGAACTCCGAGACGAAGGGCCACTGATCTTCCTCGCCGGGATTCGGCGACTGTGCGAATCTGGCGGCGTCGTCGTGCGCTTTCGCGAAGCTCCACGCCGAGTAGGCCTGGCGCTTGTAGGTGATGTTCTCCGGCTGAAGCGTGTGGGCACGCTCGAAGTGATGCAACGCCGGGGCGGAGAATCCGTCCGTGGACCAGAAGTGCTGCGCAAGTGCGAAGTGGGCAGCGGCCTCGGACACGTCTCGCGTGCGGGGGTGCGACGCGGCGATCACCGCCTCGGGCGTGAGAACCCATGCACTGTCGGATCCCTTCTCCGCCCAGTCCCGGACGCGATCGCCGTACCACTCGGGATGCGTCGTGCCCCGGAACATGAGCTCGAAGATGAACTTCGCAAACGGGTCGTCGGTCGGCTGTGGCGCGGGAGAACCGCGTTCGGCCGGTCGCACGATCGTGCCGCTCTCATCGATCCACACAACCTGCGGGATGTTGGTGACGCCGAACAACGCGTCCATCTGGTGCGAGGCATCGAGAAGTGACGGGTGCTCGGGCCGGGCGGCTTCGACGATGGGCCGGAGCACCTCGGCGCCACCCATCTCGAGGCCGACAGTGATGATCTCGACACCTTTGCCGTGTACCTCGTTGCGCAGTGCCTGCCACCCGGGCAGGTCGTAGCGACAGCCTCAATACGGTGCCCAGGAGGCGAGCACCACCTTCTGTCCGCGAAACGACGACAGCCTGACATCTGCGCCCGTCAGCACGTCGGGCAGGGACAGCTCAGGTGCTGTGGCCGTGGCGAGCGAGCGTCCGCCGAGGCTCTCGGGTCCGATCGACCACACGCCCGCATCGGCATCGGCGACGATGGCCATGCCCAGCCGATCAGCGGTCGCGACGAGGTCGAATCCGCCCGAGCGGCCGAGCGGCACGCACACGTCACCCTTGCAGGCACCCTCAGGCTTGATCTGCCAGCCGGTCGCGGCTTCGAACGAGCCAGCGTCGATGTCGAGTCGATCCAAGATCATGCGTTGAGGCTAGGAGCTTTCGGAACATGCGTAGCTCCGAGCGCTACCCATGTTCCAAATCCCACCAAGTCCCGAACGCGGCTGCCGCCGTTTTGTCTCCAACTGGCGTCGGCGGCGAGGATGGGGACATGAGCGACCGAGTGACGTGCGTGATCGACGGGGGCGTCGCCGACGTCCGGATGAACCGAGCCGAGAAGATGAACGCCATCGACGGCGCCATGTTCTCCGCGCTCGTCGAGGTGGGGGAGGCGCTCAAGACGGACTCGTCGGTGCGCGCTGTCGTGCTCTCCGGAGAAGGTCGAAGCTTCTGCGCCGGTCTCGACTTCGGAAGCTTCCAGGCCATGGCCGGTGGGCGTGGTGGGAACGTGCTTCCTCAGGACGGCGATCCCGACGACCCCTCCCGGCTCCCGGGGCGCATCACCCACGCCGGCCAGCAGGCAGTGTGGGTCTGGCAGGAGGTTCCCGTCCCGGTCATTGCCGCGGTGCACGGCGCAGCACTCGGCGGCGGGTGCCAGATCGCGCTCGGCGCAGACATCCGCTACGTCTCGCACGACGTCCAGATGTCGATCCTCGAGATCCGCTGGGGCCTGATCCCCGACATGGCCGGCACGCAGTTGCTGCGCGAACTCGTCGGCCTCGACAAGGCCAAGGAGCTCACCTTCACCGGCCGCATGGTCGGCGCCGAAGAGGCCGTTCGCATCGGCCTGGCGACCCGGATCGCCGAGGACCCGTGGGCCCTGGCCCTCGAGACAGCCCAGGAGATCGCCGGGCGCAGCCCACACGCCATCCGGGCGGGGAAACGCCTGCTCAACAATGCCGCTCAGGTGACGACGGCCGACGGCCTGGCGGCTGAGCGCCGGGAGATCCGTGCCCTGATCGGCTCGCCGAACCAGGTCGAAGCCGTCACCGCCTGGTTCGAGAAGCGTCCCGCGAACTACACCGACCCGTCGGCGTAGTCGCTGGAGGAGTCACGGACGGGTGGCGGCGACCCGGAGGACGATCCGATCGAGCCGACGGGAGTCGACCCTCAGGCCCGCCTGCTCGAACATCGCGACCGTGGCGTCGGCAGTCGGAACCCTGATGCCGGAGGGAGCGAGCACGCGCTGGATGATGCGGCCGCGTCGCGTCGTCGCGGTCGTCAGGCTCATCGAGAACACCGCTCCACCGGGCCGGACGACCCTGGCCATCTCGGCGACGGCCGTGAGCTGGTCGCCGATCTCGTTCAAGGACGCACCCATACCCGCGCCGTCGAGACCGCCCGAGACGATCGGCAGATGCTGGGCCATCGCCCGCACGGCGACGATCGGGAGATCGCCCGTCCGGTGGATCACGCGTCGGAGGAACGGCCGGCTGTGGTCGACGGCGATGACGGTGGCGCCCCGGGCGGCGAGAGCCCGCGCGTAGAGCCCCTCGGAGCAGGCGACGTCGACGAACACCTTTCCCGCCTCCGGCCGGAGCGCGTCGGTGAGCTCGAGCAGCTCCTCGTCGTTGGGGAAACTCCGACCGGACAGCAGCGACAGGGAGCGGACCCGCCAGAGTCGTTCGTAGATCTGCGGAGTGGGCGGCGTGACGTTGCTGATCTGGGCGACGGTCTTCGACCACGTGTGGTCCCCCATCGCCTGCCAGACGCGGTCGATGACCTCGGTCGTCCTCCCGCACGCCGCGCAGGCAAGGGTACCGTTGTCGATGCGGACATCGTCGCCCTCGACGATCCGGCTCGCGCTGACGGATCCCTCCGCACAGAACGGGCAGCGCAGGAGCGGGAGGATGGTGAGCAGCATCGACCGAGTCTTGCCGTCGCCGGGCGCTACTGCGGTCCGATCTGGCGGTGCTCCGCCGCCGGCCCGCCGATTGTCATACCGCTCCCGGCAAGGTGGTGACCACGAACTCTTCCCCGGGTGAGCAACGCTGCAGGATTGCAGCACCACGAAGGAGGTCGACCTCATGTCGACGACCATCACCATCCAGGGAAACCTCACCAAGGAACCCACGCTGCGAACGACGGGTTCCGGCATTCCCGCGTGCACCCTCTCCGTCGCCGTGAACCGCAAGGTGCCAGCCCGGAACGAAACCGGATCCGTCGACTCGGTGTCGTACTTCTCCGTCGTTGCCTACCAGCAATTGGCCGTCAATGCCTGTGAGACACTGCGGCGTGGTTCACGGGTCGTGGTCACCGGGCGACTGGATCAGCGCTCCTGGGAGACAGCCGGCGGGGAGAAACGCAGCTCCTACGAGCTCGTGGCCGACGACATCGGGGCCAGCCTCCGGTGGGCGACGGGACGCTTCACCAAGACGATGTCCGACACCGCGGCGCCCGTCGTGGTGGCACTGCCGCCGTTACCCACGTCGGCCCGGGGAGCGGACGGCCCGACGAGTACCGCAGACCGCGTGCCGGCCTGACGGGAGGAGGTCGCGGGCCGTCGAATAGGGCAACGTCAGGCGCGGCCCGTAAAGTGCCGGGCCGGTGTTTTCGCGGGTCCCCGCGTCGGCCGGCACACCACCTCGTGAACCCCGTCTGTCGCCACGCGACGACGATGTCTGTCTCGAAAGGACATCCGTGAGCGGCTGGAACTTTGCTGAAGTGCTCGAAGCGATCGCGGCACGCATACCCGACGCTCCGGCCCAGGTCGCCGGTACGCGTCGTTTCGACTGGGGCTCGTTCAACGCCCGGGCCAACGCGCTCGCCGACGATCTGCTCGCCGCCGGACTCGGAGAGCAGTCGAAGGTCGCGGCGTACCTCACCAACGGACCGGAGTACCTCGAGGTCTATTTCGCGGCGTTCAAGGCCGGTCTGGTGCCGGTGAACACGAACTACCGCTACGGGCCCGACGAGATCCGCTACCTCTTCGA
>JANPFX010000208.1:0-8818 GCA_031423635.1 Acidimicrobiia bacterium | reverse complement strand
TGGTCGGCGCGGCGCGCATGCTGCATTCGCGTCGGCGTGACATCAAGGGGCAGGTGCTGTTCATGTTCCAACCGGGCGAGGAGGGGTACCACGGAGCGCGTCACATGCTCGAGGACGGCCTTCTCGCCACCGCCGGGCAGGTGACGAAGGCGTTCGCCATCCACGTCGGCGGAAACGTCCCGTCCGGGCTCGTCGCCGTCAAGGGCGGACCGCAGATGGCATCGGCAGACGAGTTCGAGATCGTGATCCGAGGCAGGGGCGGCCATGCGTCGGCTCCCCATCACGCGCTCGATCCGATTCCGATCGCCTGCGAGATCGTCATCGCGCTCCAGACGATGGTGACCCGCCGCATCGATGCGTTCGATCCGGGGGTGGTGACGGTCGGCAAGATCACCGCCGGCACGACCGACAATGTCATCCCCGATTCCGCCACGATCCTCGGGACGATCCGCGCCGTATCGGAACGCACCCGCACGGCGCTCCATGACGGCATCCGCCGCGTCGCCGAGAACATTGCCGCGGCGCACGAGGCGGCGGCCGAAGTCGAAGTCACGTTCGGCTTCCCGGTCACCGTGAACGACGCGGCCGTTGCTGACGACGTGTTGCGGGTGGCGACAGCAGCCTTCGGTGAGCGGGGCGCCATGCGCATGCCCCAGCCCGTCATGGGCGCCGAAGACTTCTCCTACGTGCTCCAGAAAGTGCCGGGCGCGATGGCGTTCCTCGGCGCCTGCCCTCCCGAGATCCCGACGCATACGGCGGCGCCGAACCACTCGAACCTGGTGCGTTTCGACGAGGGGTGCATGACGACGGGCATGGCTCTGCACGTGGCCATGACACTGGACCACCTCGGCTGAACGGCACCAACAGCAGAGCTCTGCACGTGGCCATGACACTGGACCACCTCGGCTGAACGGCACCAACAGCAGAGCTCTGCACGTGGCCATGACACTGGACCACCTCGGCTGAACGCACCAACAGCAGAGCCCTGCACGTGGCCATGACACTGGACCACCTCGGCTGACTCAGGGGGCAGGGGAGGCGGCGCAGTTGTCGATGAGTCGGGCCGACGCCCCGACCCGACCCACGTGAGCGGCGACAAGGAGGCGCACCTCCCCGTCGATCGATGACGGTGTGGCCAGCGTGAGCGGATCGACGCACGCGGCGTAGTCGACCGACCGGACGACGGACGAGGCGTCGAGGACGGCTCGCATCGCTGCACTCACCGCTGCCGGAGACCGTTCGCCGTCGGCGATCACTGTGGCACCGGCGCGCAGCGACCGCCAGACGACCGAAGCGTGCGGTCGATCTTCGGCGGACAGATATCGGTTTCGGCTCGACAGTGCCAGCCCATCGGACTCGCGCACGGTTGGGCAGCCGACGACGTCGACAGGAAGCGAAAGATCAGCGGCCATGCGGCGGACGACGGCAAGCTGCTGCCAGTCCTTCTCTCCGAAGTAGGCCGAGCATGCGCCGGCGATGGCGAAGAGCTTGGCCACCACCGTGGCGACGCCGTCGAAGTGGCCGGGCCGCACAACCCCGTCGAGCACGCTGGTGATCTCGGCGACCGAGACCGTGGTGAGCACTCGGTCCGCTCCGAACGGGTACATCTCGGAGACGGTCGGAACGAAGAGCACCGAGGCGCCCGAAGTTGCGGCGAGTTCGCGGTCACCGTCGAGGTCGCGTGGGTACGCGGCGAGATCCTCGGTGGGGGCGAACTGCAGCGGGTTCACGAAGATCGTGGTGACCACGACGTCGCAGCGCGACGCGGCGGACCGGATCAGCGATGCGTGACCCGGGTGGAGGGCCCCCATGGTGGGAACGAGCCCGATCGAGCGACGCTGCCGCCGGTTCTCGTCGAGGAACGACCGCAACGACGCGATCTGGTTGATCTCGGGAATCGTCATCGCGCGACTGGAGAGCCGGGAGCGCGGAGGGGCGGGATCAGAGTGACGCCGCGGCAGCGACCACTTCTCGGCCGATCGTGCCCAGCTGTCGGCGGAACAGGGTCTCGATCACCGAGATCGCCTCAGGCCCGGTCTTCAACAGACCGGCGTAGAGGAGGTACCCGCCGAGCACACCCTGGAGACGGTCGTTGATCTCGTCGGTGTGCATGAGCACTTTGTCGCCACGGAGGATCCAGGCTCGCATCTGCGGATACAGCGCGCTCACGATCATCTTCGGGTCGTCGTGCGTCCCGAAGGGGACGTGCTCGTACGGGACGTGGAGTTCCTCGTAGGCGTGGAGGTTGTGCGGCGACGGCATCAACGAGACAACGCGGGCGAAGCCCTTCTCACGGATCCAGATGATCTCTTCGTGACGGCGAACGCGCCGATGGTTGCTCGTGTGGCCACCGGGTCGCTCGCAGATCGCGATCGCATCCTTGATGACCCAACAGAAATTTCGAGGCTCGATGCCCTTCGACCATTTGCCTCGCACGTCGGCTCCTTTGCCCCGTTCCGAACACTGCTGCATGTGGGAACGCTCGTGAGTGTACCGACGGCATCTCCGCCAGATATGCGAAACGGCCCGACTTTTCGGTGTTTCACCGAAAAGCCGAACCGTTCGCATCGATGCTGAAGCTGATGCCGGGAGGTGGGGATCAGCCCCACCGATGACGATCAGCTGGTCGGCCCGGCGCCCAACTGAGGACGCGGACGACGTGGACGGGCCACACCCGAGGGCGCCGGCGGCGGCGACACGTCGTCGTCACCCCGCAGACCCTCTTTGGCGCCCTTCCACGCCCGCCCGGCGCGATTGCGGACCTTGCCCAGCGCTCCGGTGCGGCGGGTCGCTCCGACGAGCTCGGGCTCCGAGACGCCGAGGGGTGTCGGGTCGATCGGTGCCAGCTCTGGCCTCGACGGAACTTCGGGCTTCTCCTCCCACTTGGGAAGGTCCTTGAAGAGCTCGTCGATGTCGGACTTCTCCAGCGTCTCTTTCTTCAGGAGCGTCTCGGCGAAGTTGTTCAGGACGTCGCGATGCTTGGTCAGGATGCCCTCGGCCGTGGCGTGCGCAGCATCCAAGAATTTGCGCAACTCGCTGTCGATCTTGGCGGCGGTCGCTCCCGAGTAGTTGACCCGGGTGCCGAAGTCGCGTCCCATGAAGACCTCGGCGTCGCCCGCGCTGAGTGAGAGCAGACCGACCTCGTCACTCATCCCGTACTTCGTGATCATCGCTCGCGAGATCTCCGAGGCACGTTCGAGGTCGTTGGATGCCCCCGTAGTGACGTTCCCGGCGCCGAAGACGAGCTCTTCGGCCGTGCGTCCACCGAGGAGCATGGCGAGGAGGTCGCGCAACCCGGAGCGGCTCCGTGAGTAGCGGTCCTCCGTCGGCAGGGAGATGGTGACGCCGAGCGCACGTCCGCGGGGAATGATCGTGACCTTGTGCACCGGGTCGCAGCCCTCGAGCACGTGGCCGACCAGTGCGTGTCCGGCCTCGTGAAAGGCGGTGATGCGGAGCTCGTCGGCCGGCATGACCCGGGACTTCTTCTCCGCTCCCATCATCACCCGATCGGCGGCTGATTCCATCTCGGACTGGCCGATGACGGTCTTCCCGCGGCGGGCGGCGATGAGGGCAGCCTCGTTGAGCAGGTTGGCGATATCGGCGCCGCTCATGCCGGGAGTACCCCGTGCGATCACGTCGAGGTCGACCTCGGGCGCCAACGGCTTGCCCTTGGCGTGCACCCGGAACACGGCTTTGCGACCTTCGAGGTCGGGCAGGTCGACGCTGATCTGGCGATCGAATCGTCCGGGACGAAGGAGCGCCGGGTCCAAGATGTCGGGCCGGTTGGTGGCGGCGATCATGATGACGCCGGTGCGGACCTCGAAGCCGTCCATCTCGACGAGCATCTGGTTGAGGGTCTGCTCACGTTCGTCGTGACCGCCGCCCATGCCGGCGCCACGATGGCGGCCGACAGCGTCGATCTCGTCGACGAAGATGATCGCCGGAGCGTTGGCCTTGGCCTGTTCGAAGAGGTCACGGACACGTGAAGCGCCGACACCGACGAACATCTCGACGAAATCCGAGCCCGAAATCGAGAAGAACGGAACTCCGGCCTCGCCGGCGACGGCTTTGGCGAGGAGGGTCTTGCCGGTCCCCGGGGGGCCGTAGAGCAGCACGCCCTTCGGAATCTTGGCGCCGATCGCCGCGAACTTCGCCGGGTTCTCCAGGAATTCCTTGATCTCGTGGAGCTCCTCGATGGCCTCGTCAGCCCCGGCCACGTCAGCGAAGGTGACCTTCGGCGCATCCTTGGACTGGAGCTTGGCGCGCGACTTGCCGAACTGCATGATCCGGTTGCCGCCGCCCTGCATCGAGTTCATCAGCCACATGAAGAGGCCGAAGAGCACGATGATCGGCAGGAACTGGAACAGGATTGCCAGCCAGACGTTCTCGCGCTCGGCGTTGGTGTCGACCTTGACACCCTTGTCGAGCAGCGCGGTCGTCAGCTCGTCTTCGTATTCGCCCGGGTAGCTGATGGTGAACTTCGTCGGCTCGCCCTCTTTGAGGGGCTTGCTCAGCTCACCGGAGATCGTGTTGG
The DNA here is from genome assembly GCA_031423635.1 of Acidimicrobiia bacterium. GTDB lineage: Bacteria > Actinomycetota > Acidimicrobiia > Acidimicrobiales > JANYDT01 > JANLQX01. The sequence goes on along the minus strand of JANPFX010000208.1, from coordinate 4,284 downwards.
AGCGAACGTTGATCTTCGCTTCTTTGATCTGGTTCTTCTGGATCAGCTGGGTGAACTGGCTGAATGCCAGCTTCTTCGCCGGGGTGCCCTTGTTCAGGAGCTGCGACGCGGTGAGTAGGGCAATGAGCGCGATCAGGATGTAGAACCCTGCACTGCGCGGAATCTTCTTCTTCACTCTTCCTCCAGAGGAATGGCTGACCCGAGTGTACGCCCGCGCCGACCGATAGTGTCCGGACAGAACTCGGTCCGACGGAGAGTCCATCGGCATCGCGCCCGGTGAACTTCACAGCGTCTTGGAGCGCCCGGACATTCCCGGACGACCGTTCTCTGCGAAGCCAGCCAATCCTGACGATCGCATCGTGAGGGGTCCGTGAGCGCCGCAACACGTCCGGTCCGCGGCGTGACCGCGGTGAGCGAAACGGACGCGGCGGCGACCACGGAACGCGACCGAGCGGCGAGCGGATCCGGAGGCGCTCGATTCCGGACACAGCCGCAGACTGGTGCGCGAAACATGCTCGTTACGGTTACCATCGTTTCGTTGTGACGGCAGTCACCGCCTCGCACGGCCCGCGTTCGACCTTGTCGGCCCCGGGACGGTCGAAGTCGGCGGAGCTTCGGACACACCGTGCAGGTTCGGCGCTCGCCGGGCTGCGCCTTACGAACCGACCAAGAAGGGGAGAACTTCTTATGGCTTTCGAGCCGACATCACCAGAGCAGCAACTTCTCGACGAGGCAAAGACCAAGGGTCTTTCCCGCCGTGACATCCTCAAGCGCGGTGCCGTGCTCGGCCTCGCCGCCCCGGCCATGGGAGCAATCCTCGCGGCATGCAGCAGCGACAGCGCCGACACGACGGCAGCGGCAGAGACCGCCGCCGCCACCGAAGCCGCCGCCACGGAGGCAGCAGCAACCGAAGCCGCGGCAACCGAAGCCGCGGCAACCGAGGCAGCAGCAGCCGGGGGGGACAAGCCGAAGCTCGTCTGGCGCACCCGCCCGGACAACGACGCCGAAGCGAACCTCTACAAGTCGATCAGCGATCTGCTCCAGCCGGAGTTCGCCGACTTCACCCTCGAATACTCCAAGGGTGGCTCGGAAGGCTCGCCGTACCAGGATCAGCTCAAGACCGAGATCGCCGGTGGCACCGCCCCCGACGTGTTCTGGATCCCGGGCACCGACACGGCCGACTTCGCCGTGAACGGTCTCACCTCGAACCTTCGCGACCTGGCCGGCGCCGACACGGACTACAAGGATGCGGACTTCTACGAAGGACCGATGTTCCACCTCACCTGGGATCCGGAGGCCAAGGCCACCGGTAAGGCGCTGTGGGGGCTCCCCCGCGACGTCTCGACGTTCGCCCTCTATCTCAACATGGACCTGATCAAAGAGGCCGGCGCCGACGATCCCCGTGAGCTCGAGAAGGCCGGCAAGTGGGACTGGGACGCGTTCCTCGCAGTTGCCAAGAAGGTGACCGCCCTGGGTGGCGGGAAGTTCGGCTACGGCGCCAGTGCGTGGTGGGGTCCCTACGGCGTGTGGATCAACGCTGCCGGTGGAAGCTTCTTCAACGCCGATCGCACCGCCGAAGCCCTCGACACTCCCGAGGCCCTCAAGGGACTCGAGTTCGCCCGCACGATCTACAACGACCTCAAGGTCGCCGTTCCGTACGGGGAGGATCCGGAGCCGGTGTTCAACGCCGGAAACGTCGCCATGTTCCAGAACGGCCGCTGGGCCACCCCTGGGGCCCGCGCGAACGTCAAGTTCAACTGGGATGTCGTCGGTCTTCCGAAGGGTCCCCAGGGCACCTCGGGCAACTGGCTGTTCTGGGGGTCATACGCCGTGAATGCCAAGACGGCCAACCGCGAAGGCGCCTGGAAGCTCGTCCGGGCCCTGACCCGTGCTGACATCCAGGCGAAGATCGCCGAGCTCGGCGCCAACATTCCGAGCCGCGTTTCCGACGAGGCCAAGAAGGCGTTCCTCACCTACAGCCCGCCGGCCAACAACCAGGCGTTCCTCGACGGCATTGACCCGGCCAACAAGCCGACCGCCGAAGGTCCGCTGTGGGCCGGTTCGTGGCCGAAGTTCGACAGCGCGGCTGGTCCGCTCGTCGAGGGGGTCATGAAGGGCACGTCGACACTCGACGACTTCAAGGGCAAGGCCGGCGAGATCAACACTGCCGCGTTCACGGCCTGAGGCTGACGCAGCCTTGAACTATCCGGATTCGTAAGAGTCCGACCGGCAAGCCCCGGCTCGTTGCGTTTGTTCACAAGCGCATCGACGCCGGGGCTTGCTGTTTCTCCGAAGGGAGCAGCACGACAGGCGCAACCTTCTCGGGTCCCTGACCGGTCCGACGGGCACGTCGCCGAGTCGCCCGATAGGTTCGCACCTGCAGTTCGCTCGCTTCGCTCGAGCGACGCAAGCCCGATGAAACGGCCACAGCAGTTGTGCAGTAGCGCCGGACCGAAGCACCAACCAGATTCGCAGTGAAGGGGAGTTCACTTATGACCGTTGCCCTGGGTGGCACGCGCCGACCCGCAGTCCTGCTGCCCGCTGTAGCGGGGTCAGGCGCGCTCGGCATTCTCGGTGTCGTCGCGCTGATCGCGGGGGTGTCGAGTGATCGTTCGGCGGCCGCCAAGATCGGTATCGCCATCGTTGGTCTCCTCGTCGCGGCGGGAGGTCTGCTCGGCGCCCATGGTCTGGCGACGACTCGACGGCGCGGTGTCACGGCATCGCTCGCGGCGTCCACGATCGTGGGGATCTTCGCCTTCGCCGTGTTCCTGAACGACCTCGGTGCAGTCGACGGCATCGATGCCTGGGCGGGCATCTTCGGCCGCGGTGTTCCGTTTCTGTTGGCCATCGTGGCCGGGTTCTGGATGCGCGGCCTCGCTCGAGACGGGCGGCTCGCCGGTCGCCCGGGCGCCCCGGTGCTCGTCAAAGCCGGACCGATGCTCTCCGCTCTTTCCGCGGCCATTCTCTTCTTCGTCTGGCGTGTTCCCCAAGCGCTGTTCGAAGGGCTGACGCGGATCGACGACCTCCATCGCGTCCTGCTCTTGGCACTTGCGGTCGGGTGTTTCCTGATCGCCCGAACCGTATGGTCGCCGGCAGTCACCGACCATGTGGGCATGACCAACGAGCAGCGTCGTTCGCTGACCGGCCTGTTGTTCCTCTCCCCGAACGCGCTGGGCTTCCTCACCTTCTTCGCCGGTCCCCTGCTCTTCTCGCTCTATGCGAGCCTCACGAACTGGAAAGGGGTCACGTCCCCTCAGTGGAGCGGCATCGGCAACTACCAGAAGATCTTCAGCCTCGATTTCGCGTCCGTGAATTCCGGGACCCAGCCGGCGTCCGAGGTCCTGAAGAAGGGGTACGCCACCCTCATGCGCATCGACTGGTTCGGTGGGCACTGGGTCCTCGGCGCACGCGACAAGCTCTTCTGGCTTTCCATGCGCAACATCGTGGTGTTCGCGTTCTTCGCCCTTCCGCTCGCCATCATCCCGGCGCTGTTCCTCGCGCAGCTGCTCAACTCGAAGCTCCGTGGCATGAAGGTGTTCCGAGCGATCTTCTTCATCCCGTCGGTCGCCGGCATCGTCGCGGTGGCCACACTGTGGAAGCAGATGTACTCCTCCACTCTCGGATTTCTCAACTACGCGTTGGAGAAGATCTTCGGGGTTTTCGGGGTCGATTCGGTGAACATCCAATGGCTGTCGGACAAGAAGGTCGCGCTCTGGGCCGTGATCATCGTGTTCGTGTGGCAGACCATCGGTTTCAACACCGTGCTCTTCCTCGCCGGTTTGCAGGGTCTGCCGAGCGACGTGTACGAAGCGGCCGATATCGACGGGGCCGGGTGGTGGGTCACGTTCCGAAAGGTAACGATTCCGATGCTGGCACCGACGACGCTCTACGTCACCACGACCACGAGCATCCTGGCGCTGCAGTTGTTCAGCGAGCCGTATCTCCTCTTCTCGTCGTCCGGCACTCCGGGAACCGGACCTGAGAACTCGGCGCTCACACCCGTGAGCTACCTCTACAACGCTGGGTTCCGCGAGCTCGGATTCGGCTACGCGTCGGCGATCGCCTGGGTCCTCTTCCTGTTCATCTTCGGGTTCACACTCGTGCAGTTCCGACGCCAGCGCGAGTCGGCCGGGGGTTTCTGATGAGAACTTCCAAGATCTTCTGTGCACAGATGTTCAGCATGCATACCGTTCTGACCGTTCCGGTTTCGACAACCACCACTTCAAAAAAAGCCTGAGATGGCTGCAGTGAAGCGACGTTCCGCGCTGGCAGCCGCTCGGAACG
>JANPFX010000207.1:0-27445 GCA_031423635.1 Acidimicrobiia bacterium | reverse complement strand
CCCATATCAGTCGGTTCATCGACGCCGGCTACACGAAGTTCGTTCTCCTCCCCGCCGCCGACCTCGCCGGCCAGCCTGGAGGCATCACCGAGGAGCTGGAACGCGTCGCCGCGGAGGTGCTCACCCTCGAGCATGATTGAGAACTCCAGGCCGTCGAATGGCGGGATCTCAAACGGCGTAGTTCCGCAAGTGGAGAAGGGCGACGTCAGCAGCAGGCCCCGCAGCCACGAGTCCGGACTCCCCCGCCGGCAACCGGCGCGCTCCGACTCGGCAGAACGCGCCAAGAGAACCGGTGATGGTGTTCGGCGCGTTGCCGGGGCCGAGGGTGCAAGTGGCTCCGCTCGGCATCGTGAGCGTGCAGCGCACCTCAACCGGTTCGAATCCCTGCAACCCCATGGCGTAGGGGACGGTGGCATGACCCAACCAGGCAACGTGACGGAGTCGGTCGTCGTCCTCATACGGCAAGCCGAGTGGCTCGGCGATATCGAGAGCGTGGGCCCAATGCTCGGCCAGCCTCGTCGTTGCCAGGGTCCGGGGACGTAGGGGCGCTGCGGCCCATCGGTACAGGTGGGTCGGGTCAGCGTTCGAAAGCGCCTCCACCGATGCCTGCCGCGCTGCCTGCCATCGACGCAAGATCTCCTCGGGAGTGACGTCGAAGGAACGGATTTGATCCTCGAGCACATTGTCGAGCGGTCGGTCGCGCCTGGTCCACCCCGTATCGCCCGGCCGCGAGAGTGTGACCGGAACACCCTCCTCGGTGAGGGCAAGGTGCAGCACGGTGTCGGCAACCGACCATCCCGGCGCGGCGGACGGCGCATGCCATTGTTCCGGCCCCAGACCGTCGAGCATCGCCCCGATTCGTTCGTACTCCAGCGTCAGATCCTCGAGCAGGTCATCGAACGGCGACGGCACGGGTCCACTGTCGCGCACGCCGATGAACCGGGCGAGTTCGGTCTTTCACGAAGAACCTGCCAGCTCTGGAAAGCTGGGCGCATGAGCGAGACGGACAGTACCGGCACCGATCCGCTGCTCGACTTCGAGCGGCAGGATCTCACCTTCGACGACGAGACGATGCGGGTGTACGTTGCCGGGAGTGGACCTGCCGTGGTGGTGATGACCGAGATGCCCGGCATCACACCGCTGGTCGCCCGCTTCGCACGCTGGGTGCGCGATGCCGGTTTCACGGTTTGGATGCCGAGCCTGTTCGGCGTCGACGGCGCCGAGCCGACGATGGAACTCGCCGGACAGGCGCTGCGATCCGTATGTGTACGTAGAGAATTTCAGGCATTCGCCAACGGTGAGTCGAGCCCCATGGCACGTTGGCTTCGCCGACTCGCTGCCCATGCCCATGGGGTCTGCGGCGGTCGGGGAGTCGGTGCGATCGGCATGTGCTTCACCGGCAACTTCGCGCTCACGATGATGCTCGAACCCTCGGTGCTTGCGCCGGTGATGTCGCAGCCTTCTCTCCCGTTCGATGATCCCGCCGGGACCTTCCTCACGACGACTGAACTGGCGGCGGTCAAGGCGCGGCTCGACGCCGACGACCTCATCGTGATGGCCGTTCGATTCGACGGTGACCCGTACTGCACCGCCGCTCGCTTCGACGCATTCGCGGAGGCGCTCGGTGATCGTTTCGTCCCACGGGTCCTGTCCGACTCGTCTGCGGGCGACCGGGGCTGGACCGGCGTGCCGCACAGCGTCGTCACCACATCCCTCGTCGACGAAGCCGGTGAGCCGACCGCCGCTATCCGCGACGAGATCCTGGCGTTCTTCGCGTTTCGCCTGCACCCCTGACCGAGAACGGCACAGACCCGTCAGGCCGCGCCGAGCGCCTTCGGCTTGACGATCACGGTGAGGCGCATGCCACCCTCGTAGTGACCCTTCAGATGGCAGCCGAGAATCGTGCGGCCGACCTTCGTGAACGTGGTTCGGATCTCAGCGGACTTCTTCGGGGCGATCGTCACGAATCCCTCGCCGGACTTGGCCTTCGTGGTCGCGTCGTGACTCGCCATGTCGTGCCCCATGGCCTCGGCATCCTTCATCTCTGCGGCGTGCGCCTTCTGCGCCTTCTCGTCGCCGAGCAAGGCCTCGTGGTCGACGGTCGAGGTGTTGGTGATGCGCAGCACCACCGGTTGGCCGACCGTCACCGTAATGGTGCGCGGTTCGTAGCGGACGGCGCCCGCTTCGATCTTGACGACCTGCGGCGACTTCGTGGCCGCTCCGGCTGCCGGCACGAAGGAGAAGTGCGACGCGCCAAGGATGACCGTGAACACGCCGGTCAGAATCCGAACGCGGCGTGAACGAAGAGAAACGGAACCTACGGAGGACCTCATAGCCATACGTCCAGTCTGGCCCGACGGTGCCGCAACGGCGGCTGATCGCTGCTCATCTGGCCGTGGCACCGGTCACCCACCAGACTGGAGAAGTGCCGATCGAAGCGTCCAAAGCCACTATCCACGAAGCCATAGCGGATGTGGTGCCCGATCGACCGTGCATCGTGTGGCGAGGACGGACCTGGACGTGGTCCGAGGTCACCGATCGCAGCCGACGACTCGCGAACTACCTCCTGTCCCGCGGTGTCGCGGTCCCGACCGGTCGTGAGTTCCTCGACGGCCACGAGACCGGGCAGGACCATCTCGGCATCTACCTCTACAACGGCAACGAGTACCTGGAATCCATGCTCGGCGCGTACAAGGCGCGAGTTGCCCCGTTCAACGTGAACTACCGCTACGTCGCCGAGGAGCTCGTGTACCTCCTCAGAGACGCGAACTGCAGAGCCCTTGTCTACGGCGGATCGTTCGCCCCGACGCTGGCGGCGATCCGCGATCAGCTCCCGTCTCTCGACATCCTCATCCAGGTCGACGACGGCTCCGGCAATGCGCTCCTCGACGACGCCGTCGACTACGAAGCGGCCCTCGCCGGGTCGAGTCCCGAACGTCCGGAAGTGCAGGTGATGGGAGGCGACTGGTCGGCCGACGACCTCTACATCCTCTACACCGGCGGAACCACGGGCATGCCGAAGGGCGTGCTGTGGCGACAGATCGACATCGCCGTTTCGGCGATGAGCCTGCGCAACGTTTCGGCCGGCACCGAGTTCGACGACCTCGAGTCGTTCACCGCCGGCCTCGCGCAGAACGCTCCGCTCATCACCCTGCCTGCGGCACCGTTCATGCACGGCGCCGGGCACTGGATTGCGTTCACCGCGTGGCATCGCGGTGGCACCGTCGTCCTTCAGGACAACACGGTCGCCCTCGACCCCGCCGACATCTTGACGGTGTGCCAACGCGAGGGGGTGCAGTTCCTCCAGATCGTCGGCGACGCTTTCGGGCGCCCCATCATCGAAGAGATCGAGCGGGCCAACGCTGCCGGGACTCCGTACGATCTCAGCGCGCTGGGGATCATGCTGTCGGGTGGCGCCGCCCTCTCCGCACCGCTCAAAGAACGCTTCCTCAACGCGCTGCCCAAGCTGCTCATCATCGACGGGATCGGGTCGTCGGAAGCCGGTGGCCAGATGCAGAACATCTCGGCCGGCGACCCGACCAAGGCGACGACCGGAACATTTGTCGCCGCCCCGGGAAATCATGTGCTCTCGGAGGACCTCACGGCCGAACACGAGCCGGGCCACGACGGACTTGGTTGGCTGGCAAAGTCCGGGCGTCTCCCCCTCGGCTATCTGAACGATCCGGCGAAGACGGCAACGACCTTCCCGACGGTCGCCGGCGTCCGCTATTCCGTTCCGGGCGACCGGGCGAAGCTCCTCGTCGGCACGGGGGCGACGTTCGGGGTGCCGATCGTCGAGTTGCACGGACGCGACGCGGTGACGATCAACTCCGGCGGCGAGAAGATCTTCGCCGAAGAGGTCGAGGCCGCACTCATCGCGCACCCTGCGGTGTACGACGTCGTCGTCGCCGGCCGACCGAGTGAACGCTGGGGCAACGAAGTCGTCGCGATCGTTCGGCTCGCCGAGGGTGCCACGGCGAGTGAAGCCGACCTGCTCGCCGAGGCTGAACGTCACGTCGCCCGCTACAAGTTGCCCAAGGCATTCGTCTTCGTCGATGCCATCCAACGCTCGCCATCAGGCAAGGCCGATTACCGCTGGGCGAAGGAGTTGGCCGGCCGGTAATCGATGGGTCGGCATTCGGCTGCGTCCCGGCCGGAAGCACACGACCAGTGGCTTGCGTAGGGTTGGGTCGTGATGGACCTTCCGCCGGTGGAAGCACACGTAGCGCGCCGATGACGACGTCAACCATGGCCGTCGTGTTCTGCGACGTGGTCTCGTCGACGGAGGTCCGGGACCGGCTCGGCGACGCCCGCGCCGACGCGTGGTTCGCCGATCTGCTGCGCCACATCGGCGGGTCCGTCGTCGAGGCGAACGGCAGCGTGGTGAAATCACTGGGTGACGGCGTGATGGCCGTCTTCACGTCGGCCGGCGCAGCGCTCGACTCCGCTGTCGCCATGCAGCAGGCCGCCGTGAGACACGGCTGGTCCCATCCCTCCGAACCGGCAAGCGTGAGGGTCGGCATCTCGATCGGCGACGTGTCGTCGAGCCACGACGACGGGACCGACGACTGGAACGGCATGCCCGTTGTCGAGGCGGCGCGGCTCTGCGCGGCCGCCGAACCGGAGGAGATCCTCGCCGCCGCGGTCGTTCGAGTCCTCGTGGGCAGCAGAACCGATCACTCGATGACGCCAGCCGGCGACTACTCGCTCAAGGGGCGGAGCGCCCCGATGCCCGTCGTCCGAGTTGGCTGGGATCGCCCGGCCGCCCGGCCGGCCGACCGTGCGTCGGTGACGGCGTTCCCCGAGCCTCTCCTTGCGGTGCGACGGGGTCCGTTCGTCGGGCGAGCGGCAGTCATGGCGGAGCTGCTCGACACGTGGAAGGCCGAGGAGTGGCGAAGCCTGCTCGTCGCTGGTGAACCGGGCATCGGCAAGACGCGGCTCGTCACCGAATTGACGCACGAGATGTCCGGGACGGGCACGACCGTGCTCCTCGGTCGATGCGATGAGGATCTCGCCGTCGCCTACCGACCGTGGGCCGAGGCCCTGGCTCCGCTCATCGAGTCACTGACCGACGCGCACCTGGCCGATCTCGCCCCCGAACACATCCAAGAACTGGCCGGTATCGTCCCGGCTCTGCGACGCCGTGTTGGGCACCGGCACGCAACCATCGAGCTCGATGCGGCGACGCGACTCTCCCTGCTCAGCGACGCCATCGGCGCGTTGCTCCGCCGCTCGGCGCCGGTCGCCGTGGTGCTCGATGACATCCACTGGATCGATCAGGCATCACTCGTGGCCATGCGCCATGTCGTTGCCCATTCGACGCCCGGGGTGACGATCATCGGGACGTACCGCGACACGGACCTCGACCGCGTCCACCCACTGAGCGCAACTTTGGCCGACCTCCGTCAGGTCGACGGCGTCCGCCGAGTGGTACTCGACGGTCTCGACGAGACGAGCGTCTCGGAGTTCTTCCGGGCGGTCGCCGGACACGAGCTCGACTCCGCAGCGAGGAGCCTCGCAGACGCCGTGCATGCGCAGACATCGGGCAACCCGCTGTTCGTCGGTGAAGTGCTCCGCCATCTCGCCGAGACCGGCGCGATCGTCGAGGAGAACAATCACTGGCGGGCCGGCTCGTCCGTGGTCGTGCCGTCGCTCCCCGAGGGACTGCGCGAGGTGATCGGTCGGCGACTCACTCGACTCGGCGACGAAACCACACAAGCGCTGCGGGTCGGGGCCGTGATCGGACGCAGCTTCGACGCCGACCTCGTCGAGGCGGTGCTGGGCCGCGATGCGCTCGACGACATCGAACGGGCGGTCACCGCCGGCATAGTCGTCGATAAAACGCGCGCATATGAGTTTCGACACGCAGTCGTGCGAGACGTTCTCCTCGCCGAGCTCTCAACGGCACGACGGCGGCGGATGCACCGCGATGTCGTCGCGGTTCTGGAGCGTCGATGGGCGCTCTCCATCGATCGCCATCTCGACGAGCTCGCCCACCACCACGGAGAGGCGCAATCGGCCTCCGCCCCGACCTGGTACCTCCGAGCAGCGGCTGCCGCTCATACCGTTTTCGACGGGCGCTCGGCCGAGCTGGTCGAGCGCGGAATCGAACTCCTCGATGTCGCCGATGACGATGACCCCCAGCTTCGATGCGATCTTCTCATCGCCCGGGCGCGGGCATCATCACGGGCCAACATGCAGAACTCCCTGGCCGCTTCGCGTGAAGCCTTCGCTGCGGCACGAGCGCTCGGCGATCAGGACCGGATGGCCCAGGCGTTGCGAACCGCGGGGAGAGCCGCCACGTCCGATTCCGGGCTCGAGCGGATCGACTTCCTCCGCTCGGCTCTCGCCGAGATCACCGACACGTCCCTGCTCGGCCGGTGGGCAGCGGAGAGCACGCTGCTCCTCAATGAGCGGGTCGGACCCCATCTCACGCCCGATGACCACGCGGCGCGTGTGCACGAGATCGTTCGGCACCTCGACTCCGCCGATCCCGAGGCTCGCAAGGTCGCCATGGACTGTGTCGTGGGACTGATGTACATGCAACAACCAAGGCAGGCGACGGAGGTGTACGACCGCTTTGCCACGCCTGGCGGAACCGACTCGTTCGGCACACCGATGGACGCCGTACTCGCCCAGATCGCCCTCTCGCTCGGCGACCGGGACGGCTTCGAACGCCACTTGGGTGACGCGCTCGGCCACGCCCAGCTCCGTCGATCCTCGTGGTCGTACGAGAGCGCGATGTTCCAGCGCATCGCCATGCGTGAGTTTCTCGACGGGCGGTGGTCGGCCGCCGCGCACGCGGTCGACGAAGTCCTGCGACACGGAGGGCACAGCACGAACTACGCGCTCGGGTGTCAGATCCAGCGGAACTGGCTTGCGCGTGAGACCGGCGATGTCGAAACGCTCTATCAGTTCTCCGTCAACTTCCTCGCGACGAACTCCTCGTTCCCCGTGGCACGCGCCTTGGTCGCGGCCGAAGGCGCCGAAGCCGGCCACACCGCCCACGCTCTGGCGGCGCTCGACGAACTTTCACCGGACGACTTCGCCGCAGTCGGCCGCGGATGGCTCACCATCCTCGCCCTGGGCTCGCTCGCCTGGGCCGTCGTCACCGTCGATGCTCGGCAACACGCCGGCGTGCTCCGCCGGCTTCTCGCCGAATACGGCGGTCAGATGGCCCGCGCCGCGTCGGGGACCCACGTGATGTGCTCCGTCGACCGTCTGCTCGCGGGCCTCGCCGCCGTTGATGGCGACCACGCGGAAGCCGATCGTCTCTTCGCCGCGGCACTGGCGCAGGAGGAAGCACTCCGCTCAGCACCGCTCACCACCCGGACCAAGCACTGGTGGGGGCGGGCCCTGGCCCGAGGCGGCCAGCCGGAGCGAGCGGCCCCGCTCCTCGCCGATGCCCGTGACGCAGCCGAGCAGCTCGGCATGCGCGCCGTCGTGAGCCAGATCGATGACCTCACGGGTCGTCACCCGTTCACGGCCATCGGATAGCTCACGAGATTGGTGCTCCGGTCGCCCTGAGGGCGACCGGATGAACAACCTTGGCCTCAGGTCAGAACTTGACCAGGCAAACGCGGGGTCCGCGTACCTGACCGCCGGCCCACGTGACAGAAGCCGGGTCGACAAGCGAGAACTCAGGGACTCGGGCCATCCAGGTTTGCAGCGCGACGCGCAGCTCGAGCCGGGCGAGGTTCGAGCCGGCACAGCGATGGATGCCGGCGCCGAAGGCCACGTGGCGATTGTTCTCCCGGTCGAGGATGACCTCGTCGGGGTTCTCGAACTGGCGGGGATCGCGGTTCGCCGCAGGAAATGCCATGAGCACCCGGTCACCGCCATGCATCGGACATCCCTGGAACTCGGTGTCATGGGCAACGATGCGCGCCATCGTGACCGGGGCGTAAGCGCGGAGAAGTTCCTCCACTGCCGTCGGCCAGAGATCCGGGTTGTCCCGCAACTGCCGCTGATGCTCGGGATGCTGGGCCAGATGCCACAACGAGGCACCGATCGAGGACCACGTGGTGTCGATTCCGGCGACGAGCATGAGGTTGCACACGCCCATGACGTAATCCTCGTCGACCTTCTGGCCGTCGTGCTCATGCGCCAGCAGGCTCGTGATGAAGTCGCCTTCGCGCGGGTTGGACTTGCGATCATCGAGCTGCGCCCGCAGGAAGTTCATGATGTTGAGACGACTCTCGAGACGCACCTTCGGGTCGGTGAGACCGGTCTCGAGAACGCCGCGTACCCAGCCGGTGAAGGTGTCGGACATGTCGGTCGGCACCCCGAGCATGAGCGAGATGACCCGCACCGGGATCTGCTGCGCGTAATCGGTGCCCGCATCGGCCACACCCTTGTCGATGAACCGGTCGATCAGCGAGTTGCAGAAGTCGCGCGTGGTGGCTTCGTACGGAGCGACGGACTGCGGAGCAAAGGTCGGCAGGATTGCCCGGCGGTGCCAGTGGTGGTCGGGCGGATCGGAGGTGATCGGCGGGGCCTTTACACCCGAGTAGGGACCTTCGACCTGGCCCGGGGGCGGCGGGACCACGATGATCTCCTGCGACGTGAAGATCTCATGCTCTTGGGCCATCGCGACGACGTCTTGATACCGCGTCGGCAGCCAGGATCCACCCCAGCGGTCGCTGTGGGCGATCGGGCACTCCGACTCGCGGATCGTCGAGATCGTCGGGAAGGGGTCCTTCACGTATTCAGGGGCGAAGATGTCGAAATCCGTGAGCGGATTTGCGGTGTCGGTCATGGCTCAGTCCTCGATGATGATGGCGAGCTCGGGGCAGTTCCCGGCGGCTCGACGGGTCTTGGCCTGAAGGGCTTCTGGGACGTTGTGGCCGTCGATGAGTAGCACGGCGTTGCCGTAGTCGTCGCTGCCGAACACTTCGGGCGCGGCGATGGCGCACATCTGGTGGCCCTGGCAGCGGTCGTTCTCGATGCGGACGTTCACGCCGGATCCTTTCGGGGGTTCTGTCCCGGAGGACAGCAAGTACAGGGCTTCAACGGGAGGGACGGGGAGATGCTGTCAGCGAGTGCCACAGAAACGCAACTGGAGCCACCGGCGATCTCGTCACGTCGATCGTCCGTTCCGGTCGTCAAGCCGCTTCGGCGGTCCCGCCGACGTGAAGGCCGTGCCCTCCGGATCCACCGCCCAACTCGGTGAAGCACCCCACGAATCTTCGTAAACCAGCTCGGCCAGCGGTCGGCGACGCACCGGCCCATGACGGCCCGCTGGATGGCCCAGGGTGATGGTGGCGTGAATCACTGCATCGGCGGGCACCCCGAGCAGCTCCGTCAGCTCACCCTCAACGACGTGGTGGAAGCCGGTCAGCACTCCTCCGAGGCCGATCGCCCGGGCCGCCAACAACAAGTTCTGACAGGCGGGATAGATCGATGATCCCTCGAACACCGATGGCTCGCGGTAACGGACGAGGCAGGGCAGCACGAGAACCGGCACCCGCTCGAACTCGTCGACGTAGCGTTGCATGGTGCGCTCCATCCGCGCCTTCTTCGAATCCCCGTCAGCGCCCGAACCCCGGTCGTAGCCGTCGTGCACCCGCTTCTCCCGCCACATCGCCTGCGCCGCCGCCGCGATGAGCCGCTTCGCCTCGACTGCCTTGGGACCGTCGCGCAGGACGACGAAACGGAACGGCTGGCGGTTCGAGCCGGTCGGCGCCCTCGTCGCCGCGTGGAGGATGGTCGCCAACTGCGCGTCGGTGACAGGCTCGTCGGTGTAGCGGCGAATAGCCCGAGTCGTCGAGATGCCCTCGAGCAGATCGATCGGGCCGCCGCTCTGACCCGGAACCGGCGACGGCGCGTCTCCCGTCGAACCGGGTGACCCGGACATCACCCGCGCTGCACGGCGGCCGACCATTCGAGCAGAGATGCCTTCATGATGTCGCGGTCGCCGTCCGTGCCGATGAAGCGCAGCTCTCCGCCGCCCGGAACGTCGCGATAGCGAACGTTCAGTTTGAGGTTCTCTGTACCGAATTCGAGCTCGGGACGACCCGGAAGCGCACGGCCCTCGAAGCGAACGTCGGAATAGTCAGCGCGCAGATGTTGTATGCGCTGCTTGCGGAGGTACGAGCGAATCGAAGAGACCCGGTCGCCATCGTTGGGATCAAGAGCGACAAAGGTCGCGGTCATGCCGTCCGACGTCTCCTTCCACACCTGGCCAACCTGGGATCGGTCGGCCATCACCACCGCCGCCTGCTTCGCTTTGCGGGCATCGGACTGATTGGTACGCGCCGCCCACACGTTGAGGGCCAGGAACCCGGCGACGACAACGCTCAGAACGGCAACGAGGACCCTGCCACGCACCGAACGGGCCGAGCGGAGCTGCGGGGAGGTCCCCGGATCGGCTGTTTCCGCGGCCATCGTTCCGACGCTCATCCGTCGGCCTTCTTCACCGCGTGTCCTCCGAATGCGTTACGAAGCGCAGACAGCACCCGGAGTCCGTAGGCATTCTCTTCTCGCGATCCGAAACGGGCGAACAGCGACGAGGCGATCGTGTAGGCCGGTGCGCCGAACTCGACCGCCGCATCGACGGTCCAACGGCCTTCACCGGAATCGTCGACATAGGCCTTGAGGTCGTCGAGCTCAGGGTCGCGCTCCAAGGCCGACGCCAACAGCTCGAGGAGCCACGATCGCACGACCGACCCGTGATTCCAGACGTCGGTCAGTTTGGCCTGGTCGACGTTGAACGGACTCTTGGCGATGATCTCGAGTCCTTCACCGTAGGACTGCATCATGGCGTATTCGATGCCGTTGTGGACCATCTTCGTGAAGTGGCCGGACCCCGACGCCGAGTCGACGTGCATCAGGCCGTTCTCCGGCGCCAGCGTGGTGAAGATCGATTCCGCTGCGGCGTACGCCTCGTCCGCGCCGCCCACCATGAGACAGTAGCCATTGGCGAGGCCCCACACCCCGCCCGAGGTGCCTGCGTCGAGCAGGAGGATCCCCCGCTCAGCGAGCACCGCGGCGCGGGCCTGCGTCTGCTTCCAGTTGGAGTTGCCACCGTCGATCACGATGTCGCCGCCCGACAGAAGCTGGGCGAGGGCGTCGAGCGTGCTCTGCGTTGGCGCCCCTGCAGGCACCATGACCCAGACAATCTTGCGACCCTCGCCCAACGCCGCCAGACCATCTTCGAGGGAGGTAGCGCCAACCGCTCCTTTGGCCACGCTTGCTCCGACGGCTTCCGTGGAACGGTCGAAGGCGACGACCCGATGACCACCGAGGAGCAACCGCTCGGTCATGTTCGCCCCCATCTTGCCGAGGCCGACCATCATCAGCGGTGCGAGGTTTTCCATGCATGCATTCTGCTCGCCCGTACCCCCTCCGGGGAACGCGATCAACGGGTCCCTTCAGGATGTGACGGTGGCCGCCAGCCCTGCGCAAAACCAGGCGTAAACCCCGGACAACTCGGTGCCGATACACATGGACGTGCGATCAGAACTTGCTGACCAACCCCAGGCTCCAGCCGCACCATCCCACGCGGTCGCGCCGGAGTCGCCAGCCTGGAAATCGGTGTTCTGCCTGCTCACGGAGGCAGGCGAGGCCCGTCTGCTGTTCGACCGGGCAGGAATCATCGCAGTCACGTCCGGCGCTCTGGCCAACCTGGTCGGCACCGACCCGGGCGATGCACAAGGCCGACGCGCCGCAGAGCTCCCGACGAATTGGGGGCCGGCCATCTCGGCGCTCGCCCATCAGGCCTTCGTGCAGGGTGCTCCCGTGGCGAACGACGTACCGGTTGTCCATCCGACCGGACAGACCCTCCGCATCGGAGTCCGGGCCACACCAATGAGCGAGAACGGCGAGGTGCTCGGCGTCGGCATCACGCTGACGGACGCCGCCGCCAGGCGGATCATCGACAGCGCCGCACGGGGTGATCTCTCGACGGCCATCGCGGCCGCGGCGTTCTCACCGTTCGCCACGCTGTTCCTCGACGCACGGGGGAACTGCATCGCCAGCGGTGGGCTGCTCACCCGCGTCACCGGACTCGATGCCGAGTCGGCGAATGGCCAAGGGTGGATGCGCATCGTCGGCACCACCAGCGCCGAGACCTTTCGCCAGGCTGCATTGGCCGCCCGACAATCGGGCGAGGGCTGGAGGATCGACTTCGATCATGCCGGCGGCGCCGTCACCCTCGCGTGTGCGGCGGGCGTCGTGCTGGACCCCAATCGCCAGGCCGTCGGCTATGTCGTGTTCCTTACCGGCGCCCCCGTGGTCGCCGCGACGTCTCCGTCGACGCCGGCGCCGACCACAGCTCCTTCATCCTCGGCGGAGAACGTCGGCCCGAAGTCCTCCGGACCGGTGCAACCGGTCGAGAGGTACCGCCTTCCCACGGCCGAGGGTGCTTCGTCGTGGAGTCCGCCCAAGATCGTCGAGGGCTTTACGGATCCGAGTCGGCTGTCGACGGAACGCCCTGTCGACGTCGAGCCGGTGGCCGTCGACGTCGACGTCGACGTCGAGCCGGGCACCGAAAAAGTGACGGGACTACCGAACCGGGTGCTCTTCGCCCAACACGTCGCGGCCACGATCGAACGCATCCGGACCGACGCGTTGACGGTGGCCGTCTCGTTCGTCGATCTCCGGGGCGTTCGACGTCAGCGGGAAACGCTCGGTCGTCGGACCGCCAACGACAGCCTCTTCCTTCTTGCCAAACGTCTGGAGTCCTCGATCCGCAGCATCGAGATCGCCGGCGTCGTCGAGCAGGACATGTTCGCCGTCCTCTCGATCAACTGGCTCTTCGCCGAGGACCTGCCGATCGTCGCCCGCCGCCTGCTCGGTCGCCTCGAGGAACCCCTCGCCGGACGCGACGGCGAATTCGTCGTGGACATGCGCCTCGGTATGAGCGTGGCGCGTCCCGGAGACGACGTCGACGCCCTCTTCGCCCGGGCCCGGCTCGCACTCCGGTCGGCGAACGACCTTCCCGAGCGCTACTTCATCGACGGTCTTTGAGCCGAGCAGACGAACACCTCGTTCGCATTGTTCCTGCGGTTCGGTACCGTTGGTGACGGCACGTCGCCACCTGGAGGAACCCATGCACACACTCGATGTCCGTCGCCCGAGAGGCCGGCCGTGCTGCGTGGCGCTGGGATTGGCCGTCGTGGTCGGTGCAAGCGGCGTCGCCACTCCGGCACATGCCGCGTCGAAAACCGACGATCGGACGACGATCACGGCCCTGGCCAGGTCGGACGATCGGATCTCGATGCCCCGGCGCAATCTGACGCCGACCATCTCTGCCCGTCGGGCTCTCGGCGAGTTGTTCATCGACCGCGTCACCATCGCGTTCGACGTTCGCATCGGCAAGCAGACCATCGGCCGCCTCAGCGGTCTCGTTGATCTCGAGTCCGGCGGTGCCGACCTTCGCTACATCGCTCCGGACCAGGACGGCAAGCTGCTCGCCGATCCCTTCAACGTCCGCGTTCGGGGCCAACGCATCCAGATCGGCCTCCCCGCGAATCTTCGAACGCAGTCCGGCGTCGATGGCTATGTCACCACGATTCGCGAAGGGGCGTACGGAGGGGTCGGGGTGGCCGACGAGGTGCTGATTCCCATTGCGCTCCTCACGGCCCTCCCGCTTCCGATGAGCGTGCCGACGTGGAACGCGGCGAAGCCGACCGCTCCGAAGGGCACCGCAACCACCTCGAAGGCGCCGGCTGTGACCGTTGCACCTTCGCGTCTCCAGGGTGTGGCCACCCGGACGGATTTCACTGTGCTCAGCAAGGATCGGTTCGGGAACACCGCCGATGTGGAGCTCAACCTGCGCTCCGGCAAGCTCCGCGATCTGGCTATCAGTTTCCGGCCGCTGAAGACTCCCGAGACCAAGGGGCTCCAACCGGTCGTCCTGGTCGGAACGCTCAGCCGCACGGCCAAGACGTTGTCCGGGGCTGCACCGATCGGGAAGTTTCTGACCGCATCGAAGTTCTTCGACCTCGACCCGCTTCCGGAGGACGTCGATGTCCCGGCCCAGAGCCCGACCGGCATAGCTGCCGAAGCCACCTGACGGGCGACTGGCCCGCGCGGCCCCTCAGCGCGGCGTGGCCGACCGACGCGATTTCGTCGGCGCCGCGTTCTTCGCCTTCACCGCCTTGGTGGCCTTCTTGCCCGTTCCACCCTTACCTGCCGGAACGCGGGTGGGGCCGGCGGGCTTCTTCGCGGCGACGCTTGCGTTCGCCGACGACGTCCTTGCAGGTGGTTCGGACGGCACGGTGACGACCCGCGTCGACGCCGCCGGTCGCGAAGCGCCGAGCCCACTCATCGGAAACAGCGCAGCGAGCCCGGACCGGCCACTCAGCTGAGCGAGACGCCGGGGGATGTCGCCGAACATCTCGATGAGTGCCTGCATCTGCTGACGAGCCTCCTCGACCGAGTCGGGAAGCTGGCTGAGGGCGACCCGATCGAACGTTCCCACCGCCGCCTCGAGACTCGGGAGCAGGCGGTCGAGCGGACCTTCCATGGCCGCCGAGAGGCGCTGCATCCGGGCAACGCTCTTCTCCAGTTCGGGCATCAGGGCCCGCATCGGCATCTCGAGGTCGTCCACCAATCGGTTCATGCGGCTGACGAGCTGTTCGACGGCGACAGCTGCCCGCTGGAGCGAAGCGATCGTCTCCATGACGCCGCTCACCGTCTTTCGCGCATTGTCGGCCACGCCCAGAAGGCCCGACAGCACCGCGCCCGGGCCTTGGAACAGGGACGAAAGGTCGAAGTCGTCGTTCGCCGCCATCAATACTCCTCAGATGAAACCGGTGCGCTCACGTGAGTCGCGTCTGCCTGCAACCTATCGCCCGGTCACCGACGCCGCTCGAGGCGCCACGACACGCTCCGGCCAACCGACCACGCGCTGCTCACGAGAAGCTGTGCACCACGGGTTCGGGATCAACCGGCGCCGGAGTGGCCTCATCGGTTCGGCGGGTGTGGGTCTGGGTCAGGACGGACCGGGCGATGTCGAACGACGTGAGTGCGAAGTAGGTCGCCCAGGCAAGTACGCCGAGGAACTTCGGGCCGTCCTCGGCGAGCGTGGCGCGAGGTCCGAGGCTGTTCCCCGTTGCCCGTTCGACCGCCATCGACAGGGCCAGACACGCCACCGATGCGAGGAGAAGTGGCCACCGGGTGCGTTGGATGTCGTCGAGGTGACGCACAGCCCAGATACCGCACGGCAGCGTGATCAACACGGCAAGAACCGGCTTCGGGACCGAGAGAATGCCGCTGGCCGCGGCGTGGACGGCGAACAGGTCGTCGAACAGCAGGACCGCGGTCGCCATCGCGCCGCGGGCGAGAAATCGTGCGGCCTTCGGGCGTCCGACGTGATGGGCGAACCATGCCGACCAACCTGCGGAAAGAACGGCGATGGCCCATCCCAACACGCCCAGCTGGGAGATCGCCCCGACGTACCACTTCGGGTCGGAACCGCTGAAGGCCGGGTCGAAGAAGAGTACCTGTGGGTCAGCGCGATCAGCAGCCAACGCGAGCACGGCCAGCCCGCCGAGCCACACAACGCCCAGCGGGACGAGCACAGGACCGGGGGTGCGCCACGACCTTCGACGGGGCTGCTCCCGGGGCGCGGCGATCCGACCGGTCATGGCAGGTTCATCGACCGATCCCCGACCGTGCTGAAGTGCCACGGCACGCGGCCGCACGGTCGGGACTAGACGGCGGATGCGATCAGCGCGATCTCGACCTTCCACTCCGGTCGGGCGAGCGTCGGGACGACGATCAGGGTCGACGCCGCTGCATGGCCGGCAAGGGCGGCGTCGCGGGCCGCCATGACCGGGCCCAGATCGTTGCCGACGACAACGTAGGTCGTGTAGCTGACGGTGTCCTGCAGCGACATTCCGGCCTCGGCGCAGATCGCCGCCAGCCAGCGCCAGACATCGGCCGCCTGCTCGCCCACGGTGTCGGCGATGGAGCCGTCGGGACGCGTTGCCACGGTACCTGCGGTGTGGAGCACCCGCTCCCCCGGTGAGACGACTGCGCCATGGCTGTAGGCGGCGACCGGTGTTGCCAGAGACGACGGATTGATCAGTTGCGGCATCACCTTACGGTAGCGGTGTCGACGGTCGACGGTCCCGCCCGACAGCCACGATGACTGGCCCTCAGCAACCGCCGTTAGGTCGGGGACACTGTGCGAAGCGCCTCGAGGACCATATCGTTCTCGCGCGGAGAGCCGACGGTGATCCGCACGCCGTCACCGGGGAAGGCTCGACTCACGACACCGTTGCGCTCGAGCGCGCTGAACACGTCGACGGTCCGTTCGCCGACCGGCAGCCAGATGAGGTTCGCCTGCGAGTCGGGGACCTCGAAGCCCATGGATCGGGCTTCACGAATGACCCGCCCTCGATCCGCCCGGATCACCCCAACTCGATCGGTGAGCTCCGCCTGTGCCGCCGGTTGGAACGATGCGACTGCCGCCGCCTGGCTCACGGAGGTGACGGCGAACGGGGCGGCAACCTTGTCGAGCG
Source organism: Acidimicrobiia bacterium (assembly GCA_031423635.1). Lineage (GTDB taxonomy): Bacteria > Actinomycetota > Acidimicrobiia > Acidimicrobiales > JANYDT01 > JANLQX01. The sequence goes on along the minus strand of JANPFX010000207.1, from coordinate 10,973 downwards.
CGGCGATCACGGTCGGCTGGCCGACGGCGTAGCCGACACGGAGTCCGGCGAGGCCGTAGGCCTTGGACATCGTTCGGCTGATGAGAAGGTTGGGGAACTCGTCGATCAACGTGACGCCGTTCACGGTCGCACCCTCGTCGATGAACTCCGTGTAGGCCTCATCGAGCACGACGAGCACATCGGACCGGACGACGGAGAGGAAGGCCCGAAGCTCGCCTTCTGTGGCCACGGTACCGGTGGGGTTGTTCGGGTTCGCGATGAGAACCACTTTGGTATGTGGACCTACGACATCCGCCAGTGCAGTGAGATCGAGGCGGTGCGCCTTGAGCGGTGCGGTGACATCGGTCGCGCCGACCGAGCGAGAGAAGATCGGATACGCCTCGAAGGAGCGCCAGTTGAAGGCCACTTCGGCACCCGGACCGGAGAACGCATTCAAGGCCTGGAGGAGTACACCGGTCGACCCTGCCCCGGTCGTGACCCGCTCGACGGGAACGTCGAGGAAGGCGGCGAGGGCCTGGCGGAGAACCGAGGCGCTGGTGTCGGGGTAGCGGTTGATGTCGGATGCGGCCGACGTGATCGCCGCGACGACGGAAGGCAGAGGGCCAAAGGGGTTCTCGTTCGACGAGAGCTTGGCGGCATAAGTCAGGCCGTGTTCGGCCATTGTCGCTTCGGCTGACTTCCCTGGTTTGTAGACGGGAAGGCCGTCGAGCTTGGCGAGCGGTGCGGGGCGGGAGGGGTTCGTTGTCATCGCGCCGTTCAGCCTTTCGCAGGTCGCCAGCTCACACCAAGCAGTGCTGCCCCGCCGAGCGCGCCGCCGAGACCGATCACGGTCCCGACCCACTCGTCGAGCGAGATGTCCAGGGCGTTGTCGAGGGAGTATCGGCCGGCTCCCGTCATGGCCAGGAAGAGACCGATGACGGCGAGCATCATCACGTACTCCCAGCCCTCACCCTTGTTGAAGATGAAGAACCCGTTCTTGCGATGCGAGACGATCCCGGCCACGAGCATCAGGCCGACGAAGGCCGCTCCCGCAAATGGCGTCAGCAGTCCCACGGCGAGGGCGAGGCCGGCGCCGATCTCGGTGAAGGCGGCGAGACGGGCATGCACGGCGCCGGGGCGCATGCCCATGGATTCGAACCACTTCGCTGTTCCGGCCAGTCCTCTGGTCTTGTTGAGCCCGTGATACGCCATCGTCAAGCCGGCGGCGACGCGGAGCATGAGGAGCGCGAGATCAGCTTCGTGCATAGGAGGAGCAGTCTGGCAGAAGGTCTCGTCCAGGTGGTTGCGGAGACTCGGACGTCTGGTCGGCGCCTCGCCTGCGACGCTCAGGCAATCAACGTGTCGTAGTGGCGGACGCTTTCGAGCAGGCTCGTGCGCAGAAGGTAGGCGCGACGCCGCTCGCGATCTCCGGCCGTGGCAATCATGTCGTCGCGATAGGCCGCCCGCTCGGCGGGGTCCGTTGCCGAGAGCCGCGCGTAGTTCCCGTGGGTCGTGGCCTTGACATGGTCGACCGAGACGCTCCGGCGCCACGCCGCGACCCGGTCGAGCTCGTCAACACCCGCTTCCCCCCGCCACTGACGCAGAAGGGTCTTCACGAAGAACCAGGAGTCGTGAACTCCGGAATTCATCCCCATGCCCCCCAATGGGTTGTTGATGTGCGCGGCGTCCCCGGCGAGCAGGACGCGTCCGACCCGATACGTCTCGGCCACCCGCTGATGGACCTTGTAGAGCGTCGTGTGCAGCACGTCGTAGCCGCCTGCCACAGCTGCGATGCCTTGCAGACGCGCTTGGACACGATCGGGTTCACGGGCTTGTTCATCCGTCTCGCCGTCGCGGACCGGGAACAACGCCCGCCATGCCTGCGGAGTGTTGAGCAACACGAGGTACTCACGAGGGTCGGCGATGTAGTTGACGTGCGCCAGATCCGGGAGGAGCTTTCGGAAGTCGTTCGTCGTCGAGGCCACCAGGTAGCGATCCTCGTAGGTGATGCCGTCGAACGCCACACCGAGCTCACGTCGAACTGCCGAGTGGGCGCCGTCGGCGCCGATCAACCACTCGGCGCTCAACTGATGCTCACCCGCGCCCACGTGGACGGCGGCCTCGCTCTGGCGCACGGAGATGACCGGCGAGTCGAAGATGACCTGCACGTTCGGAAACGCCCGCAGCGCCTCGACGACCAGCGGGGTGTAGTGCGACTGCTGGAGCTGGATGCGGAACGGGAACGCGGTGACATCGGCCAGCTCGGACATGTCGAACGACGCAACGACGCCGCCACCACGGTCGCGGAACTGGAACTCCGGCGCCTTCAGACCCCGACGGACGACCTCGTCGGCCAGGCCGAGCTCGGCCAGGATCTCGAGCGTCGGAGCATGGAACGTCGAGGCCCGCGACTCGGTCGAAAGACCGGGGCCGTCGGTGACGAGCACAACGGATCGTCCCGCTTGCCCGAGCGCCAGAGCCGCGCTGAGTCCGACCGGGCCGGCACCGGCAATGACGACGTCAACGGGGTTGGGCACCGCTGCTAGAACTCTTCGAGGAGTCGGCCGAAGCCGCGGCGCTGGTCGTCGATTCCGTAGGTACGTAGGGCGTGCCACAGCGTGGCCGTGTTGATGGCGATCACCGGCTTACGGAAGAACTTCTCGGCCTCGGCGGCGAGCCGGACCATCGAGAGGTTCGTCCCGCACTGCACGATTGCGTCGCAGTCAGCCACGTTCATGTCGTTGAGTACGGTGACGAGCTCGTCCTCCGTGACCTCTGCGATCGCCGTGGCGCTCGGGCACTTCAGACCTCGGCTCTTGACCACGTCGAAGCCGGCCTCCGTGAAGTAGTTGGCAACTTCTCTGTCGGCGATCGGCTGGTACGGCGTGAGCACGCTGATCCTTCGGACGCCGAACCGGGTGAGTACTTCGCGACACGCAGTCGCTCCGGTCGAACAGGGGACGCCCCCGGTGTAGCCGTCGATGCGTTCCTCGAAGTCACGGTTGCCGGCGAGGCCGTTCCAGAAGGTGCCCGCGGACATCCCCATCACGTAGTAGTCGGGCTTGCAGGTCTTGACACTCGCCACCGCGTCGCCGACGTTGTCCAGCACCTGCTTGATCAGATCGAGGAACTCCTGGTCGTTGGACAGTGCTGGCCGATCGATCATGAAGCGCCCGGCGTGGATGGTCACACCGGGCGGCGCGAGCATGTTGAAGTCGTGTTCCACCACGGTGTTCGTCGACGGCACGATGGCGGCGAACTTGGCCCGGTAGCCGGTAACGTCAGGCATCGTGCCGCACCGGCTCGTTGCTGGCGATCATCGGAAGCTTCGTCATGGCGGGACACGGTACCGCCCGCAGGGCTCGGCCGCCCAACGCTCGGTACCATGGCGCAATGGCCGATCGTCAAAGTGCACCCGCCCCGAAGCTGAGAGTAGGTGCCGCGCAGTTCTGTGCCGGAACGGACGTCGACGAGAACCTCTCCACCTGCCTACGCCTCGTCGACGAAGCTGCCGCCGAAGGCGTCGAGGTTCTCGTTCTCCCCGAGTTCTCGAACCATGCCGCCTGGTACGACGACGCGCTTCACGCGTGGAATGTGGCGGTCGACGTCGACGGACCGTTCGTTGCCGCAGTCGGCGCCCGCTCCCGACAACACCGGATGTACGTGCAGCTGAATGTAAGTGTACGTATGGATAGCACTCCTGGCGGCCCACTCACCACCTCGAACCTTCTGCTCGGCCCCGACGGCACACTCGCCGGTCGCAGCGACAAGACCGTACTGATGGGCAATGAGAACACCCATTTCACGAAAGGGTCGAAACCGAACCCGGTCCTCGACCTCCCGATCGGACGAGTCGGCCTCTACGCGTGCATGGAAGGCGTCATCACCGAGCCGGCCAGAGCGCTCGTCGTGCGAGGAGCGCAGCTCCTGCTCAACTCGCTGAACTCGTTCGCCACCGACGAGGCGTCGCTGCACATCCCGGTTCGCGCTGCGGAGAATGGCGTGTGGGTCGTCGCCGCGAACAAGGTCGGCCCGATCGTGCCGGTCGAGAAGCTCGCCTCCGTTGCCGAGATGCTCAAAGTGCCCCCGTCGGCACTCAATGGTGGCGGCGAGAGCCAGATTGTCGCGCCCGACGGCACCGTTGTGGCCAAGGGCTCCCCCGATCGCGAGGAGATCGTCGTGGCCGACATCTCCGTCGCCGCGGGCGTTGCAGGCGCAGCACTACGGCCGGACGGGACCGACCGCCTCGGCATGCGACGGCCGGAACTCTACGGCCGTCTCGGCGAGGACCCCAGGTTTCGAACCGCCGGTCCTCTTCATGCCGCTTCGGTCGTCGCGGCCATTGCCGTACCGAAAGGTCCCCAACCGTCAGCTGTCGCCGATGTCGTGCGACAAGCCATTGCCGCCGGAGCGCGCCTGATCGTGCTCCCCGAGTTGTGCGGTCTCTTCGAGCAGGAAGACGTTCGAGGTCTCGACACGCGCGGACTCAGCGATGCGATCAGCGAGGCAGTCCGCACTGGCGAGCAGGAGGCGTTCGTCGTCACTTCTTTCGCGATCGACGGCGCCCACATCGGTGTGGTCATCGGCTCCGCCGGCATCGTTCACCGTCAACTCCAATTGCACGCCTCGGCGCGCCACGCCGACTGGTGCCGGGCCCTCGGCTCTTCGGTCGATTGGATCGACCTGCCTTTCGGGCGGGTTGCCGTGATCGTGGGCGACGATCTCGTGGTTCCCGAAGTCGCCCGACTGGCGGCCCTCGCCGGGGTGCAGATCGTGGCCGCCCCCATTTCCATCGCCGAGCCGTGGGAGGTCACGCTCGGACTAGCCGAGCGCTCGGCGGAAAACCGGATGTGTCTCGTCGCGGCGAGCGCCACGCCGGGGTTCGAGGCCGGAATCCTCACGTCGCTCCCCGCCGGGATGACGCTGTGGGCCGAGGGACGTGAGCGTCCGTTCGACGGTTCCATCAACGTTCCCGACATCACCGTCGCCGGCTTCGGCCCGGGAGTGACCACGATGACGCTCCAGCCGCAGAACGCAACCAACAAGGTGCTGTCCCGAAACACCGATCTCCTCGACGGCCGCCCTTGGCAGATCGCCGGACCGCTCACGACCTCGCAGGCTTTGTGAGCCGAGCAGCTTGTCGGTCGGCGGTCCGACGCCCCGGTGCGTTGGGGCGATGAATCTCGATCTCGCATTCGGAACCTGGAAGGCCTCAGGCGAGGAAGCGCGTACGCGTCTGACGATCGTCGGTTGGGTTTCTCGCGTCAGCGCACTCGAAACGTTCTTTCCCGGAGGTGACGACGCCGGCCCCGCGCTATCGAATTGGGAAGACCGCGCGGAGGCACTTCGCTGGCTGGCGGAAGCCGTCAACCTCCATGGCGCCCCTCGTCGGGCGATTCGGCTGTGGGATCAGCACGACGACGTCTGCCTCGAGCACGGTGACGCAGCTCGACGCGCCGCAACGCTCCCCCACCGGGGCAAGAACCTCCGCCAGTGCGGGCACTTTCGCGCCGCCGACGTCACGAACCGCGAGGCCATCGCGCTCCAGGAGTCGCTGGGGTCGCCGACGCTACTGCGCGGCGTGACACTCGCTTGGCACGGGATGGCGCTTGCCCACCGCGGTGAATCGTCGGAGAGTGCGACCGCCTTCGACGAGGCGATGACCTTGCTCGAAGCGGCCGCGGCATTGGCTCCGTCGAACCAGCCCCTCGGCGTCGTCGCCGCGTTCCGGGCCCAGCGCGCGCTCTGGCTCGGGGAAACCGGGGCGGCGACGATGTGGGCGGACCGTGCTTGGGAGTTCGCCGCACCGCTCGAACGCACCGCCGAGGTGCTCGATCGGTATGGGGCCCGCAAGGTGACTGCGTCCGCGGCGCGCATGCAGGGTGAGGCCCTTGTGCTCGGCGGCCGTTTGGAGGAAGGGCTGCCCCGGCTGGATGCCGCTCTCACGCTTTCCCGGGAGGTGCGCTTCGTGGAGGAGATCATCCCGGCACTCCGGGCTCGGACGATCGCCGCCGGCGAGCCGGTGGACGAGGCCCGCGACCTCTGTCGGCTGGGCGGTTACCGACCCTACGAGGCCGAGCTTGAACTTCTCGAAGCGCATCGTTGCGCCGACGCCGGGATGGCCGACCGCTCGATCGCCCACGCTGAGCAGGCCCTCGCGCTCGCTGAGTGCGACGCCCGCCCATTCGCCTACGAACGCACCGTCACCGAAGCCGAAGCATTCCTTGGAAGAGAGGTTGCTCCTCCGCCCACCGGCGCTGCGCCGCTCGCTTCGCTCGACTGCTCGCCATGAGAGTCTCCCCGCTCGTTGGGAGAGAGGTTCAGCGGGTCAGGGCCATCCGGCGGAGGATGGCTTCCCAGTGGTCGAGGCCGGGCACATCTCGTCCATCGACCTTTGCGGCCTCATCCGCCCGGCGAAGCACCAGGGCATCATCGGCTGCAGGTTCCGCCTCGAACGCCGCTCGTTCGTTGTCGTCCATTTCACCTCCCTGCATGGCCAAGGTGTGGACGCTCTCCGACGAAAGCATCGCCCGATATTCAGGGTCGACCGTGACGAGATACCGCTTCGCGTCCACGTGGAGTTTCACCAGCGAGGCCACGCGGTCTCCGAGCAGGGGCCGAACGATGTCGGCGCCCACGGCACCGTGCATCGCTTCGGTGGTCACACGATGGGCGACGTCGTGGACCAACCCCGCGACCTGCAGTTCGAGGTCGTCGGGGACCCGCTGTGAAAGCTCGTACGCGCACTGAAGACCATGCTCTTTCACGTCCTCGCGGAGGGCGTCGAGCAGCGAATCGATCGTCCAGGCCACCGGGCCGATCGGGGCGACATCGGGTGCGAGATCATTCGTCATTCGATCCTCCCGGGATCATCGTGCGTGCAAGTGGACGCGACCATACGGTGATGAGGTGAATCACAGACCCGTGCGTGTGGTCGCCACGGCCAACACTGCGTGAACGGCCTTCCCGCGAGTGTTCGCGGCGCATTCACTTGACGGACCTGCCTGGTCTCTCGACGCGTCATGGCGGGGCTTCATGGTTGGACGGCCCCGTTGCGACCCGGCATCGTTCCCGGCCACCGTCATCGAGAAAAGACGAGGATCACATGCTGTCCAACTCCGATCGCCATGCTCAAGTGGCCCGAGCAACCGACGGCCTCCATCCGGTGTTCGCCGCCTCCGCGTTCGCAGCCATCGACGCACTTTCGTTCTGCCTGTCGACGATGAGCCGCTCGGAACTCGAACGGGACACCGGACTGGGCGCTGATGGTACGCCGACGATGCACCTCGACCGGGTTGTGGAGGCAGCAATCGTCGAGGCCACAGCTCCGTTCGGGATGAACGTGCTCTCCGAGGAGATCGGGTTCGTCGATTGCGGGTCATCGCTCACCCTCGTCGTCGATCCGGTGGACGGGTCCGCGAACGCCGCTGCCGACGTGCCTCTGTCATGCTTCAGCGCAGCTCTGGCCGATGATCACCGTTTCGTCTCGGCGGCAACCGTGTGGCTCGAGACCGGCCGGACGTGGGCGGCCGATGCCTCGGGCGCGCTGCAGTCCCCCGGTCGCTGGGCGACGACCGGTCGTCCGACTCTCGACGGCGCTGCCGTGTCGTTGCTCCGACCACACCCACGGAACCGGGACGCCTGGTGGCGCGTCACCGAACGTGCTGCGCGCATACGAATTCTCAGCACGACGTGCCTGGAAGCGATGCTGGTCCTCCAGGGGTCGACGGATGCCTTCGCCGATGCCGGTAGTGACACCCACCGACTCGTCGACCTGGCGGCCGCGGCGGTGCTCGTTCCGCTTGCCGGCGGGGTGGTCGTGGACGTGCACGGACGCAGGATCGAGTTCGACACCGACCTCACGAGGCGGTGGAGTGGCATCGTCGCGGCAACCCCCGCACTCGCTGACGAGATCGCCGCCGCCGTGCTCGGTCAGTAGACGCGGTCAGGTCGGAGGTCAGCCGACACGACGCCCTGCGCTGTAGACACTGTTGACCATCGGCACGCCGTCGCGCAGAGCCACCCGAACCAGATCGGCGCGCAGACCGGGACTGATGCGACCGCGATCAAGCAAGTGCACCGCGCGGGCGGGGCCAGACGTCACCAGCCCGATCGCCTCGGCCAGCGGAAGCACGCCGTTCGAGGCCAACACGAACGGCGCGTGCAGGAGTGAGTAGGGCACGTAGTCACTCGTGACGATGTCGAGCACACCAGATCCGGCAAGGTGGGCGGCGGCGACGTTTCCCGAGTGCGAACCACCGCGGACGATGTTGGGAGCACCCGCGGCCGTGAGCATCCCGGCAACCCGGGCGCCGCGGGCCGCGATCTCGCTCGTGGGGAACTCCGAGATCGTGACCCCGCTCCTCACCGCGAGGTCGATGTCGTCGAGGGTTGCATCGTCGTGGCTCGCGAGAGGGAGGCCACGCTCCGTCGTCATCTTGGCAATCCGCTCCCAGTTCGGCATCGAATGCTCGGCCTGGCGCGCCTGCAGTCGTTCGATGTGTGTGTCGATGTCGACATCGACGCCACCGGAATCGGTCCGATACGGCCGAGTGGAACTTCGGTAGTGATCGAGGTCGCGGTACTGACGACCGCCCGGCGTGTGGTCCATCAACGACACGAGCGTGAGGAGTGGGTTCTCGACGAGATCCTCGAACAAGCCCGGCGTGCGGGCGTCGGCGACCTCGCAGCGATAGTGCAGCTTGTGATCGATGCGGTTCGCCCCGCTCATCTGCGCGCTCGTGATCGCGTCGAGCGCCTCGCGCAAGATGTCCGACCGGAATCCGTCGCCTCCGAGATCGCCGATGCACAGTGAGTCGAGCACCGTGGTTATCCCGCTGGCCGCCAGCATCGCATCGTGTCCGGCTACGGCCGCAGCCGCCGGCCAGATGGACTGCGGACGAGGGCGCAGATGCCATTCGAGGGCGTCGGTGTGAATCTCGATCAGCCCGGCGAGGAGATAGTCACCCATGCCGTCGATGGCCGAAGGGACACCCGACCGACCTTCGCTGACGTCGCTGATCATCCCCTCGATGACCTGAACCGACCCGAAGATGACCTCGTGCTCCAGCACGACATCGACATTCGTGAGGATGAAGCTGTTCATCGGCCACCGTCTTTCGCATCGAGTGACGAAACGGGATGACCCGTGCTGACGGGAATCGGGTCGACCGTGAAGACTCGTGTAGCGACCCGCTCGCGCACGGCCGGGTCGTGGAAGATGCCGACAATCGCAGCACCGGAGCGGCGAGCTTCGGCGAGAAGCTCGACCACGACGTCGCGATTGGCTTCGTCGAGGGAAGCCGTCGGCTCGTCGACGAGGAGAATCGGGTGACCTGCCGCAAGCCCACGGGCGACGTTCACGCGCTGCTGCTCGCCGCCGCTGAAGGTCGCCGGGGCGAGAGACCAGAGGCGCTCGGGGACGTTCAGCCGACGAAGCAACTCAGCCGAAGCCTCTCGCGCCTCCTCGGCGCTTCGGCCCTGCGCGAGTATCGGCTCACCGACGATGTCGATCGCCGGGACACGCGGGATCACGCGGAGGAACTGGCTGACCCATCCGACAGTGTGGCGGCGGATGTCGATGATGGCCGACGGCTCGGCGGTCACCACGTCGGTGAATGAGCCGGCGTGGCGGATCCAGACTTGCCCTGCCGTCGGTTGGTAGTTCGCCGCGAGGCAGCGGAGCAGCGTCGACTTCCCCGCACCGGATGGACCGGAAAGGGCGATGCACTCACCGGCCGACACGTCGAGTTCGACGGACTCCAGCACGTGGAGCCGCGCACCGCCCTGGGTGTAGAGGGTGAACGTCTTCGACAGACCGCGCACGGCGATCGCCGTCGTGTCGGTCACGTTCGGCGGAACCGAAGTCCCGATTGCGGACGGATCATGGACGAGAAGCGCAGAGTTCATGGCACCAGTACCGAGGAGACGAGGAGTTGGGTATAGGCATGGCGAGGATCGTCGAGCACCCGATCCGTGAGCCCCTGCTCGACGACGTCGCCGCCCTGCATCACCAGCAGACGATCCGCCAACAACCGGGCGACCCCGAGGTCATGCGTGACGATCACCGCGGCAAGACCGAGGTCGTGGACCAGCGAACGAAGCAGGTCGAGGAGGCGGGCCTGCACCGACACATCGAGGCCGCCCGTCGGTTCGTCCAGGAAGACGAGCCGGGGCCCGGGGGCGAGCGTGCGGGCAATCTGGAGCCGTTGCTGCATCCCGCCGGAGAACTGCCGGGGAAGGTCGTCGACACGATCGGCGGTGATCTCGACCCGATCGAGCCAGTCCGTCGCCGCGGCGCGGAGCGATCCGTAGTGGCGGGTTCCGAGGTCCATCAGGCGCTCGGCGATGTTGGCTCCCGCAGAGACGCGCATACGCAGCCCGTCGCGCGCGTTCTGCGTCACGAACCCCCACTCCGTGCGGGCGAGCCGGCGGAGTTCGACCTCATCGGCGGCGGTCACTTCGGTCGTCTGGCCAGCGCGGTCGCGGTAGTGGATCGAGCCCTCGACCCCTTGCAAGCGACCGGAGCAGGACGCGAGCACGGTGGTCTTGCCGGAGCCGGACTCCCCGACGATGCCGAGAACCTCCCCCGGGAAGAGATCGAACTCAACGCCCCTACATCCGACTCGCGATCCGTAGAACTTCGTAAGTCCGCGTACGGAGAGCAGCGGGGTCACAGCACCGACTCCGTTGTCGATGCGGGCGACCCGGCGACGTTGGTCTGGCACTGATAGGAGTCCGAACAGGCGAAGAGGCGGGTGCCGAGGTCGTCGACGATGATCTCGTCGAGGAAGGTGTCGGTGGCGCCACACAACCCGCAGGGCTGGTCCCAGTGCTCGATGGTGAACGGATAGTCCTCGAAGTCGAGGCTGCGTACCTTCGTGTACGGCGGCACCGCGTAGATCCGCTTCTCGCGACCGGCACCGAAGATGGCGAGCACGGGTGAGCGGTCGAGCTTCGGGTTGTCGAACTTCGGGATCGGCGACGGCGACATC
>JANPFX010000206.1:0-1637 GCA_031423635.1 Acidimicrobiia bacterium | reverse complement strand
CATCGCCGTGCGCCTGGGCTACTTCACGTCCGAGGGTCTTCTGGGCGTTGCGGAGCTCATCGAAGGCAACGATCGCGGCGCGGCGGAGATCGTCGGCCGAAAGCAGCCGGTCGACAATCGTCGGATCCTCGCCACGCTTCGATTGCGACGCGCGCACGACTTCGGGATGTTCTCGGAGCACACGCAGGTCAATCACGCCGCCCACGCTACCGAGCCGCGCCTCGCCGCGACCGCCGTTTCACTGAACAACGCAAACCTTCTGCTGTCACGAGTAGTTCGCAAACACGAAGAAACTGCAATGATGCGATCTCGTCCATATCGTCGCCAGAAGACGTTTCGCCGACTACCGCGCCGCCGGATGACGGCGCTGATCACTCTGGCCGCGGCAGCCATGATGGCGATCGCCGGGTCGACCGGCACCGCCGCCACGACGGGTCTGCGGCTGCGCGCGGTCGTCGAGGCGGATCGGCCCATCGGTTTCGCCCTCCACCCCGACCGGTCGTTCTATGTGGTGGAGCAGAGGGGGAAGATCCGGGAGCTCGTCGGGTCGACCCTCGGCGCCACGATCCTCGACGTCTCCGAGGAGATCTCCGGAGGAAGCGAGCAGGGGCTGCTCGGGGCGGCGTTCAGCAACGACGGTGCGTGGCTCTACATGAACGTGACCAATGGCGACGGTGACACCGAGATCCGTGCCTATCCGTACCGAGAAGGCCGGGCCGACCCGGGTGCGATGGTGAAAGTGCTCGAGGTCGCCCAGCCTTTTGCAAACCACAACGGTGGCGCTCTGGTCATGGACGGCGAAGGTGTGCTGTGGATTGGTCTGGGGGACGGCGGTTCGGGCGGCGACCCCGGCAACCGGGCGCAGGATCTCGACGAACTTCTCGGCAAGATCCTGCGCATCGTTCCGACGCCGGCATCGGGTTCATCGAGGTACGGCATTCCGCCGGGAAACCTCGATCCGTCACGCGGGCGTCCCGAGATCTGGGCGTACGGGCTGCGCAACCCGTGGCGCTTCAGCATTGATTCCCCGACCAAGACCGTGTGGATCGGCGATGTCGGCCAGAACACCGTCGAGGAGATCAACGCCGTTCCGATCACCGCGAGACTGCCCAACTTCGGCTGGAAGCGCCGCGAGGGTCGGAGGGCATATGACGGAGGAACGAAGCCGGCCGACAACGTGGAGCCGGTGTACGACTACCCGCATTCGTCGGGAGGATGTTCGGTCACCGGTGGCGTCGTGCCCCGCCGTCCCTCGCTGTCTTCACTGCGGGGCGCCTACCTCTTCGGCGACTACTGCGACGGGAAGATCCGCAGCCTTCGCCGGAGTGTGACGAGTGGGCGCTTCACCGCGAGCAGCACCGGGCTCACCCTGAGAGGGCTGTCGAGCTTCGGGATCGACGCCGACGGCAGGGTGTTCGTGTCGTCGGTGAACGGAGAAGTGCGACAGATCACCTCGCGCTGAGCGATCACGGCGGGGGACTACTTCAGGAACAAGGCGTACGCCGGGTCATCGGTGACCTCACGGTAGGAATAGCCGACTTCGGCGAGGAAAGGTCGTACCTTCCTGCGCTGTGCACCCGGCACCTGCAATCCGACCAGCACCCGCGAATAGTCGGCACCCTGGTTGCGGTAGTGGA
>JANPFX010000205.1:0-39932 GCA_031423635.1 Acidimicrobiia bacterium | reverse complement strand
GTTGTACACGAAACATAATGTGTACGATGTACACGTGTCAAGAGATGTGCGAAAGGTCTCATCCCGGCTCACCCGTGCCTCAGTGCTTGCGGAGGCCCGGCGCGCCCTAGCCGACGGGGGACTTCCCGCCCTCACCATGCGCAACCTCGCCGACCGTCTGGGTGTCGTGCCGATGGCGCTGTACCGCCACGTCCGCAACAAGGACGACCTGCTCGATGTCTTGATGGACGAAGCCGTCGCCCGCGTCGTCATCCCACCGGCTGACTTCTCCTGGCGCGAAGGTCTTCGTACGCTTGCCCACTCCATCCGCAGCGCGATGATCGAGAACCGCGAGATCGCGTCGCTGGTGATCGCCCGCCCGAACCTGGGCCCGAACTCCATTCGGATCGGTGAGTACGGGTTCGGCGTCCTCCGTCAGGCGGGATTTCCCGCAGAGGAGGTCGAACCGGCGTTGAACGCGGTGTTGACCTACACGCTGGGATTCGTTGCTCTCGAGGTGCCCAGGACAGAAGGCGCCTCCGGCGCCGCCTCGACCTCCTCGGTTTCGCTCGACCGCGTCTACGGCACCCTCGATCGGAGCGAGTTTCCAAACACCTTCGCGGTGAAGCCGTCGCCCGGAGCATTGGTGTCGAAGGACCAGTTCGACTTCGGACTCGAAGCTCTCCTCCAGGGAATCGGTCTCCGCCAGGGTGGTTCGTCGGGCGAAGCACATGCGGGCTCACGGCGCTAGGTTCCAGTGCTGGTTCGCAACACATCGGACCGGACGCGCACGACGCTGAGCCCGATCAACCGAGGAACTGATGACGACGACCAAGACCATTGCGACCGTGGACATCTCCCGCTACCTCACGGGGGACGAAGCGGGCACTCGTGACGTGGTTCGGCAGATCGACGAGTCGTGTCGGTCGGTCGGCTTCTTGATCATCACGGGACACGGCGTTTCACCGGACCTCGTTGCAGAGGCCCGACGTGCATCGATGGACTTCTTCGCGCTCTTGCCGCAGGAGAAGCTTGCGTACAAGATGCCCCCCGACCGCTACCGCGGCTATACCTCACCCGGCACCGAGTCCCTTGCTGCCAGCTACGGCAACGAGTCGCCACCCGACCTGAAGGAATCGTTCTCGATCGGACCGTTCGCGTTCGACGACGACGAGTACCACTCGACGTCGCGCGCCGGTGCGTTCTTTGCTCCGAACATGTGGCCGAGCGAAGTGCCGCACATGCAGAACGTGATGTGTCGCTACTACTCGGCGATGGAAGCCCTATCGACGCAACTGATGCGTCTCTTCGCACTTGCGCTGAGCCTGCCCGAGCACTTCTTCGACGACAAGATCGACCGGCACATCACGAATATGAGTGTCATCCACTACCCACCGCTTTCGGCACCTCCGGCCCCCGGTCAGATGCGGGGCGGTGCACACACCGACTTCGGGAGCCTCACCATCGTGCAGCGCGATCAGGCGCCTGGCGGTCTGCAGGTACTCGTCGACGGCACCTGGATCAACGCTCCTCACGTCGATGATTCGTTCGTCGTCAACCTCGGAGACCTGATGGCAGAATGGACGAACGATCGCTGGGTCTCGACCATCCATCAGGTCGCCACGCCCGACAACCTTGAGGACGCGATGTCCGACCGGCTTTCGATGGTGTTCTTCCACCAACCGAACTACGACGCCGAAGTCGAAGTACTGAGCACCTGCATCAGCGAGGGGCATCCGGCGAGGTATGAGCCAACCACTTCCGGAGGGCACATCACGAAGAAGATCTTCGCCATGCGGAGTCCGGAGCTGGGCGGATGATCCACGAAGAGAGCGTTTACGCAATGCAGGTCGGCAAGGCCGCGCAACTTGTCGAGGCCTATGCCAACGAAGGCATCGCGATACTCCAACGGGTCCTCGGCACCTTGGTCGGCTTTTGGTCGGTCGACACCGGCGGCGACGTCGATGAGCTGATCCAGATCTGGCAGTTCGACAGCGACGACGATCGCCGCCGTCGACGCGACGCCCTCTGGAAAGACCCCGAGTGGCTCGACTTCGCGGCCCGTTTCGGTTACCTCATCACCAAGCGGTCGATGCGAATCCTCCTGCCGGTGACATTCCCGAAGCGGTAGTTCTCCACCTCGACCTGATTTCGCAACTGTCAGTTCACAAATTGCGCCTAGCGTTGGCGCAGTGCTTTCGGCGGGCAAAACATCGGTCTCCACACCCACCGAGCGGCGTGTTCTTCTCGCCGTGATCGCCGTCACGACGGCTGGCGTCCTGCCAGTCTTTCTCTTCGGGGGGCTCGCGGTTCAACTGCGCGGCGACCTCGGGCTCAGCGACTCCACCCGAGGTCTCGTGACCTTCGGCTACTTCATGGTCTCCGCCGCGCTTTCGATCGCGTCGGGGCGCCTGACCGAGCGCTTCGGATCTCGTGCAGTGATGCGGGTTGCATCGGTCACCGGTGTGATGTCGCTCCTCGGCATCGCCACCGCCCGCTCGCTGCCCGTCGTCTTCGTCGCCCTTGGAGTCGGAGGGTTCTCGAACGCCCTCGGGCAGCCGGCGGCGAACACGCTGATCGTCCGCACGATCGCAACAACACGCCAAGGCCTAGCCCTCGGAGTAAAGCAAGCGGCGATACCGGCGGCGACGCTCATCGCCGGTTTGGCCGTTCCTACCGTCGGCTTGACGATCGGCTGGCGGTGGGCGTTCGTGGGGGCCGCGGTTCTTGCACTCGCCTCGACGTTCGTGGTGCCTTCGCTCGGCACGGAGGTTCGGACGGGTCCTCGCGGCGTACCGACCGCCGAGAGGTTCGCTGTCGTTCCGCTCGTGGTGCTCGGCGTCGGCGTCGGTCTCGGCTCAGCGATGGCGAACGCGCTTGCAGCGTTCCTGACCTCGTCGGCTGTGGCATCCGGAATCGCCGCCGGATCGGCCGGGTTGCTTCTTGCTCTCGGCAGTGCACTCGGCTTGGTCATGAGGGTGGGTTCGGGTTGGACCGCCGACCGAGGGGGAGGGGATCACCTCGCTCGGGTGTCGGCGATGCTCGTGGGCGGCGCACTCGGCCTCGCAGCGATTGCCACCGGCCTCCCGTGGCTCGTCATGATCGGCGCCTTTCTGGCCTTCGGACTCGGATGGAGCTGGCCCGGTGTGTTCAACCTTGCCGTCGTCAACCATCACCCTCGTTCGCCCGCTGCGGCAACGGGATTCACCCAGACTGGTTCCTACACGGGTGCCGCGATGGGCCCGCTCGCGATGGGGGCATTGGTGCAGCATCGGGGGTATTCGACTGCGTGGATCGTCTTTTCCGGGGTCGCCGTGCTCGCTGCGGTGGTCATGCTTGCGGCTCGACGGCTGTTGGCGGCCGGGTGAAGGCCACCAACGCGTCGGCATGGCGTCGAGCGCTCCTGCGGTCAAGACTCGCTCCGGTGATGAGAAGCCGGTAGTAGGCCGAAGCCGCGAGCAGTTCCAACGTCACCCGGACATCAAGGTCGGCTCGCGCCTGGCCCGTGGCGATCCCGCGGCGAATGACCTTGGCGACCTGATCCTGCCGTGACGACCAGAGTCCTTCGACTGCCGCAGCGAGTTCCGGATCGGTTGACTTCTCGACAATCAGACCCGGCAACGCTCGGCCGAGACTGGTGTCGGCGAGAGAGGCGTACAGGTCATAGACCAGCGAGCGGAGATCGGTCTCGAAGTCGCCGCTCGTCGGCATCGGTACCTGAGCAGCCTTGAGCGTGGCCAGTACGTCGACGACAAGCGCGGACTTGGTCGGCCACCGACGGTAGATCGTGGTCTTCGAGACACCGGCGAGCTCAGCGACATCGTCGATCCGGAGTCCGACGTAGCCCGCCGTTTCCAATATCAAGACCACGGCATCGTGGACCTGGAGGTCCGCAGTGGCCGACCGCGGGCGGCCACGCTGCGGCCTTGCGTCCTTCTTCACGAACCGCTTGGCCTCGCTGCTGCGTTCACTCGTTCTGCCCGGTAGCACTGCTCGACGATGCGATCCTCGGTGAGGTCGGCGCCGGAGAGTGTGGCGGCGACGCGACCGTTCTGAAACACCAGCACCCGGTCGCAGAGGTGGGCGAGGTCTTCGTACTCTGCCGAACAGAACACAATCGCCGCTCCGGCGACCGCAGCGTCGCGGAGCCGCTCGAAAACGTCCTTCTTCGCCCCGACGTCGACCCCCTGGGTCGGTTCGTGGAGGAGCAGCACCGGAGGGTCACGCTGCAGCCACTTGGCCAGCAGCGCCTTCTGCTGGTTTCCGCCGGAAAGTTGCCCCATCTTCGCCTCTGGGAGTGGTGGGCGAACGGTGTAGTCGACGAGCAGGCCCGCCACCTTCGATCGCTCGTCTCGCTGGTGCAGCCGACCGCCGGAGAAAAACGACGCGAGCACGGGGAGCGACACGTTCTGCGTGAGCGTCAAATCGCCGACGCCACTGTTGCGCTGGCGATCCGCGGGGAGCAAGGCCATTCCGGCGGCCATGGTGCTGCGAGGGGTGAGCGCGGCGTGGTCCAACACCGTGGATCCGATCTGTACCGTTCCGGCCTTCGCCGGTTTGGCACCGAACAGCAGATAGGGCACCTCGTCGTAGCCGGCGCCGGCGATGCCGGTGAGGCCGACGATCTCACCTTCATGCACGACGAGGTCCACTGATTTCGCGACGGAGCCCGAAAGGCCTTCGATCCGGAGCGCGATCTTCGAACCCGGCACGGAAGGCTCTGGATAGAAGTCCTCGAGCTGACCACCCAGGATCAGCTGGATCAGGTCCTCCTCATTGCTTGTTGCCGTGTCGACCGTGCCGACAACGCGCCCGTCTCGCAGAACCGTGGTTCGCTCGGTGATGGCCATGACCTCGTCGAGGCGGTGGCTCACGAACACGACAGCGGTGCCGGCTTCGGCGACGGCGCGAATCGTCTTGAAGAGTTGTTCGACACTGTCGCGCGGGAGATATGCCGTCGGCTCGTCGAGAACCAAGATCCCGTTGGCATGGCTCTGCAAATCAATAAGCCCACGGACGATCGCGACGAGAGCCCGGTCAACCTCACGAAGGCTCCCGACGAGCGCGTCAGGAGAGACGCGGACGCCGAATCGACCGAGAGCATCGGCAACGAGCTTTCGTTCGTTCTTCCATCGAATGTGCCAACCTGCGCCGGTAGTGAATCGACCGATCCGAATGTTCTCGAGAACGGTCAGATCCGGGAGCAACCCGAGATCTTGATGAACGAATGCAAGGCCGAGCCGGTAAGCCTCAGACGACGGGAGCGGAAGATCCACGGCCTCGCCGCCGATCTCGAGCGTCGCGCCGGGGTCCGGAACGTGATACCCAGACAGGATCTTGATGAGCGTCGACTTCCCGGAGCCGTTGCGACCCACGAGCCCGTGGATCTCGCCTCGGGCAATCTCGAGGCTGACGTCATCGAGGGCGCGCGCTGGTCCGAAGGTCTTCGACAGACCCTGGATGCGCAACGCTGGGACGGACACAAGGTGTCCATCCGCAGCGCGGCCCTCGATGACGGCCTCCGTCATGTCAGGCTCCGAGGCCCCAGAGGGTGCGGTATTCCTTCAGCGGGTCGATGCCGTACCAGTTCGTCGGGTCTTCCTTCGACGTGTCGACGCCAGCGAGGTTCTCCTGGGTGAAGATGCGGAACGGGACACCGGCGTCCTCGATGGCCTTCTTGCCGGACAGCACCGACAGGATCGCGTCCGCAGCTCCTGCGGAGAACCACATGTTCGGGTTGCCGACGTCCATCTTCACGGCGGTTCCCTTCTGCACGTTGGCCATGACGGCGGGCGTGCCGTTGAACCCGGCAACTCGGATCTTGTCAGCGACGCCAGCTTCGACCAGGCCCGGCTCGATCGCCAGCGTCATGCCGTCGTAGACCGCGAGGATGTGGGTGATCGACGGATCCTCCTGCACGAGGGCCTTGGTCCGCTGCTGCAGCGTTCCGTCGCTCCACTGCGGAACGGTCGAATCCTCACGCTTCGTCTTGCAGTCCGGGCAGAGGCGCTTGATCTCGGCCTCCATCGCGCCCCACACGTCCGGTGAGGAGCCGTTGTCATCGGACGACATGATGAGCGCGTTGCCCTTGCCCTTCGAGTCGGCCACGAACCATTGCGCCATCATCACGCCCGGAATGCGGTAGTCGAAGCCGACGTCGGCGGTGAGGTCCGGTACGGCCGTGAGTGACTTGCCGGCGTAACCCTGCAGCGACGCCAGGACCGGAATGCCGGCCTTCTTCGCTTCGGCGATCTGGGGGGCAACAGCGTTCGGCGGCACACCGAGGAGGAAGATGAGGTCGGCCTTGGCAGCAACAGCCTGCTCGATGCCGCGGCCCCACTCGTTCGGGTCGAACTTCCCGTCGACGGACGTCAACTCGATGCCGCTTCCCTTGAGGGCGCTCGTGATCTCGTCTTCCCACTGCGTGAGGATCGGGACAGCCTTGACGAGGTTGACGATGGCGACCTTCTTGCCCTTGAGGGCGGCGAAGTCGATCGCTCCAACGCCGGCAGGCGGGGCGAACGTCGGGGCCTGGCTGGCCTTGGCCACTGCTGCCTCGGCTTCGGCGACACCACCAGCGGCGGCGGCTTCGGTCTCGGCGGCGGCAGCTTCGGTCTCGGCTGCGGCGGCTTCAGTTTCGACTGCCGCAGCTTCGGTCTCGGCCGGCACCGCCTCGGTCGCGGCGGCTTCGGTTTCCGGTGCCGCAGTTGTGTCGGCTGAGTCGCTACTGCAGGCACTGGCGAACAACGCCAGTCCTATGAATACGGCAAGGCCGCCTCGATATGAGCGACGACGTGTGGTGGTCATTGGGCCTCCTATGGCCGTTTGGTGATGCTTGGGTCGGGTGAGGGTGAACCTGGTGCTGCGGTGTTGCGCTGCTGATTGATGGGGAGGTGAGACGGATTCATGCGGCGTTTGCCTTCCGGGCACGAGCCCGGGTGGCGAACTGAGAGAGAACGACGGCGAGAATGAGGGCGCCGCCGTAGAAGACCTGCTCCGGCCAACCGGAGTAGCCGACCAGTGACAGACCGGTGATCCCGGTCAGCAGGAAGTACACCGATGCCCATGATCCCCAGGCGTTGAACTGGCCGGGAATGATTGCCGTGGCGCCGAGAAAGGCTGCTGCGAACGCGGGCAGGAGGTAGCCGTTGCCGACCCCGGCCTGGGCAGAGGCGGAGGTGCCGGCCAGGACCATGCCGCCGATGGTGGCGAGGGTGGACGACGTGATCAGCGCACCCCAGCGGATGCGGTCGACCCGGATGCCGGCAAGCCGGGCAACCTCGCGGCCGCGTCCGACGAAGAGGACGTAACGGCCGAGCGGCGTGTGCTGGAGGACGTACCAGATGAGTGCCGTGAGGGCGAGGGCGAACCAGAAGCTACGCGGGAGCCCGAACCACTTCCCACGCACAAGGTCGACGAAGCCGCTGTCGAGTCCGCTTCGGATCTTCGGCCCGCAGACGCCGAGGATCAGGCCGGCGAGCAGCGTGCTCATGCCGAGCGTTGCCACGATCGACGGGACGCCGAAGCGAATCGAGATGAGTCCGTTGATCGCTCCGATCACCGCGCCGAGCACAACAAGCGTGACGACGGCCAAGGCGATCGGCCACTTCTTGTCGACGTTCAAGAACGCAACCCCGGACGCCCCCATCGAGAAGGTCGAGCCGATGGACAGGTCGAACTCGCCGGCCGCGAGGACGACGAGCAGGCCCAGCGTGAGTACGAGAAGCGATGACTGCGACCCGAAGATGCCCTTGAAGTTCGACAGCGTGCCGAATGTGTCGGGCCGCCAGATCCAGAACACGATGATGACGGCAGCCCAGGCGATGAGGATGGCGTAGCGCTCGACGAACTGCCCGACTCCACCGCCGATGATCGGCTGTGAGGCGACCGGGTCAGTGGCCCCCGGGGAAGGTGGGGTCGTGGTTTTGGTGGCAGTCACTGCGAAGTCCGGTTCGGCTTTTCGAGGCCCAGCCCGTTGCAGACATCTGAGGACATAGGTGTGCGGCCTCTGGTGGAAGGGGTTCGGGACGTTATGCGGCTGCGACTGACGACGCCGGGGATTGTAAAGGGTACGGGCACAGATTTTCCAACGCAGGTCCATTTTGTTAACGGTGAGTATCGAAACTGCTCGGGGTTGGGCAACCAGAACCTGCCGATGCGAGAATCGTTTGGTGGCTCGCTCCGTCTGCTCTTGTCACCGGCGAGTTGTCCGACCGTCGACCTCCACACTCATCTGAAAACGATCCTTCAGGAGCGCGCCATGACCCTCACCCGAGCCCACCTCGAACGAGCGCCGTGGGCGTACTTCGAAGCGGTCGATGCCAAGGATCTTGAAGGGTCGCTCGGGTTCTTTGCCGACGACGCGACGTTCACGATCCAGTCTGCGGGCGTTACCTTCGCCGGCAAGGACGAGATCGCCGGGATGTTCCGAGGATTCTTTTCGGACTACTCGACGATCTGCCACAACATCACGAGCATCGTCGTCGACGACATGTCGGCCAAGTGCGCGACCGAGCAAACATGCCCGCACGTCAAGCTCGACGGGAACCCGGACACGTTGACCACGTGCAATTTCTTCACCTATGCCCCCGACGGGAGATTCCAGCGGGTGATCATCTGGATCGACGGAGCGAATCCGCTGGTCGGCGAATGAGTGACCAGGCCTGCAATGCTGGTTGCGCAAGCGGGTCTGCGAGACTTCTGCCGTGACTTTCCTCGCCCGTCCCGGTGAACGCGCAGCGCGCCTTCGAGAACTGCTGGCCCGCCCCGAACCGCTCACTGCACCCGGATGCTACGACGCCCTCGGAGCGCGATTGATCGAAGAGGCCGGCTTCGAAGTGGTCTATATGACCGGCTTCGGCACGTCGGCGTCGTTACTCGGCCGGCCCGATGTCGGCCTGGCCAACCAGGGGGAGATGCTCGACAACATCCGCCGTATCGTCGCCGCCACATCGCTTCCCGTGATCGCCGATGCCGACACCGGCTACGGCAACGCGATGAATGTGATCCGCACTGTCCAGCTCTGGGAGCAAGCGGGAGCAGCGGGCTTTCATCTCGAGGATCAGGTCACACCGAAGAAGTGTGGCCACATGAACAACAAACAGGTCATCCCTGCGGCGGAAGCGGTCGGCAAGATCAAATCGGCGGTTGCCGCACGCTTCAATCCGGAAACCGTCATCATTGCCCGCACCGACGCCCGTGCCATCGAAGGTCTCGATGCCGCGATCGACCGGGCCAAGCGTTTCGCCGACGCGGGGGCCGACATCCTCTTTGTTGAAGCGCTCGAAGGAGAGGGCGAGATCGAGACCGTCTGTGAACAGCTTCGCGGCTACCCGCTGCTCTTCAACTGGGCCGAGGGTGGCAAGACGCCGCCGCTCACCTATGACCGCATCGCCGCCCTTGGGTTCAAGCTGATCATCTGCCCGATCTCAACGCTGCTTTCCGCAACTGCAGCTATGCGCCGTGCACTCGCCGAGATCAAGCTCGCTGGCACGCCAGCGACGATCGCCGATCAGCTGATGCCGTTTGGCGAGTTCACCGACTTCATCGGGCTGCCGGAGATCAACGACCTCGAAAAGCGGTTTGCCAACGGCTGACCTGGTGTCGGAGGGTCAGGTGTCGAGCAGCAAGCCATGGTCGGCGGCCTGTCGGGCATCGAACGCCCTACAGGTGTCGTCGTAGTGGTGTCCGAGGATGCCACCGCGTACCGTACGTGCACGTACTGATCGGAACAGCGGCTTCCAGCTGTCCGGAAGCTGGGGTGCGTCGGGTGGTGTGAGCCACAGACGAAAGAGCAGGCGTTTGAGTTCGCTGGACTCGTGATCGACGAAGTCCGTCCGCGAGTGCAGGGCGGTGAAGTTCGACAGGATCTGCATGTCGCCCGGTTGGAGGAATGTCGTGAACATCACTTCAGGACGGCGGAGCATCGCGTCCATCGCATCCATCGCCTCCCGCTGACGGGTCGTGAGGGGCGGAACGCCGTCGATGTTCTGCGCGCTGTTGATCCGGTTGCGGTTCCACTTGCCGAAGAATCGACCGTCGAGCGTGTCGAACACCGGGTTCGCATAGAACGGCGCCTCGTCCGGCGCCTCCTCGGTCTGCCTACTGAAGAAGAACGGTTCGTAGAGCAGCTCGGCCATGTCCGGCTGTTCTCGAACGAGACGGTTGTGCGCCGTGAGTGAGCTCGACACCATGCTCATCCCGCCGGAGACGGCGCGGTTGAAGCAACTGAGAACAACCACGTCAACCCCGTCGATATGGAAATCGAGCTCGGCACTCGACGAGTATCCACGCCCGCCGGAGCTTCGATACTCCACGCCGACATCGCGAACCCCCGACAGGTACTGGGTCGCCCTCCCCTGCGGCCGCGCCACGCCGAAATGAAGACCGATCGCCCAGGTGAGGAGTGAGAACTCGGTCTCGCTCACGTCGGCCCGGGGGAGTCCTCGGACGAGCGCAATTCCACGCTGTTGCGTTGCTTCCGCAAAGGCTCGGCTCAACGGAGCCGTTGCGGAGCCGAAGTCGAAGCCCGCGCGGTGGTAGTCGAACCGGCCTTTCTCGGGGTCGGCAGCAGTGCGAACCGCCCGGATGAGATCTCGCCTCGCAGTGTCGTCCAGCTCGACGATCCATCGACGATCGGCTTCGAGATCCTCCGGAGTCCACGCTGCCGGGGACTGCTCGGCGATCGGGTGCATCAACGTGCCTGTCCGGGGTTCACGGACAGCTCTCCAGGAATCTCTTCAGCACGCCGTCGAAGCGGACCTTGAGATCGCGGCCGGCGATCACGTGGGCGAGCTCGGGCCACAGCTCTCCCTGGCATCCCGGGATGCCCTCTTGGAGCGGCATCGTGGTTCGTGGCGACGTGACCGGATCGATGCCGGCGTGAAGCACAAAAGCCGGGCAGGTGATCTGATCCAGTCGTCCGCGTGTGTCGTGGGACAGGCACGCTTCGACGAGCCGTGCGTGTGCATGCGCCTTTCCCTGGAGATCACCCCACGCGCCGCTCGGCCCGAGGAGACGATCGTGATGCTCGTCGTAGAACTCCCCGGTGAAGCTGAACGCCGCGACGAAACGTTGGAAGACCTCGAACCCCATCGTCAGGTGGAC
Source organism: Acidimicrobiia bacterium (assembly GCA_031423635.1). Taxonomy (GTDB): domain Bacteria; phylum Actinomycetota; class Acidimicrobiia; order Acidimicrobiales; family JANYDT01; genus JANLQX01. Next base: position 28,847 of record JANPFX010000205.1, on the reverse strand, counting down.
GTCGCGGAAGAGCTCGAGTTGGTCGCGCAACGTCTTGTCGACGAACGCCCACGTGCCGGTCATCAGCAGTGAACGCACCAGGTCGGGACGATGGATCGCCAGTTCCTGTCCGACACATGCACCCATTCCGACGAGGCCGACCACGTGTACCCGAGTCCAGCCGAGGTGATCGAGGAGCGCCGCCGCGTCCGTTGCGAGAAGCTGCATGCTCATCGCCTTCGAAGGATCATCAGTCGATGACCCCACCCCTCGGTAGTCCCAGATCACGACCTGATGGTTCTCGCGAAGGTACCGGGGCGCATCGCCAAATCGGCCATGGCAGAAGCTTCCCCAGCCCCCCATACAGAGCACTTTGTCCCGGCTGTCTTCACCGTGCACTTCATAGTGAAGTGTCACGTCGTCTCGTTCGAATTGATTCACGGAAGGAGGCCTCGCAGAAGAAGGAGATCGGTCAGTGGGCGAAGGGATGTCATCGTTGGAATCGTTCGGATCATGTTGATCGTGGTCTCGGTGTCGTCGTCGCTCATGACCCGCCGGAGCAGAGTGCGTGCCTTCACGAGCCGCTGATCCGTAGTAGCAGGGTGTTCCGGGAAACCGAGTGGGTCTGCTGCGAATCCCGTTTCGAACGAGCCGTCCGCGTAGGTCACTTCGACACGCGACGCCACCCGGCTGCCGAACTCCCGCTCGATGTCCTCCGATGCCTCGATACGAACGCGCTGCATGAGCGAACGGAAGGCCGGATCGTCCAGCCGAGTTTTGGTGAACTGATCGATGGTGCAGACGCCGTCGATCAAGGTCGCTGCCACCGTGAAGGGAAGGCTCAATCGCGCCGCGAGTTCGGTTTCCGGATCGAAGTATGCGCCGAACGCGGCGTGGGTGGTCGATTGGGTCACGACAATGCGCGCGATCCCGTCGGGCGAGTCAACTGGTCTCCGAGCGGCGATCGTCTCGGCAACTTCGGCGGCCGCGTGGAGCGCATGCATCACGGGAAAGAACTTCGTGCAGTTCAGTTCGATCGACGCCCGCCCGTCGGAGTCGGCGGGAAACGACAGATCGGGAACGTGTCCGACGTACGTCTCACAGAAGCCCTTCGCTCCCTCCAGGAACCCAACCGGTCCACGGACTCCGTCGTGTGCCATGTAGGCACCCATGATGCCGTCGTGGGCGGCAAAGGCGGCGTGGAGAGACTTCGTGGCATCGCCGGACGCCAAGCAGAAGCGCGTGCCTGACGCGTGGTCTGCGGCAAGGCCCAGTGCGATCTCTGCAGTTTCTCCGCGGAGTTCGAGCAGCGATGCCGCCGCCGCAGCGCAGCCGACGACTCCGACGACCCCGGTCGGGTGCCATCGTTCGACTACCGAGGGGGTGATCGCGTGACCGAGCCGCGCCGCCACTTCGAACCCTCGGACCACAGCATCGAGGAACTGCGCTCCGGTTGCTCGGATGTCCTCCGCCACGGCCATCGCGGCGGGGATGATCGACGACGAGAAATGCGCCTTGACGCCCCCGGCCATGTACGAATCGTCGTAGTCGATCGAGTGCACGGCGCATGCATTCACCGCGGCGGCCGCCGACGGCGTCAGTCGTCGGCCGATCGGGAACGCCGCGCTTGCGCCCTCTGCCGATGTGCGCGACATCGTTGTACCGACGGAGCGCACAATGTCGGACTCCATCCGCGACCCGGCCAAGGCAACCGTGAGGGTGTCCAGCACCATCCACGTGGCGAACTCGGCAGCCTCCGGGCGGACGGTGAATCCGTCCGTTTCCACAAGGCGGGCGAGAAACGATGATCGGCTGTTCCTCATCGAACGGCCCGGATCACTCGCCGAGCAGCGCGGCCAGCGCCGTCGGCGCGGCCAGATGGTGATCGGTGCGCTGCTGGAACGCGTGGCCGAGGCGTGCGCACACGTCGTCACGATGAGCCGGCGCGTAGACCTGAAGCGCAACGGGCATTGCGTCGCGGCCGATCCCTGACGGAAGACAGATCGCCGGAAGCCCGGTCACATTGCCAGGGCCGGTGAAGCGTGCGTGCATCTTCTGCAGCGGATGCCTGCTGCCGTTCACGTCGAAGAACAGGTCGTCGTAGCGGGGCGAGGAACTGACGAGCCCGGGAAAGAGGATCGCGTCGACCGAATCGAAGGTTCGCTGGAACGAGTTCTGAATCAATGTTCGCATACGAAGAGCGCGTACGTAGTCGGTTGCCGGCGCGAGCTTCCCGACCAGGAGTCGGAAGACCAAACCGGGGTCGTACTCATCGGGACGGGACCAGAGGTCCTCATGGAGGCTCGCGCCTTCGCAGAGCAGGGCGAGCCAACCGGCACCGAAGGAATGCTCGATGTGGTCGATCTCAACGTCGACAGCGGTTGCGCCCAATGAACGGAGGACGTCGATCGCCTTGTCCATGGCCGCGATGACCATCGAGTCGGCGAGCGGTTCGTAGTACGAGCGGGCGACACCGATGCGAACACCGGTCAGGTCGCCGGCCGTTGACATCGCGGCGAGAAGATCCGGCCGGCTGCCGGAGTAGCAGCTCTCGTCACCGGCATCGTGGGCGCTGATCACCTGCAGGACGCGGGCCGCGTCTTCGACGGTGCGGGCCAGCGGACCCACATGATCCATGGTCCACGAAAGCGGCATCACTCCTCGGCGCGACACCGCGCCGTAGGTCGGCTTCCACCCGACAACCCCGGTGCACGCGGCGGGCACGCGAATCGATCCGAGGGTGTCCGTGCCGAGCGCGAACGGAACGAGGCGCGCCGCAACTGCGCCGCCGGGCCCGCTCGACGATGAACCGGAGAATCGGTCGAGATCCCACGCATTGTGTACGGCGCCGTACCACGGGCTCAGCGCACCACCGCAGGCGAACTCCGTCGATGCCAGCTTTGCCAGCATGACGGCGCCGGCGTCGTCGAGACGGCCGACAGCGAAGGCGGACGCGCTCGGCACGTGTCCGGCGAGCACGTTCGAACCGCCGGTCGTCACGATGGCGTCGGTGCAGATGTTGTCCTTCAGTCCGTACGGCACGCCCTCGAGCGCGCGGGCGTCTCCGGTCTTCCATCGTTGATCGGACCGACGCGCTTGCACGGTGGCCTCTTCGAGCGCGACGTGCATCACCGAGTTGATCCGGTCATCGATCCTCTCGATCCGGGCGACGCACGCGGCGAGTGCCTCGCTCGGGCTGGCCGTTCCGTTGGCAAAGTGGCCGAGGAGCTCTGTCACCGTGCAGTCGGCCAGATCAGTCGGTACAGGGACGCTCGACGTGGGCAGAGAGCGTGCGGTGGCGTTGGGAACGGTCCGGATCGGGTGCTTCGGGTGCACCAACGGCGCAGTTCTCGGTTCAAGAGGCGACGGGTGGGCCATGCCCCCGAGATCGATTTCCCGAACGGCCACGACCTCGTCCCACCACACCGCCATGGCATCGGCGGCGAGCTTCACGTAGCGATCGTCGAGCTCCACTCCGGCAACTCGAGCGGTCGCGACCATCTCGTCATGGGACCGCTCGATCATGTCCTACCTGTGGTTTCGAATGACGAGTTCATCATGAGAACGACGAGTCGTCGTCGTGGTCGGTGTTCTTGACCGATCCGCGTGCCACGGCACCGGCGAGGAGAACCGAACTATCGGAGCAGCCGGGCAAGAGCGCCGGAAGCGCCCTCGGCCCACGTGGCAACAGTGGCGGGAAGCTGCTCCAGTTCGCCGTCGAGCACGAACAATCCCCGGGTCGGGACGATCGCACCGATCTCCACCAGAAGCGGACGAAGGAAAACCTCGGGGGCGAGCGCGTGGACGGTCGACGCGCCGACCATGACGGGGATGGCCACCACGCCGGCGAGCCCGGTCTGGCCGAACCAGTCGAGGTACGACTTCAGCAGCCCGGTGTAGGTCGCCTTGTAGGTGGGTGAGGCAATCACGGCGAGGTCGGCTCCGGACAGCACGGCGACTTCAGCCTTGACATCGGCCGACGACCAGTCGAAGAGCTGACCCCCAAGAGTGGCGAGGTCGGTGATATGTGTGCGTATGTTTTCGCCTCGCCCGGCTGCTCTGGCCGCTTGCCTGGCAACTTCCTCAGCCACTCCCAGGGTGCGGGAGTTGGCCTTCGGATTGCCGCAGACGACAACGACATTCAGGGCAGCCGGGTTCGACATGATCGACGCCTTACTTGTTGCAGACGAGCAGCGGCATCACGTCGGTGCCGAACCGCTCGACACCTTCCACGAAATCGGGGAACGTGAACATCATCCCGGCGACGCCCGGGATGGCGGCGATTTCATCGACCTTACGGGCAACGGTGGCCGGCGAACCCGCGATGACGTTGATGTTGAACATGCAGTTGTTCTGCATGTCCTGCAGGATCTGACGCGCCGTGCTGGTCTCGCTGGCGTTGACGTCGGCCGCCGCCATACCCATCATGAACGCCAGGGCATCGGTGTCGGCACCGTCCTTGCAGTACTGCACATAGGCCTCGGCTTCCGCATCGGTGTCCTTGATGAAGATCATGTTGAGGGCGTAGGCGCCGACCTTGCGGCCGGTCTTTTCGGCGGCGTCCTGCAGCTGCGAGCTCATGGACCGCATCAGTTCGAGGTCACTCGGCGTGACGATGAAGTTGTAGTCGCCGTACTCGGCGCAGAACTGCATGCCCCGGTCCGACTGTCCGGCCCCGACGATCGGGATGTGGGCGGTCGGCTTCGGCTGCACCATGCAGTCGTCGAGCTGGTAGAAGTCGCCCTTGATCGAGCTGCGGCCGTTCTCCCAGAGGTCCTTCATGATCGCGACGTATTCCGACGAGTGCTCATAGCGGTTCGCGAAGTGCGAGTCGCCCGGCCAAACGCCCATCTGCTGGTACTCGCTCATGTTCCAGCCCGACACGATGTTGATGCCGAAACGGCCCTTCGAGATGTCGGAGATGGTGACCGCCATGCGGGCGACCATTGCCGGGTGCAGCGTGAGGATGGCGGTCGATGCGTAGAGCTTGATCTTCTCGGTCACGGCGGCGAGGCCGGCCATGAGCGTGAACGATTCGAGGTTGTGATCCCAGAACTCCGTCTCCCCGCCAAAGCCGCGAAGCTTGACCATGGACAGGACGAACTCGAAGCCGTGCTTCTCCGCGGCAAGGGTGATCTGCTTGTTGAGTTCGAAGCTCGGCATGAACTGCGGTGAGTTCTTCGAGATGATCCACCCGTTGTTGCCGATCGGGATGAAGACGCCAAAGTCCATGGAAAAGCCTCCTGTAGGGGGGAACTGAGCTACCGAACTCTAGTGACGGCCCCGAGTAGCGACAACTCGCCCGCACGATTCCTCAGAGGTTTTAACAGACTCGTAAGATAGAAACTCCATGGTGCGCGACGACTCCTCCGCATCGTGGGGTTGCGTGATCGGCCGGTTCCAGCCGTTTCACCGTGATCATCTCTCCCTGGCCGAAGCGGTGCTCCACTCGGGCCAGCAACTCATCGTGGCCATCACCAACGCGGAGCCGGCGTGGAGAACTCCGGTCGACGAAGCGCCGCATCGTCACACCGAACAGGCGAACCCGTTCACCTATTGGCAGCGGGCCGAACTCGTGCGTGCCGCTCTCGAACCTCTCGGTGTCCTCGCCCGAGTACGGATCACCCCGTTCCCGATCCATGAACCGAGTCTCTGGTCGTCGTACCTCCCAGAAGGCACTGAGTGTTGGGTGCGGGCGCGAGGACCCTGGGAGTCGCGGAAGATGCTGGAACTGGCGACGCAGTTCGCGGTTCGATCGGTCCCTGCCGTGCCGTGTGAAGTGTCGGGCACGTCGATCCGAGGCCGTATACGTCTGGGGGACCGCTCCTGGACCCAGGACGTTCCGGCCGGAGTTTCGAGCCTGATCGAGGCCTGGTTGGCCGACGGGTCGGTGGCGACGACTGATCGTCACCCCCGCGGCGGAGGCCAGGGCGCACGATGACGGGGGCCGCTTCACCACTGCACTATGGCGAGGATCATCCGAGGCCATCCGATGACCGTTGCCCGATGATCCTCGTGCTCCTCGACGGGCTGGGTGATCGGTCGCACGCAGAATTGGCCGACGGGCCGACCGGACTTCCGCGCACCGCCACCGAAGCGGCACGTACCCCGGTGTTGGATGCCGTGGCCCGCCGCGGAGAATCGGGGGTGCACGTGCCGCTGGGCTGGGGTCGCGCCGCCGCGAGCGAGATCGCCCACTGGTCGCTCTTCGGTTTCTCCGACATTGCCTTTCCCGGACGGACCCGTCTCGAAGCGCTCGGCCACGGCCTGATCCCGCAGCCTGGCTCGCTCATGCTGTTCGCCGCGCTTCGTCCCTCCGCTACGGATGATGCAGGCAGGATCTGGATCACCGGACGGGTTCGGCGCGACGAACCAGAGGTCGCGCGGGCTCTCCTCGAGAAGGTGCGCCTCTATGAGACCTCGACCCATCGATTCGAGCTGACGGTCTTCGACAGAGGCGAAGGCATCCTCACCATCACGGCACGCCCGGAGAGTGACGTCGGAGCGGTGACCGACACCGACCCGTTCTTCGAACGCCTTCACCCGATGTTGCAGCCTTTCGCCGTGCGAGGTTCCGATTTCGGAATCACCGGGTCTGAGTCCACGGCGAGTGCCCTCGCCGAGTACCTCCGCTGGGTACGGGCGACCCTCGGCCAAGACCCCGTGAATCTCGCCAGAGGTGCCAGCGGGTTGCCGGCGCTCGACACCCTCACGACGAAGTGGGCGAGCGTGGTCGGCCCGGTCCCATCATTCCTTGAGGTCACTGGGCTTCGTGGTGCGATGGTCCCCACGAGTCCGTTCTACCGAGGGCTTGGTCGGCTGCTTGGTATGGAGACGATCGACGCAACCACGGGAACGCAATCACTGGCCGATTCGTTGGATGCTGCGAGGCAGCTGATCGAACGAGGCGCCGAGTTCGTCCATGTGCACACCAAGGCGACCGACGAAGCAGGACACACGAAGGATCCACGTGCGAAGACGGCGGCGGTCGAATGGTGCGACGCGCAACTTGCCGCGCTTCTGCGGCCCCCGTTCTCCGATTGGGTCATCGCCGTCACCGGTGACCACGCAACCCCGGCATCCGGAGGGGTTCTGCACACCGGCGACCCGACTCCGTTCGTCATCACCGGGCCCTCGGTCCGGCCTGACGATGTGTCCGCTTTCGGTGAGCAGACTTCGCGCCGCGGGGCCCTCGGCGTGATCGCCGCGTCGGATGTGCTGCCCCTCATGTGCTCACACGCCAATCGACCCCGATTCCTCGGGCACCGTCCATCGGCGTACCCGACCATCGCGCTTCCCGACGCGCCCGTTCCTTTCCGCTGACCGCCGCGGGTCGCGCGGTGCCCGCTACGGGCGAGGAAAACCTCAGATGTATTATAGGGAGATGGCGCTCCCCGACGACTTCCCAACAGCCGGCGACTTCTCGGTCCCCGAGCACCTCGTCGGTACCCTCGCCGAGGTCGATCAGCTCTACGCAACGGTCGTTGCCCCGCTGGAGGAATCCCTTGCCCATCGCTTTGCCGGTGTCGACGACTACCTCGACACCGACGGCCGACTCCATCCCGAGATCTGGGAAGCCCGGCGCCACATCATGCGAGCGTCGGGAGCGGCGGGGCTCTACGGTGCATTCCTTCCGAGCCGGATCGGGGGTAGGGACTACGACCGCGAGGACATGCTGTGGGTCGAGGAACGGGTCTACAGCTACGGCCTTCGGCTGAACCCGGCGCTCCTGTCATGGAGTGAAGGGGCGACGCCCCGGGTGATCTTCGCCCACGACCACCACCGCGACGAGTTCACCCTTCCCCTTGTCCGTGGCGAGAAGACCGCGTTCCACGCCATCACCGAGCCAGGAGCGGGATCGAACCTGTTCGACATGAAGACCAATGCCGTTCAGCGCGACGGCGACTGGGTCCTCAACGGGCACAAGGCCTACATCACCAACGCGTTCGAGGCCGACGTTGCTCAGGTGCTTGCGGTGACTCATCCAGGCAACGGTCGTCGCAGCTTCACGTACTTCCAGTTCGACACGCATGAGGCGCGGTCGCGCGGGTTCTCGACGGGCAAGGTGTATCAGACCATGTTCAACGACGGCATCACCGGCGAAGTCATGTTCGACGACCTCGTGCTTCCCGCTGATTCCGTCATCGGCGAGGTCGGTGGAGCCTTCGACATCGCCATGGCCTCGATCAATTGGACCCGCATGCGGAGAGGTGGAATGTGTTCGGGCTGGGGCCAGCTGCTCATCCACAGAATGGTCGAGCGGGCGAGGAGCCGAGTGATCGGCGGCAAGCCGCTCGGCGCGAATCAAGGCATCGCATGGATGGTGGCCGACAGCTACGCCGACTGGATGATGGCTCGCTCGCTTTCGCTTTCCGTGGCGCATGAGCTCGACCATCCGGGACCGTGGTGGAAGACGCCGCGTCCCCGCGAGGAGATTCGCAAGATCTCGGCGGTGAAGTTGACCAACGACGAATGCTTCTACCGGATCGCTGATCGTGCGTTGCAGCTCCACGGTGCCGCAGGCGTCATGCGCGACACCGAGATCAACAAGCTGTTCCAGTTGGCCCGCAACTTCCGGATTCCCGGCGGTGCCGATGAAGTGCAGCGGAACTCGATTGCCGAGGGCCTCGGACTCCGCTTCTGACTTCGGCGACGGGACACTAGGAGCCGAAGGCTCCGTTTGCCTCGTACTCGGCGATCTGTTCGGCGTCGTAGCCGAGCAGGCCGCTCAAGATCTCGGTGGCGTGCTCGTTACGAGACGGAGCGCGCACGTGATCGGTGCGAGGAGCACCGACCCGGATCGGTGAGGTGAACTGACGAACGGTCCCGTAGTAGGGGTGGTCTGTCTCGGCAATCACGTGCCGAGCTGCCGCGTGAGGATCTGCGGCAGCCTGGTCGATGGACCAGATCGGACCGCACGGCACGCCTGCCGCTGTCAGGATATCGAGCCATTCATCAGTGCTATGCGCGCGTAGGGACTTGTCGAGCTCCGCTTCGCACGCAACTTTGTTGACACGACGTTGCTCGAAGTCGGTGAACCGGACGTCCTGGAGAAGATCTGCTCGGCCGATTGCCTCGCAGAGCCGCTCCCAGAACTTGTCTTTGGCGCAGGTGAGGACGATCCATCCGTCGGCGGTTGGATAGTTGCCGAACGGGACAAGCGACGGGTGTGATGACCGGGTTGTGCGTCCGATCACGTGGTTCTCGGTCAGCGCCCACGTGCCCGGATAGGACAGGAGGTTCATGGCCGTGTCGTAGAGCGACAGGTCACAGTCCATCCCCACGCCATCGCGCCGGGCGGCATGGATGCCGGCAAGAGTCGCCGCGGTGAGCACGTACCCGGAGGAGAAGTCGACCAGGGACAGTCCCGACTTGGCCGGCGGGCCATCCGGTTCGCCGGTGAGACTCATCCATCCGCACATGCCCTGCAGGATGTAGTCGTAGCCGGGCTCGGTCACGCGTGGTCCGACGTTGCCGAAACCCGAGAGTGAGACGCACACGATCTTCGGATTGATGTGCTTGAGGTGTTCGTACTGGATCCGGAGTTTCGCCGGGACGTCGCCCCGAAGATTGGAGACCACCGCGTCGGCGGTCGAGACGAGATCTTCGAACACCTTCCGACCGGACGTGCTCGTGATGTCGAGCGAGAGCGACCGCTTGTTGCGGTTGAAGGTCTCGAAGAACAGTGAGTCCTCGCCGTGTTGGAACGGTGGAACGTAGCGGCCGACATCGCCGTTCGTCCTCGGATCCTCGATCTTGATCACGTCGGCGCCGAGATCGGCCAGATGGACGGTGCCGAACGGACCGGCCCCGAACTGTTCGACGGCAATGATCCTGATGTCTTCGAGCGGGCGCATGGAAGCTTTCCGAAACGACGGCACGCGGCCGGTTAGTGGTCGATCTTCTGGTAGACCGAGTTGAGATGGTGCACGTGCTCGTGCATCGTCAACTCAGCGGTCTTGGCATCTCCCGCGAGAACTGCCTCATGGATGAGACGGTGTTCTTGGTTGACCTTCTTCCAGAAGGCCGGGGAGGAGGCGCGAGCGACGTAACGAGTCGTCAACACGTCGAAGACTGGGCGGGCCATGAGATCGAGCAGAGGATTGCCCGCCGCTTCGAGCATCGTGAGATGAAAGGACCGCCCGCGTGAGCGGTGTTCGGCTTCGGACGCCTTTCCGCGAACAACATCGTTCCCGAGTCTCTTGAGCTGATCCTCGTTTCTGCGTTGAGCTGCGAGGCCGGCAACCGGAACCTCGAGGAGTAAGCGCGCTTCGAGAATCCCGTCGTCGCTGAGCGTTTCGGCGTGCATCATCATGCCGATCGAGTCGGTTAGATAGCCCTTGATCTGGTCCGTCGACGGAACTGCGACCCAGGTTCCGCCGTTCACCCCGCGACGGGTCACCACCAGGCCACTCGACGTCAGGTTGCCGAGTGCTTCGCGGATCGTGGATCGGCTCACGCCGAACACCTTCGCGAGTTCGGGCTCGATGGGCAGGCGTTGTCCCGGGATCAGGACACCGGTGACGATGTTCGTTCGAAGCTGGTCCGCAACCTGGCGGTACGCCGGCCGAATGCGCTCGATCGCCAGCGGGCCGATCTCTTCGGCCGTGCCCGCAGGATCGTCGTGGCCCCCTTCGGTGCGGTCAGTACCATACGGTTTCATCCTGACCGGTCTCACGCCCGCAGGGCGGGCATCACGTGTTCACTGATGAGTCGGACGGACTGCAATGTGGACTCGACCGGCATCCCGATCCAATGGGTGCGGATGATGAACTGGTTCACCCCGATGGCGCGCCAAGGCGCGAGCTCAGCGATCACGTCGTCGGGCGACCCGACCACGAATCGCTGCTCGGACAGCTGCTCGTATGCGGCGGCGAAGTCGTCCTTGTCCGGCATGACCTTGTCCTGGCCCCATTGCGCGTAGACCTTGTACTTCGCCGACAGATACGGCGCAGCAAGCCGGATGGCTTCTTCTCGGGTCGGGGCGCAGAACACTTCCCGCATCAAGGGAAGCGTGGTGACGTCGCTTCGCCCGCACGCCTGTGCAGCCGTGTTGAAGAGGTCGATCTGTCGCAGCACCGTCTCGGTGGTTGCGTGGGGATTGATCATCCATGCATCGGTGAGTCTGGCGGCCCGCTCGACGGCAGCGTCGGAGTTCGCCGCCATCCAGATTTCGGGCCTCGGCCGCTGCACTGGCAGGAACGTGAGCGATGCGCCGTCGAGTTGGCACCAGGGCAGATCGGCGTGGACCTCCCTGCCCGACCACAGCTCGGTCACGATGCGCAGGTTCTCCTCGAGACGGTGTACCTGTCCCTTCTTCGACAGGCCGAATGCCTGGTACTCCTTGTCGCGGTACCCGAGCCCGACGCCATAGATCAGGCGTCCTTCGAGGACGACGTCGAGCGCGGCGTAGTTCTCGGCCACTTCGAGTGGATTGAGCAGCGAGAGCAGGTTTATGCCGATCCCGACACGCATGCTGCCGGTCTCGGGGGCGAGCCGGGCGAGGTAGGCGAGGGGCTGGATGTGGGTCATTCCCTCGGCGAGGAAATGCTGGCCGGCCCACAACATGTCCCATCCCTGATCGCGGGCGGCATGAACAACGCGGATCTGCTCCCTCAGCGCCTGAACCTGATCGGTGCCGACCGGATGCTGGTTGGTGAGGAAGAGTCCGAATTGGACACTCATCCGCGCAGCGCCTGACCGAGCACTCGACTGTCAGCCATCGTGTCGAGGCCGAGGACGAGGTCCTGCACGCGATGGGTGATGTCACGTGAGGTCGCGGTCCGCATGTTGTCCTGGAACTTCACGATGATCTCGTCGGCGCTCAGCGGTCGCTCATCCGCACCGCGGTTGACCTGTTCGCGATGGGCAAACACCCGCCCGTCGTGGAGGGTGATCTCGAGCGCCCCGCTGTAGTGCTTGGGGAATCCGGAATCTGGATCGTCGAAGCACGTGACCTTCGCCGCGAGATCGAGGATCTCCCGATCGCCGATGGCGTCGTTCTCCAATTCAGCGAGACCGAACTGTCCGCGAACGATCGAGGCGGCCACGATGTAGGGCAGCGAGAACTTCGCGTCGTAGTCGCTCTTCGGCAGGAGCTTCTTCTCCGCGGGGTACGACACGACCTGCCCTGGAGTCGGATGAATGTAGGCGTCGATCTTGGCGATGTCGCCAGGGGCGATGCCGTTGCCCTTCACGATGATCATCGCGGCATCGGCAAAGGCGTGCGTGAAATGACACACCGGGAACGGCTTCACGGCGTTGTTCAATACTTCCCAGGTCTCACCCAGGCCCTCGGTGCATGCGGCCAGATCGGGCACCTTGTTCTGCAGGTGGGTGTTGAAGAAGCCGAAGCGACCCTCGTAGACGCGCAACGGAGTCTGAAATCCCTGGCGTGCGAAAGCCGCGGCAGTGATCGCGTTCGACGCCGCCAGGCCAGGGTGTGCCCGTTTCGTCCATGAACCGTCATCGAGGAACTCGAGGAGACCGGCCGAAGTGGAACCGGCAAAGCCTTGGGCATACGCGATCAGCTTCGCTGGGAGGCCTTCCATTTTCGCTGCCGCGGTTGCGCAGCCGAATGCACCCGCCACACCGGTCGGATGGAAGCCGACCTCGTGAAAGCCGCCGTTGGCGGCCATACCGATGCGCGCCGACACTTCAACCGCGAGCACGTAGCCCACGAGCAGATCGCGGCCCGGGAGGCCCTTGTTGTTGGCCATGGCAAGGGCTGTCGGGACAGCGCTTGTCGACGCGTGGCACACGGCAGCGACGTGGGTGTCGTCGTAGTCGAGCCCGTGCATCAAGATGCCGTTCATCAACGCCGCGTCACGTATGGGCAGGCTGTTGCGGAAGCCGACGACGGGCTCCGATCCCTCACTGCCGAATCCGGTGAGCGCACTGAGAGCGGTGCGGCTGAACTCGAAGCGCGTCGACGCGAAGGCGATGCCGACGCAGTCGAGGATGAACAGCTTTGAGCGCTCCACGACGTTCGCCGGAAGGTCGGCAAAGCTGAGGTCGGCGGCGAAGTTTGCGATGGTTTCGCTGATGGTGGCGCCGGCTGTGGCGTCGGAGGAACCGAGAACGTCTGAGGACATCGTGGAATCTGCCATAGCGCGATTCTGTCAGCGAATCACCGGTCGAGTGAAATCCTCTGATGTATTTCGGTCAGGTTCGTGACTACGCTTGTCCGGCATGTCAACGGGCAAGCAACTTCGCGTAACGGTCGTCCAGTCCGGGTCGTGTTCGGAAGACCTCGTGGCGAACACGTCGGCGTTGCTCGATACGTTCCGACAGGAAGCCGAGAAGGGTACCGACCTCGTCCTCTTTCCCGAGCTGGCGACCGCCCCCTACTTCTGCGCCACCACCAAAGACGATCGGTTCTGGAGCTGGGCGGAGACGGTCCCTGGCCCGACAACCGACGCCTTCGCCAAGGTCGCGGCCGAGACGGGCACCGCGGTTTGCTTCGGCATTTACGAGCGCACCGATGAAGGCGTCTATTACAACGCGGCACCGATCATCGACGGGACCGGAGCGTTCGTTGAGGGCACGCTTCCCGACGGTTCGACGCTGCACTACTACCGCAAGCTGGCCATTCCGAAGGTCGAGACTCCGACGCTCACCACCGACGAGAAGCACTGGTACGGGCCGGGGGCCGGGCCGTGCATCTTCGAGCTGAACGGCATCAGGGTCGCCGTGCTCATCTGCTACGACCGCAGCTTCTCCGAGCATTGGATGGCAGCTACGCACATGGGAGCCGAAGTGGTGATCGTCGTGGTCTCGTCGTTCGGCTGGCGTTCTGAGCTCTTCGTTCCGGAATTGCGGATCCGGGGGATGGAGAGCGGGTGCTGGGTGGTCGCCGTGAACCGCGGTGGGCCCGAGGTCGTGAACGGCCAGACGATCACGTTCTTCGGGCAATCGTGTGTGATCGAACCGACCGGCCGGGTCGTGGCGATTGCCCCAGCGGATGAGGCGGGCCACATCCTCCACGCCACGGTCGACACGTCAGTCATCCCCGAGGCCCGCCGCACCTGGCCGATCCAACAGGATCGACGGCCGGAGGTCTTCCGCTTCCTGTACGACACGCCGCCGCATCTCGGTGGGAGTTCGGACGAATTGTCGCTCTGAGAGCTACAGAGTTTCCAAACCCCACCTAGATCACCGCGCGGTCGGCGAGGGCACGGCGCTCGTCGGCGGACATTCCGAGGAGCGCGCCGTACACATCTTCGTTGTCATGACCGAGGGCCCAGTGCCCGGTGTGACCGGCGTGCCCCGGAGTGTCTGACAATCGTGGGATAACGCCTGGGCCGACGAGGTCGCCGAGTTCCGGGTCGGTCATGGTGATGAGGGAGAGGTTGTCCCGGAAGTGGGGATCGTTCACCAGATCCTCCGCGGAATTGACTGGGCCGAACACCACGTCGCCGTCGTCGAGTCTTCGCGCGAGATCGGCGAAGTTGAGCGTTGCCGCCCACTGCATGATTTCGGCGTCAAGCGCGTCCGCGTGGTTCCTACGACCGAGATCATCTGCGTACAGATGGTTCTCTGCAAGGTCTGTCCGTCCCATGACCTTGCAGAGACGTTGCCAGAGACTGTCGGAATTTGCCGCGATCACCACTCGTCGGCCGTCTCGAGATGTGTAGAGGTTCGACGGGACGACGTGGGCGAGACGGACACCCTGCGGTTGGCGGATCGCTCCCAACTTGGCGAACTCCGTCGTGACCGATTCCGATACGGCCAGACATGCGTCGGTGATCCCGACATCGATGACCTGGCCCGCTCCGCCGTTGGCAGCCCGGTTGTACAACGCGAGGAGCACGCCCTGGAAGGCGAACATCCCGGCGAGCGAATCACCCATCGACAGACCCATGCGGGGCGGTGGCTGGTCGGGGAAACCGTTCAGGTAACGGAGCCCTCCAGCGGCTTCGCCGGCCGAGGCGTAGCCGGGTCGGTGGGCGTACGGGCCGGTCTGTCCATAGCCTGAGACGCGAGCGACGATCAGGCGTGGGTTCCGTGCGAGAAGCACCTCGGGTGCCAGGCCCCACCGCTCCAATGTGCCGGGCTTGAAGTTCTCGACGAGCACGTCGCATTCGTCGATCAGACGCCGGGCCAGGTCCTGGCCCTCGGGTTGACGTAGATCAAGGGTGATCAGCCTTTTGTTCCTTGCGAGGAAGGGCCACCACAGCGCCCGGGGGCCGTTCGGTCCGTCGGCGCGCGTCGCCCCCCAGTCGCGCATTGGGTCGCCTGAGCCGGGAGCCTCGACCTTGATCACCTCGGCTCCGAAATCGCCGAGCATCCGACCGACAAAGGGACCGGCCAGGATGACGCCGAGTTCGACAACCCGCAATCCCCGGAGCGGTCCGCCGGTTCCGATCGTTTCCACGTCAGGCACCCCCGAACTCTACGAGCGGCACAGAGAACCGCTACACCTCGGCCGGATCACCTTTCGAGATTCGGCGCGAACGGGAGCTTCGGATAGCTTCTCCACACTTATGGCTGCATTCCCGGGACGCATTGGCCGCACGCTGAGCGATTCCGAGCCGTACTGGCCCCAAGCGCAGCGTCCTCCGCGTGGGGGACCGAACATCCTGGTGGTGCTCTTCGACGACGTGGGATTCAGTGACTTCGGGTGCTACGGCTCCGAGATCGATACGCCGACCATTGACGCGATCGCCGCCCGTGGTGTGCGGATGACGGGATTCCACACCACGGCGATGTGCTCGACCACACGTGCCGCGCTGCTGACCGGGCGCAACCATCACTCGGTCGGCATGGGCTGTCTGGCGAACTTCGACTCGGGCTTTCCCGGCTATCGGGGCAAGATCGCCCGGTCGGCCGGAACCCTTGCCGAGATGCTGCGCCCTCACGGGTACCGCAACTACATGCTCGGCAAGTGGCACGCCACTCCCACCACGGAGTCGGGCCCGACCGGCCCGTTCGACGGCTGGCCGCTGGGTCGCGGCTTCGATCGGTTCTACGGGTTCCTCGATGCCGAGACGGACCAGTACTCACCCGAACTCGTGCAGGACAACACCCATGTCACGGCGCCCGGCACCTACGAGTCGGGCTATCACCTCACGCAGGATCTCTTCGACGCCGCGATCCGCATGATTGCCGACCACGAGGCTGGTGCGCCGGCTCAGCCTTGGTTGTGCTGGGTCGCGCTCGGTGCCTGCCATGCGCCACATCAGGTGCCCCGGTCGTTCATCGACAAGTACGAGCCGGTGTTCGGCAAGGGCTGGGATGCTACGCGCGCTGATCGTCTCGCCAAGCAGAAAGCTGCCGGCATTGTTCCTCCCGATTCCGAGCTCCCGCCCCGGAACGATTGGGTCAAGCCGTGGGACGAGTGCACGGAGGACGAGCGAAAGGTCTTCGTCCGACTCCAGGCCGTTTACGCGGGAATGCTCGACCATTCCGACCAGCACCTGGCCCGCCTGATCGCCCACCTCGACGTATCCGGTCAGCTCGACGACACGCTGATCCTGGTGCTGTCCGACAACGGCGCCAGCCAGGAAGGCGGGCCTCAGGGCTTCATCAACGCGCTCGGGCCTTACAGCGGGATCCCGGAGCCCATGGAGGAGAAGCTCGCCCGACTCGACGACATCGGCGGCCCCGACACCCACACGAACTTCCCGTGGGGGTGGGCCATGACCGCCAACACCCCGTTGAAGCGGTACAAGCAGAACACGCACGGGGGCGGTATCCGCGACCCACTTGTGATCTCGTGGCCGTCCGGGCTGGCGGCTCGCGGCGAGATGCGCGACCTGTTCTGCCACGCCAGCGATCTCACGCCGACCCTGCTCGACATCACCGGTATCGCCGCACCCGCCGTCATCGGCGGCGTCGAGCAGCAGCCGATCGAGGGGACGAGCTTCGCTGCGTCACTGCACGACGCGAGTGCAACGAGTTCGAAGCAGGTCCAGTACTTCGAGATGTTCGGTCACCGCGGACTCTGGCAGGACGGGTGGAAGGCCGTGGCCTACCACGCGCCCGGAACCCCCTTCGACGACGACCGATGGGAGTTGTACCACCTCGACGCGGACTTCTCCGAGAACAACGACCTCGCCGATGCCCAGCCCGATCGGCTCGAAGCGATGAAGGCGGAGTGGTGGCGCCAGGCCGAAGCGCACCAGGTGCTACCGCTCGACGACCGGTTCGCGCCGCGGTTCGCCGAGAACGCCGAGCGCCACACCGGCGACCGTACGCTGTTCACCTTCTGGCGCGGCATGGGGCATGTGCCCTCCGACGTTGCCCCCGACGTCCGCAGCCGCAGCTACACCATCACCGCCCACGTGGACATCCCCAAGGACGGAGCGGAGGGCGTGTTGCTGTCGCACGGCGACAAGACGAGTGGCTACAGCCTCTATGTGAAGGACGGACGCCTCGTCCACGACCTCAACATCGGCGGGAGCCATCAGGTCGTCACCTCCGATCGTCCGGTTCCGCGCGCCTGGTCGGGCACGCTCGGGTTCCGCATGACCCGCGAGGGACTTGCGGGCACCGGCACATTGCTGATCGACGGTGAAGTGGCCGGGAAGATGACGAGTCGCGGGATGTTCAACGTCGTTATCTCCTGGTCGGGCCTCGACATCGGTCTCGACCGTGGGACCACGGTCGGCGACTACCCGAGTCCGTTCGTCTTCACCGGTGGACTCTCGAAGGTCACGGTTTCGTTGGGCGATGATCAGGTGCTCGACCACGCGGCCGTCGGACGCACCACGATGGCGCGTGAGTAGCCGTCACGTTCCGACGGGGAGCGCGGCGCTGCGTCAGGTGTGCGACGACGTTGTTGCCGGCGTGTACGCACGCGTGGCCTTCGTCGCGTAGAGCGCGGTGTCGGCTCGCTGCATGAGACTCGACAGAGTGTCATCCGGTTCGCTCAACGCGACACCGACACTCGCCTGTGCGAGACCATCCGGTAGCCCCTGCACGTACTGCCCCAGGATTGCGTCGTGGATGCGCTCGGCAATCGACTGGGCTTCTGCTTCGTCCTGAACCGGGTCGAGGAGAACTACGAACTCGTCTCCGCCGACCCGCGCCGCGTGGTCTCCAGGTCGGGCGGTGTGTCGAATTGCCTGCGCGGCGGCGACGAGCAGGCGATCACCGACGGCGTGACCGAACGTGTCGTTGACTTCCTTGAACCGATCGAGGTCAACAAAGCAGAGCGCGACGTGGCGCTGTTCGTTCGCCGCTCGCTCCAGAGCCGATGCGATGTGGGCCGACAGCTTCCGGCGATTCGGCAGGTCCGTGAGCTCGTCGTGCGACGCGGAGTAGGCAAGCGCTTCGGCGATGTTGTGTCGCTCGGTGACGTCGCGAGCGGTGAGAACGATCCCACCGACGGTCGGCTCGGCGAGCATGTTGACCGCGACGCATTCGAGATGGCGCCACGCGCCGGAGGCCATGCGCACTCGTGTGGTGAACGGGTCACTCGGATCACCGGTGGCGGTTACCTGGTCGAGGACCTTGCGCGTCAACTCATGATCGTCGCGGTGGATCATTTCCCAGATCATCGATCCAGTGGCGGCGCTCGGGTCGTAGCCGAGCACGCGCTCGGCCGAGGGGCTGGTGAACTTCGTCCGTCCCGTCACGTCGACGACCGTGATGACGTCTGCGGCGTTGCGGAAGAGGTAGCTGAAGCGGCGCTGCTCGATCCTGAGCTCGTGTTCGAGCGTGATGTCGGCGAACGCCGCCAGAACTGACGTCACCTTGCCGCGCTCGTCGAGTACTGGGTTGGCGTTGACCCGCAGCCAGACGAGGCTGCCACGCGGCTGATGGACGCCCATGATCTGCCTGTTGACCGGAAGACCGGTTCGCAGAGACTCCATTGCCGGATGCGTGTCGCCGGGCCATGGTGTCCCGTCTTCGTGAATTGCCCGCCACCTTGGGTCGATCGAGGTCCGGCCGCCGAGCTCTTCGGCGGAAAGTCCCAGGACCCGCTCGGCGGCCACGTTCCAGTTGAGGATCCGGCCGTCGGTGTCCTGGAACACCAGCCCTTCGGTCAGGGTGTCGAGGATCAGCGCCTTGCGGGTCTCCGATTCGTCCAATTGGACGAGGAGTGATCGTTGAGCATCGTTCGCGAGTTCCTGCTCGACGATGTGGGCGAGGTCGATCAGTGCTTGTTGCTCATCGGCACTGAGCTCTCGTGGCTTGCGATCGATGGCGCAGAGGGTTCCCATTGGAAGGCCGGAAGGATCGCGCAGCACTTGTCCGGCGTAGAACCGGACGCCGGGGTCGCCCACGACCAGGGGGTTGTCGTGGAACCGCTCGTCAACGTGAGAGTCAGGGATGACGAAGGGGACATCGCCTTCCTCGACGATCGCATGGCTGCAGAACGCCACATCCCGAGACGTCTGCGTCGCGTCGAGCCCGACGCGCGACTTGAACCATTGGCGATCGGTGTCGATCAGGCTGACGAGGGATATCGGAACGTCGAGAACGGTCGAGAGAAGCCGGGTGATCCGGTCGAAGCGCTCTTCCGCACCCGTGTCGAGAATGCCCAACTGATGGAGCGCGTGCACTCGCAGCTCTTCGTCGACGTGATTTGGCGCAGACTTCACTGAGTGCACGATCGGCTGCGATGCAACGAACCTGAGGAAGAACAGCTCATCCACCTGACTTCCTCGGCGTCTTGGAGGTCGAGGAAGCGGGCCAGCTCTACCTCCGACGCCTCGCCCGTCGATCGCCCTTGAACGAGTACATCGCCGCGTCCGCCCGGGCGATCAACGTTTCCGTCTCCGTCGCCGGGCCGACGGCAACGCCCACACTGGCGATCACCTCAAGGCTGATCTCCCCGATGGCCAGGGGACCGTTGACCGCACGTGCCACGTCCGTGGATCCGATCGCGCACGATTCCGGCGACTCGCCGTGGCGAACCAGGACGAACTCGTCGCCGCCGATGCGGGCGATCACGTCGCGTCCCGCAGTGACGGTTCGCAACCGATGTGCGACTTCGATCAGCACTTCGTCGCCGATGTCATGCCCGTAGCGATCGTTGATCTCCTTGAAACCGTTCAGATCGACGAACGCGACCGACGCCCAGTCCCCCAGGTCGGTTCGCGAAAGGTGCGCGTGCAGCGCGCGCCGGTTGGCCAGACCGGTCAGTGCGTCGCCGTCGGCCTGCCGTCGCAGTTCCTGTCGCGTTTGCTCCGCTTCGACGAGTAGCCCGATCCGTCTGGCGACACGCCCGGTGAGCGCCCGGGTGAAGGGTCGGACGTCGGGGAAGTTCGAGTGGGTCACCACCACGCCTAGAGGCCGACCGGTCGATGGGGCGACGACCGGAACCGAGAGGTCGAGTCGATCCTTCACCATGCCGTGCCAGACAGGGCCGATTCTCGATTCGCCGAGGGCGATGCCGGCGCCGGGGGTCGCGGCGATGCAGCGATCGTGCTCGTCGAACACCGCGGCCTGCGAATCGGCAGATCCGCCGCTGCACAGCGTCTCCAGCACACGCCCCAGAACCTCGTGGAGCGGTTCGCCCGACGCCGCTGCGTCGAACGCTTCGACGGTGCTGTGCTCCTGATTCGCGAGCGTCAGTTGCAACACCATGCCGTCAACCTGCGGATCGTCGACGAGGTTCAGCAAACGAAGGGCAACGGGGCGCCATCCGCCCCGCGGTGATCGAATCCGCACGAGCAGCTCGAAACGCCGGTCCATGCCGAAGGTCGTGTCGGCGACGCCATCGCGCTCGACCCCGAAGATCTCCGAGCACAGCTCGACATCGTCGGGATGGAGCGCGTCAAGAAGCGGGTCGGCGGCGTTGGCATTGAAATCGACCAGCGAGAACACGGAGTCACTCGCCCAGATCGGCGTTCCGTGGCGGTTGAGCATGACGAATCCCTGGGTGGGATCGGATCCGAGAGCGGCCAGCACGCGTTTTGCCATCCCGTCCATGCCCCGACGCTATCGGCGCCGGGAACCCCCGTCGGAATCGGGCGTAACGGCTTGGGCCGGGGTGACCAAGGACCCTGCGTCCGAGGCGCATCGCGGGTGCACCGTGGTTCTCATTCACATCCTTTCAGGGGGCATCATGCGTCGCACCGTCGGATCTCTACTCGCCATTGCCGCTCTCACCGTCGGCGCTGTCGGTTGCAGCAGCGGGGGCGGCGGCAATGCTGTCAAGGTCGAACTCGGCGATTTCTCGATCAAGCCGGCGAAATCGACGATCTCCGCCGGTGAGGTCACCTTCAAAGTGCACAACGGTGGTGGGCTCGAGCACGAGGCCGTGCTGTTCCGGGTGGACTCGGTCAAGGACCTCACGACCAAGCCGAATGGCGAGGTTGACGAAGAAGCGACACCCGAGAACCTCCACATGGGTGAGGTTGAGGGCGTGAAGCCGGGAACGACGAAAGAATGGACGCTCGACCTCGCCGAAGGCAAGTACGTGATGTTCTGCAACCTCGATCAAAAGGGCTTTGTGCACTTCACGAAGGGGATGTATGCCGAGTTCACCGTGACGAAGTAACGACGAGCGTTCGGTCACATCAAAGTTGGCCCACCCCGCTGCCCCTCGAAAGCTGTGCCATCGTTCGGTGTCGATCAACCTGGACGAAACGGGAGTTCCATGAGCATTCACCAGCCTGAGCGTCACCGGTTGGACCGGGTGGGGTGGCTGCGTGCGGCCGTCCTCGGCGCGAACGACGGGTTGATCTCCACGTCGAGTCTTCTCACCGGAATCATCGCCAGCGCGGCCACCCGCTCGACGGTGGTTCTCACCGGATTCGCCGGGCTGTGCGCCGGATCGCTCTCCATGGCGGCGGGCGAGTACGTGTCGGTGTCGGCACAAGCCGACGCCGAAGCGGCCGACACCGAACGTGAACGGCGTGAGTTGGCCACCGATCCGGACGCCGAGCTGGCCGAGCTCACCGCGATCTATGTCGGGCGCGGCGTACGCCCATCCACGGCCGCGCAAGTCGCCGAGGACCTGCATAGGTCGGGCGCGCTCGAAGCCCACCTCCGTGACGAACTCGGGTTCAGCGAGCATGGTGCCGCCCGACCGCTCCAAGCTGCGCTCGCGTCAGCGGGTGCCTTTGCGTGTGGGGCACTCTCCCCTGTCCTCATCGCGGTTGCCGCCCCGCGGAGCGTGGCGCTGGCGCTCGTGGTCGTGGTCACGGTTCTCGCCCTCGCCGTTCTCGGGATCGTCGGGGCGCGCCTCGGTGGCGCCGCCTGGCCCAAGCCGACGCTGCGGGTGCTCACCGCCGGCGTCGCGGCGATGGCGGTCACTGCGCTCGTCGGACGGCTTGTCGGCACGGCGATCTGAGGCCCGGGCGTCCCGGGCGCGACGCCGGCACCAGGTGTCGAGGCCGACCAGAGCTAAACCGGCGATTGAGTCGACGCAACCGTCCGCACCGAAGGCATCCAGATGTCCGCGAGCAGCTCGAACGACCTCACCCGGTCTTCGTGGCGATGCGTCGCAGTGGTGACCATGAGCTCATCGACGCCGTAGCGCGCGACCAGGTCGGTCAACTGCGAGTGCACGTCGGCGGGGGTGCCAAGCACGGCACTGGCCAGTCGGCTGTCGAGGAATGCCCGTTCCTCGGAGGTCAGCGTCGCGGCCTCGGCCTCCTCCGGCGTGGGCATCGGTCCCGGTCGACCTTGGCGGAGCCGAAGGAAGCCGAGCGCGCTTGCGCCGGCGAGGAACCGGGCCTCCTCGAAGGACGGGGCGCAGAGAACCTGCACGCCGATCATGGCGTAGGGCGCCTGGCGCCATTCCGAGGCACGGAAGTTGTCCCGGTACAGCTCGAGTGCCTGCACCGTGCCGCCCATCCCGAAATGGTGAGCGAACGAGAACGGCCACCCGAGCTGGCCTGCCACCTGGGCACCCCAGTCGCTGCTTCCGAGCATCCAGAGGCTCGGCATGTTCCCCGCCCCAGGCACCGCCGATATGCGCGCGTATGGGTGGCTCGGTTCGAAGGAACCCCGAAAGAACCCGATGAGGTCTCCCAGCCGGGCGATGAAGTCCTCCGACTCCTGGAGGCGGCCGCCCCGCAGCGCCCGTGCGGTGAGACCGTCGGTGCCGGGAGCTCGGCCGAGGCCGAGGTCGATCCGGCCGGGGTGAATCGCTTCGAGCATGCCGAACTGCTCGGCGATGGCGAGCGGTGCGTGGTTGGGAAGCATGACGCCCCCCGAGCCCAGGCGAATGGTCGTCGTTGCCATGGCCAGATGGGCAAGAAGCACTGCGGGGGAGGACGAGGCCACCCCGGGCATCCCATGGTGCTCGGCGACCCAGTGCCGGTGGTATCCCAACGCCTCGAGTCGTCGGGAGAGATCAATGGAGTTCCGCAACGCGTCGCCGACACCGGAGCCCGACGCGACGGGGGCGAGGTCGAGCACCGAGAGATGGGGGAGCGGGTCAGCACCAGGGAACGGAATCACCCTTCCAGCCTGTCACCTTCCCGGTACGTCTCGGCATTCGGAGATCAGTTTGCGGGAGCCGCTGGTGTCGTCTGGTCGAGCGGAGCCATGTAGAACCACACGGCGAATGACGCGCCGGCCTCCTTCATGGACTCGCGGGCTCGCATCAGGAGCTTCCCGCCTTCGGTGCGCTCCAGGAACCAGCGCTCGAGAGCCCATCCACTTCCGACGGGATCGACGGTCGACCCCGGTAGGGAAACCGCGGCCTCGCAGTAATACGTGCGCAGATCAATTGAAAGCTGAGCCGGATCGGCAGGCAGACCGGATTCCTTCCACGGCGTACCCGAGGCGATCCGATCGAGTGCCCGGAACGCTTCAGGCACCTGCTCGAGTGTGAGGACACGGCCGAAGTTCGTGCGTCCGCCGTTGGACGCGGCTGTTCTCTCGTACGCGCTCCTGATTGCGTTTGCCTCGTCGACCGCGGCCAGCTCGGCGGGGTTGAACCGGGGAGGCAGGGCGCAGGAGATCTGCTCGCTGCCCTCATCGGCGAGGACCTCCGGGTACTCCACGAAGACCGGCCCGGACTCACGATCCAGCAATGCCAGAGCTGCCTCGAGCACTCGTGTCTGAAACACGGGGTCGGAAGGCCGACCGAGCGGGCGGCCGAGAGGGAAGTCGCAGAAGAGGGTGCGGGGTGCGAACATCCGCTCTGCCTGCTCGCGGATCGACGCCAGTACGACGGTGGCGAATCCGAGTCCCTCGAAGACGTGGGCGAGCGCACACACGGTACGCGTGCAGAGGGGTCAAACGGGCGTGAGAACGATCACGTCGACGCCGTCGCGTCGCAGCTCCTCGGCGGCAGCTGGTCCGCTGTCGAGCCGAAGTGCCGTCATCGTCTCCTCCTGGTTCCCCGTGAACGACACATGGCGCGGGGCGACCCGGCCGATAACGCCGGCGTCTGCCAGTTCACGCAGGCGGTCGATTGGGTAGACGACGTTGTAGTCGTCCGAGAATCCGACCCGGTCGAAGTTGGGGCTCCAGTGACCCATGCGGATGTCCGTCCGCTCACCGTCGAGCATCCGGTAGCTGGTGTCGCGCGCGGTGAAGGCATCCTGACCGTGATGGTGGAGACCGGCCGTGGTGACGATGGCAACCGTGCAGTCGGAAAGCTTCGGTGGCCGAACGAAGAAGTGCTCGGCGAACTCCGGAACCGGGACTGCGGCGACGGCTCGTTTGATGTCGGCATCACTCATGGCCGACAACCTAGGGACGATCATCGGACACGGGCAATACGCGCGCAGTCCAAGCGTGTGTACGTTGTCCGATGGACGGGAACCCGCAGACAGCGAGCTCGAGGAGAACCATGCGAACGAAGCCCACGATTGCCGACTTGCGCGCCGGGCGCGGCACGATCCAACGCTCGATGGTCTTCGTCTTGAGCGCCGAGGAGGCAGCCGCGGCCGACGAGGCAGGAATCGACATGCTCTCGATCCATGGCGGCGTGATGTCGGCCGCACATCGCCGGGCGGCGCCGAACTGCGTCATCATGTCGGGCCTGGGGTTCGGTACCTTTACCGATCCGGAAGATGCCGTTCGCCGCGCGTTCGCGCTGCTCGAGATGGGTGCCGACGCGATCTACTGCGTCGCTGCACTCTCGACGATCTCGCGCCTCGCCGAGGAAGGGATCCCAGTGGTCAGCCACGTCGGTCTGATCCCGTCGAAGGCGACGTGGACCGGCGGGTTTCGTGCCGTCGGGAAGACCGCGGACTCGGCGACCCAGGTGTGGCGTCACGTCCAGCGCCTCGAGTCGGCAGGCGTCTTCGGCACCGAGATCGAGGTCGTTCCGGAAGCCGTGGCATCGGCCATTGCCAAACGAACGTCGTTGTTCATGGTCTCGATGGGAGCGGGCAGTGGGTGCGACGCCCAGTACCTGTTCGCCGAAGACATCGTCGGGTCCAACCGTGGCCACTACCCGCGCCACGCGAAGCGCTATCGCGACTTCGCCACCGAGTACGACCGCCTGCAACAGGAGCGGATCGCCGCGTTTCGGGAGTACATCGCCGACATCGCGTCCGGCTCGTTCCCTGCCCCCGAGCATCTCGTTGCCATCGCCGAACCGGAGCTCCAGAACTTCCTGCGCTCGCTCGACACCTGAGGCCGCACGTTCCCCTCAGACGAGGCCGTAGCGCGCAAGGAGCGTGTGGAGTCGGTCCGCCGTGGGGTCGGCGTCGAGGTCGATCACCGCAGCGACCGTGCGATCGGGGCGTACGAACACTGCGTTGTTGCGTCCGAGGACGAACGGAAGCTGCTTGGGTTCGGCGGCGACGACCGTTGCTCGGCACCCGGCGAAGCGTCGACCTGCCAAGGTCACGACGTGATCGCGTTGCTCCGGCGAGGTGACGAACGAGAACCCGTCGCCGAGCGCCGCGTCGAGACGCTGACGGTTCTCGTGCATCGGGTTCGCGATCTGACGGCCGACCGACGGATGGCCGGAGAGCAGCACGCCGCCAGTCAGGGTCGGGAAGGGTCGACCGCCTCCGTAGCCCGCCGCCGTGTTGCCGTCGCCGCCCGTCGCGGCGAGATGGTTGATGAGCCTGCCCGTGTCGACCGCGTGGTGGACGACTCCGGTCGCATGCGGAAGTCGCTCAGCGTGGTAGCTGTCGAGCAACGAGTCGTTCGCCCGTCCTTCTTTGACGAGCGCCAGCTTCCAGGCGAGGTTCACGCCGTCGCGCAGCCCACTGCACAGACCCTGACCGAGGAACGGTGGCATCTGGTGCGCGGAGTCACCGGCGAGAAAGACGTTCCCGACCCGCATCTCCGTCGCGACAGTTGCGTGGAATCGATAGACCGCGCTTCGTTCGACGGTGGCGTCGTCGGCGCTGATCCAAGGGCGAAGGAGCTCGGTCAGGCCCGAGGGTGTGTTGAGGTCGACTCCTCGTTCGTCGGGACGCATCTGGAACTCCCATCGGTGCCAGGGGGGGAACCCCGGAACCAGAGTGACGACGCGTCGCGGATCGCAGACCTGCTGGGTGAAGGGTTTGAGACCGGCGTCGCGATGCATCCGAACGTCGACCACGATCCACTCCTGGTCGAAGCCGAGGTCGGTGAGTCCCACGCCCAGTCGCTTGCGGGTCGGCGATGATGCCCCGTCGGCGCCGACGACCCAGCGGGCCGAGCGGGTGGAGAGCGGTCCCCCGAGTCGGTCGTTGCGGACGTCGACGTCGACTGTGCCCGCGTCTGTTTGTCGCATGTCGACGACCTCACATCCGAGGTGCAAGGTGATGCCGCGTTCGACGAGAGCTGCTCGCAACATGTTCTCGAGCGTCGGCTGGTGGTACGACACAACAGGGTGAAAACCGAGCGGCCACGCCACGTCGACCGGCAGCTCGGCACCGACCAGGCGGTTGCGTGCGGCGTCGACAAATTCAGCGCCCAGCATCGGAGTGGTCACCGCGGCAAGTTGCTCGCCCAACCCGATGTTGGCCAGCGCACGCTGCAGCTCGTCATCCATGACCACAGCGCGAGGCAGCGGGTACACGTCGTTGGCCCGCTCGAACACTTCCACCCGGAGCCCGCGCTGATGGCACATCAGCGCTGTCGCCACGCCGACCGGGCCCCCGCCGATGATCGCGACATCGATGGTGTTTGGGTCGGGGCTCATGCCACGCAGACGTTCCGGAGTGAGCCGATACCTTCGAGGGCGCTGTCGATCACATCCCCGGGCTGGAGGAAGAGCCGTTTCGCCGCGCCGACGCCATCAGGCGTGCCGGTGAAGATCACATCGCCCGGATGGAGCGTGAGGATCGCGGACAGGTAGGCGATGAGTTGCGGGACGCTGAAGATGAGGTTCGCCGTCGAGTCCTTCTGACGCTGCTCACCGTTGATCGAACACGTCATAGCGACGTTGTCCGGGTCGGCGAAGGAGTCAGTCGACACGATGACCGGTCCGATGGGCCCGTAGGTGTCGCGTGACTTTCCGAGATCGAAGTGCGGAGGTTTGGCGGCGAACTGCAGTGCCCGGTCGGAGATGTCCTGGCCTCCGGTAAGCCCGGCGACGTACGACCATGCATCGGCCTCCTCGACGTTGCGACACGTCCGGCCGATCACCACGACCAGTTCGACCTCGTAGTCGCCGAAAGCACTGTTCAGCACGATGTCGTCGTTGGGTCCGACCAGGCAACTCGGGAACTTGGTGAACGTGAGCGGCGCCGCAGGGAGCTCCATGTTCGACTCGGCCGCGTGGCTCCGGTAGTTGAGCCCGATGGCAAAGCAGTTCTTCGGCGCGGGAACGGCCGCGTCGAAGTTGGCGTCGGCGAGCGTGCCGCTCGGGGTGTGAGTGGAGAGGTCGATGTGGTGGAGTTCGCCCGAGCGGGTGATGGCGGCCATGACGTCGGCCGTGAACGTACCGCTGGTCACGGACTCGAGGTCGTACCAGTGGGTGGCATCACAGAGGGCGGCGCGGCCGCCGACGTTCGCGAGACGAAAGGGCATGGCTTGTCTTTCTGTTCAAGGTGTTCGGTGAAGTGCCGTTCGTATCTTCATACCTTGCCGGTTCGTTCGCATCCAGGGGTGACCGGTGCACTAGCGGCACAGGCGCGACGGCTGGGCCGAGGTCAGCGCGAACAGGGCGATTGCCGCCGAAGTGGACACGTTCAGCGAGTCGACGCCGTCCGACATCGGAATCCGGGCCCGGAACGTCGTCGCCGCCATCGTGTCGTTCTTGAGGCCGGGGCCTTCGGCTCCGAGGACGATTGCGATGCGTGCTTCATCGTCGATACCGTCGATAATTTGGCTCAGCGAAAGGGCGCCCTTTGATGGGGTGAGCGCGAGCGACACGAACCCGGCCGAGGTCAGCAGTTCACCGATGGTGATGTCGGTGTCGGTGATCCGGCAGTACGGGATGCTAAGTGTCCATCCCATCGACGTACGGATCGTCTTCCGGTAGAGCGGATCGCCGCAGTGGCCGTGAAGGATCACGGCGTCGACACCGAAACCGGCGGCGTGGCGGAACATCGATCCGATGTTCTCGGGATCGGCCACATCTTCGAGAAGCAACACCGTGCGTGATCGGGTCAGGAGTTCTGTTGCCGAGGGAAGCGGCCGTCGTTCGGCGAGCGTGATGACCCCCCGGTGCAGCGGGTAGCCAACCACCGCGTCGATGACCGCTTGCGGGGCGACGAGGACGTCGAACGGTTCGGTTCGCTCACCACTCGCGTCGCTCAGCTGTTCGCGCAGCCGAGAAGCCCGGGCCGGAGTCAACAGGACTGAACGAATCCGGAACGTCGATTCGAGGAGACGGTCAAGCACGATCTCGCTCTCGGCAACGAACGTGCCGTCGCTGCGGTCACTCCTGCCCTTGACGGAACGGAACGGATCCAGCCGAGGGTCCTCCGGCGACGTGATGTCGATGCGATCCATGAAGGGCGCCCATCGTAGGGCTCGCTCGGGATGCTGCCTCAGTTGAGGCTCTTGGCCAGGCGGAGGGTGGCGAGGGTCTCCGGCGCAGTGAGGCCGGCGATGGCGAC
>JANPFX010000204.1:0-46816 GCA_031423635.1 Acidimicrobiia bacterium | reverse complement strand
GAACCCAAAGCGACGGGGCAGGACGTGGTTCTGGAAGAATCGGGTGAAGAGCGACTCTCCGTGTTTGCGACCATAGGGCTTGTATCCGACAGTCCGCACGAGCTCGTCGAGCGCCTCCGACCGAACGTAGGGCATCATATTCAGTGGACGCACGGCCACGATCCTGCGTATGTAGGGATAAACGGCGTAGTAGTTCAGGAAGCTCACGGTTGTGTAACTGCTCGACAGCTTCCCCTCACCGAACTTGTCATTGATAGCGAGCAGATTCCGTCGATCCAGCGCAGGCCCATGCCACGATTTCGGAAAAATTCCTTCGGTGGCGAAGTTCCCTCCGTTGAGCACATGCCGGATCTTCTTCTTCGCCGCCTGCTCGTAGAGCGTGGCAAAGAACACATGGTCCTGGGGAACGTCGAGGTTGGCAATTCCTGATCGGAAATAGGCAAGCTGCAGCTTGCGCATATCTTCCCAATCGACGACGTACGTAAAAAGGTCGAGGCCACAGTGTTCGACCGTCTGCTCGATGTTGAACACGGCGATCTCACTATTCCAGCCGGCGTCGACATGCACGGCGAGAATTCGAAGGCCGCGCTCTGCCATCTTCAGGGCGAGATAGGTCGAGTCGAGCCCACCGCTCAGCCCGATGATGCAGTCGTACTCGTGCCGGCGCCCGGCGCGCTTCATCGCGGCGATGATCGCCGCAAGTTCGACTTCCCCTTCCGGGCCTGGCTTCCACAGCCGGCGCGCGGCTGCGTCGAATTCCCGACAGTGATTACAGACCCCACTTGCATCGAACGTAATGAGGGGATCCGAGGTGTCCATGACACATCGGGTGCAGGTCCTATATTCGAGGGTCAACGAAATCCCGCCTCAATGGTGTCAACGGACAAAATCGTAGACGCACCCGAGGCCGGCAACAAGTCCGCGGCCCGCGGGGCGCGCCTCCCGCCATCCCGAACACACCTGGCGTTCCGCTTGTTCCACGCGGCACGTGTGGTCAAGCGGTCAACCGAACGATTCGTCCGCCGCTGCAGTCGCGACTCCGTGGCATCTGTTCGCCTGGCCGTACCGCCGCGCCTCGCCCCGACCAGCGTCATCCGCGCAGGAGTTCTTCCACGAGTTCGGACTGCCGCAAGGCCAAGAGTTGGGGACTCCGCGATGCCTTGACCGCAAGCATGCCGGCAACCTGCCTCTGGTATCGGGCGACGTCCAGATTCTCAAGAATCGATTCGACGACCTGCGTTCGCTGACTTTCGTCACAGAGATAACCAATCTCACCGAACGCTGACTCCAAATCCTCGAAGAGGGTTCTGCGGGATCCGACAATAGGCTTTGCCCACTCCACACAATCCAGAAGACCGGCAGAAGCCGTAAACTCGTATGATTCATCGTAGAACATGCAAATGAAGTGCATGCTTTCGAGCCGTTCGAGGAAACAGGCGCGCGAAAGTGTCTGAGTTTCCGGTGCCGCGGCAAGGAACGCCAGTTCCTTTTCATACCCACCTTGTTGCTTCGTAGTCATGGAACCGATCATGTGGAACTCAGCCAACCCGGGAAATCGAGTCGTGGTAGAGCGTGCCACCTCAAGAAAGGATGAGAAGCCTTTGGCTTCGTATCCGCGACCGAGAAAGCCGAATCGGATCGGCGTTGCCAGAGGCCGGGGAGCCGATCCGTCCCAATCGCCTGGCAAAGGAAGTTCGAGCGTTCGGAACCTGTCACGCAGGAATGGGAACTTTTCGACGACGATCCTGCGAACGGACTCCTCGAGGACAACGTGTTGGACGCTCTTGTCGCAAGCCCAACGAATCGCAGTACGAAAACTGCCAAGGTGATACAGGGGATTGAGGTGCTGCTTCAACGATGCCCGGAACCGAAGTTTCGAGAAATCGCCGTGCAGAACGATCTGTAATCGCGCCTCGCGATGGAACGTCCGTATGAGCGCCTTCACCGACCACAAGATCGACGCATTCGCCGATGTCAAAGAACAGAGGAGAAAGGAGGGGTCTTCTTTGATGAGGTTGAGCAACACCCGAACACGATGAAAGTCGGCCGGCAGCCGCCGGAAGAAGGGTGCGTTCCGCCGCGGAAGCGTGATGGTGATCCACTCGAAGGTCGAAGCGAGGGCTGCACCGAGTTGGTCCCGGACGTGTGTTGCATGTTCAGCCTCAGCGCAGAACACGATTCGATGCTCCGGGTAGGCCGTTCGGATGATCCTGAGAAATCCAGCGTTGAACGGCACATGCTCATGCCCGCCGGCAATCGGTTCGCACACGAGGAACGCGGCTGGCCCACCGTCCCTGCGCCTGCGGTCTTGCGACGGCTGCACTCTCAACGATCCATTCGAGAGAGCACGGACGTCATGATGCCGTCGAACACATCGGGCGAGTACCGCTCATCGAAGACCAGGCGGGCGGAATCCACGAGGCCGTCATAGATCGGCTTCGACGACAGGCGCCCGTACGCCTCGACGAACTGCTCGGCCGTCTCGAAGAGAAGGAGTTCCCTGCCGTCTCTGAACTCGAGGCCGTCGGCTCCGACGGAAGTCGCGATCACCGGACGCTCGGCAA
The DNA here is from genome assembly GCA_031423635.1 of Acidimicrobiia bacterium. GTDB lineage: Bacteria > Actinomycetota > Acidimicrobiia > Acidimicrobiales > JANYDT01 > JANLQX01. The sequence goes on along the minus strand of JANPFX010000204.1, from coordinate 44,252 downwards.
ACACCGATTCGAGGATCTTCACTCGGGTGCCGCCACCCGCACGCAGCGGCACAACGACCGCTCGGCACCGGCTGTAGTACGCAAGCACGTCGTCCACATCGGCATGCAGTTTCACGCCAGGTGTGGCGTCGCAGAGGGCGGCAAGATCGGACGACGGACTGCGCCCGACGACGGTGAGCGTGGCTTCGGGGTACTCCAACAGGAACCGGGGAAGAATCGACGCCATGAACCAGCGAAGTCCCTCCTCATTCGGTCGGTAGCTCAATGTCCCGACGAAGAGGAGTTCATCCGGATTCTCAAAGCCGAGAGTCGCGCTGGTCGACGCACGAGATCGCGTCGGCGAGAACACATTCGGAACCAGAACCGGAGGATGGCCCGACGATGTCGTCATCTTCTCCGTGTCGCTCAGGTTGCAGATCAGGCATACGCCAGCCCGGGCCGCCGAGCGCGCTTCGTGCCTGCGAAGAAGCACTCGGTTCAGATCGAGAAGCCACCTGCGCGGTCCGGAAACGCCCGTCAGAAAGTGCTGGTAAAGGGAGTCCGAAAGGCTGTCATCGAGATCGAAGATCGTTCGCGGTCGAGCCTCCTTCGGCAAATCGAACAGGGCCCCGCTCGGATAGACCGAACGTACGAGAACGTAGTCGTACGACTCCGCACGAAAAAGCGCTCGTAGCCGGTCGATGGTTTCCTCGGTGTAGGAGTACACGGGCATCGGCCGACGGCGGACAACGCCGTTGACGAACCGCCGAGCGAAGCGCTCTTCCTCTCGGAAGTCGATACGGATCTCGGATCTGAAGGGTGATTCCTGCCCGTCTTGTGGTGGCTGGCCAAAACTGTACGCGAGATCGACCGGTCCGAGTTTCGCGAAAAACCTCACGAAATGCATGGTCCGCATGCTCGAACCAGACGTCTCCGGAAGTGGGTGATGGGTGACGATCAGGAGAGTCTTCTTCATGGAGACTCATCGCTGGCGGCCGATACGCGATTTCCGTCGGAACGCGCTCGGGATCGGACATTGAAGTTGGCCCAGCAGATCGGATCGTGCAGGAGCTGGTTGCATTTCTCGGCAAACTCAATCGGATCCTCGGCAACGAAACAGTCGATGCCGTTCTCGAGGGGCGTTGATTCGAGGCCGCGAGACGTGGTCACGACCGGAACGCCTGCGCTCGCCGCGAGGTCGACGCCGGAGCTGGACGACCCGGTGGCCTGCCGCGGCGAAACCAGCAGTCGATACCCGGACAACTCTTCGGGACGCACCGCCGAGACCTCCCTGCCTTTGACATTCGTTCGTCCGAGACTCTTCGCGAAGTCACTGGCTCCCGCACCGACGAAGTGGATTTCAAGCCAGCGTCGTCGCAGGATCGAGGGAAGAATCGCGTCACAGAAGAATCGTCCTGAGGCAACGTCGACAGGATCATGAAAATCTCCGACGATGCAGATGTTCCGAGAACCCGGCGGAGCCGTTCGGAGTTTGCGGTGCGGCCCGTCGAAGAACGGGCGTTCCCGGAACGACGCCGGTAACGAGTACGAAAGCGGCTCGTTTGCCGAGCAGCGACGCCGGGCAGCCGCACCAGTCGGGAATCCGTATGCCTCTTGAACGTTCGCCGTCTCGAGAAACATCCGTTCGAGGGAGTGCTGGGTCTTCGCATCCTCGTGGTTTATGGCAAGACTCCAAACACCTTCACCGATCGCGAATTCACCATGTTCGAGCATCCGTAGCCAGAGCTCGAGGTCGAGGGCGATGTACAGCGACGGATCCAGACCACCGATCGCTTTCGCAACACCCGTTGAGAGGAAACACGACGGTTGGTAGAACTGGCGTCCATTCCAGTTCTCGCCAATGTTCTCCCTGTCGGCGCCGTTCGGATAGATGATGTCGGCGATTGTTCCGTCTTCATCGATGCGGACACACCCGCCGACCCAGCCGGCGGCGTCCGGTTTCGCCAGGTAAGCCTCTGCGCACCGCATGAGCGCGCCTGGAGCCAGACGATCATCGGCGTTCAGCCAGTTGAAGATCTCGCCCGTCGATCGCTCCAGACCGCTGTTGATCGCCGCCGCCTGACCGCCATCCTTCTCACTGACCCAGTAGGTCAGGTGCTGTTCGTAGCGTCTTATGACCTCGACGCTCTCGTCCGTGCTCCCGCCGTCAAGCACGATCAACTCGAGATTCGGGTAGCCCTGCTCGATGATCGACTCAAAACAGCCCTCGAGGAACCGACCTTGGTTGTAATTCGGCGTCACGAGCGAGATCTTCGGGAGGGTCCGAGATCCCGGAGCGTTGGGGACCACCGCGCTCCGACCGCTCGCGAGCAGCCGCTCCAAGTGAACGCCGTCGGAATCCGCATCGGGCTGGGACGACCGATTGACGAAGTTCGCCACCGAGTGGGTGGCTCGCCGAACAATTGCGAACCGGCTCTGCAAGAGATGCTTCTCGACCAGAGAACGGCTGGACTGACCGTAGAGCCGACGCAGCACCCGACCGGCGACCCTCTTCATCGACTCCACTCGGATCCACTCCCCACCTGCGGCCGATCGCCCATGCTAGTTGTCCGCTGTTGGCGGGCGGCGCTGACCGAGACGGGCCAAGTCCGCATGTGCCAGAGTCCGCGGCGATAACGTGGCAGTCCTGCAGGAGCCCCATCGACGCCGTTCGATGCCGACGAAGTGGTTGAACCGTGCGAATCGCCATCCTCACCTCGGTCCACGCTCCGCTCGATGTCCGCATCCTCCAGAAGGAGGGCACTTCGTTGGCCACGGCCGGTCACATCGTGACTCTGCTGGCCAGAGATCAGCCGAATGCCGCCCAGGACATCGAAGCGCGCGGTTTGACGTTCGTCCCTCTCCAAGCTGGACCCTCGCGGCTCGCCCGCATTGCGCTCTGGAAGCAAATCGTCGGACATCTCCGGCGCCTTGATGTCGATGCCTGGCACTTCCACGATCCCGAGCTCCTCCCCGTTGCCGTGTTCGCTCGATGGCTTCTGAGGCGCAACGTCGCCCTCGTCTACGACGCCCACGAAGACCTGCCGAAGGACATCCTCGACAAGTACTGGATTCCCAAGCGGACGCGTCGCGTTGTTTCCCGGATCGCCGGCGCAGTGGAACGGTGGGGGACTGGCCGGTGTGATCTGGTGATCACGGCCACGGATTCCATCGGCCAACGCCTGGCGATGTCGTCGAAGTTCTGTCGGGTGGTGCACAACTACCCGCTCTCCCTTTCTCCGGAACCGCCGGATCACACGGCCCGACCTGTGCGGGCGATCTTCGCCGGAGGCACGTCACGCAAACGCGGAATCATGGAGTTGATCGACGCGATGCGACTCGTGACATCGGACCTCGAACTCCACCTCGTCGGTGGCTTCCTCAACGACGCCTTCGAATCCGAATTGCGGGCCGCGTGTCCGGCGAATGTGATCATCCACGGTGAGGTGCCGTTCAGCGAGGTAGCCGGACACCTTTCGAAGGCGCACATCGGTGTCCTCACCTTTCTACCCGTCCCAAATCACGTCGAGGCGTTGCCGAACAAGCTGTTCGAGTACATGCGTGCGGGCTTGGCCGTGCTCGCCTCGGACTTCCCTCTCTGGCGGCCGTTGGTGGTCGACATCGGATGTGGCGTCACCGTCGACCCGGAACAGCCTGCGGCGATCGCAAGGGCACTCGAGTCCCTCGCGGCAGACCCTGACGCCCGGAGGGAGATGGGGGAGCGCGGGGTGGCTGCTGTGCGCGATCGGTTCTCCTGGTCCGTTGCCGAGTCCGTCCTCCTCGCGGCGTACGAGGAGCTCGATTCCAAGCGCGGGTCGACGAAGGGGTAGCCGTCCTCAGCTGGTCGCGACGATCTTCCCCGTCGATCCCGGGGAGAGAATGCCGGCGGCTTTGCGAAACTCGTCGCGCTCCGGGAAACGATTCGCAAGCGCGACCGCAGCGGCCGTCGCAGGTCGCCGGAAACGGCGCAGAACCGGTCGCAGAACCACCGTTTCGTGGACCGGAACCCTCGTGAAGCCCATGCTGAGCTTGAATGCGTCGAGGCCGTCGAGGCCATGTTGGACGCTCTCGAGTCCGTACGACACGTCGTGTACGTCCTCGCGTTCGAGCGCTGCCTTCGTGATCGTGAAGATCAGGGCGTTGTTGGGATAGCTCTTCAATGCTTCGGCATCGCTTCGGATGCTCGAGAGGTGGTAACGCCCATCGAAGTGGAACGCGAGCACCAGACCGACGAGGCGCCCTTCATGAAATGCCCCCCATCCCTCGAACCCGGCATCTCCTGCTGAGCGGCAGGTCTTTGCCCACTGTTCGCGGGCATCGTTCGGCACTCGGCGACCCTGGCGACGGAGGGTGCTCTCGTGGAGCGCTGCACCGCCTTCGGCCAACTCCTCGAAGCCGATTCTCCGAATCTCATTGGCGCCGAGGCCTCGGCGGATCTTGCTCCGGGTGTTCGACGACACGCTGTCGAGGTCATAGCCGTCGATCGCGCAGATGTAGAGCGCCCGGTTCGCCTCCTCTGCCGCGGCGTCCGCTCGGATCGTTCGGGCGACAGCGGCGCGGCGCGACGCCTTCCAGAGCTGCGAGTAGTCCTCCTCGCCGACGATCGGGTAGTCGCGATACGGAAAGATGCTCCACGCGAGCGGTGACGGCATGTACCAGAAGGCATTGGGTGTTCGGGCGACCCGCTGGCTGTTTCGTCGGTAGAACTGCGCGAGATCTTCGGGTGTCACAGGGGGACTCCGGTCCTGATGGGGTGTCGCCGACGACCGTCGGCGGGCGTCGGCACCTACCGGTCATGTCGACCGGTCTGCAGGTTACGACATCGTCCTCAGGGGGTGTCCGCTTGAGAGGGGGCGGGTTCAACGGTCGCCACCCAGTACGCTCAGACCCCGGTGGATACGTCGAAAACGCCGACCCGAGGCCGCGCGTTCGCCGTGCCGAGACCGGACTACCGCGGAAAGCGCACCTTCGACGTTGTCGCCTCCCTGGGGGCCCTCGTGCTCTCGGCCCCGCTGTGGCCACTGATCGCCCTGGCCATTCGGACCGAGACGCGAGGTCCCGTCCTCTACCGGGCCCAGAGGGTGGGTCGGGGAGGAACGGCTTTCACGCTTCTCAAGTTCCGTTCGATGCGCACCGGAGTTCGCGGTCCGGGCGTCACCGCCGGGTCTGACTCACGGATCACCCGGACAGGCCGGCTCCTGCGAAAGTCGAAACTCGACGAGTTGCCGCAGTTCATCAACGTCCTGCGGGGCGACATGAGTCTCGTCGGCCCCCGGCCCGAGGACGAACGGTACCTGCCCTTCTATTCCGAGGCCGAACTGGCGGTGCTGACCGTGCGACCGGGGATCACCGGCGCGGCAGCTGTTGCCTACCGGCACGAGGAGACGGTGCTGGCCCGGGCGGAGGATGTGGAGACCACGTACCGCACCGAGGTACTGCCCGCGAAACTGGCCCTGGAGTTGCAGTACCTCGAACGGCGTTCCCTCGGTGCCGATCTCCGACTGATCGTTCAGACCGCGCTGGCGGTGGGACGACGGGCCACGTAGACGATCTTCGTCGCCAGCATCAGACGTCCGCCCGTGGCACGTCCGAGGGCCCGCGCAAGCCGATAGTAGAACTCAAGCGAGCGTTGGGTTCCTAACGTTCCATGCCGATTCGGCCGAACATCGTGGATGGAGACCAATTCGAGCCCGGCCTCCGCAATCAGTCGCCGCATCGTTCGACCCGACGGGAAGAAGACAAAGTCGCGTGGGTTGAGCCTCGACCAACGGCGACCGAAAGCAAACGAGACGGGACCAGTTTGCTTTAGGAGCCGGGCGGCAAGACCAGGTATCTCAACCATCAGTACGCCATCGTCGAGGAGCTGAGCGCGGACTTCGTGAAGCACTCTCCGGGGGTCTTCGAGGTGCCCGAGCATGTCGAGCATCGTGACCGCGTCGAAATGATCCTCGGGCAGAGGAACAGAGCCGAATGCCCCTTGGATCACGTGCAAACCTCGTTCGCGCGCCTTCCGGACAGCGAAGACCGACGGTTCGACACCGACGCGTTCCCAACATGTCGGATCGAGGGTGGCGAGGAAGTCGCCGGCTGCGCACCCGATGTCGAGGATGCGTCCACCGGATTTCCAGGTCCGGAGAATCTCCCCGAATTGCTCGAAGGCGTCGACGCGATACGAACCGAACACCGTTTCGAGATGACTGTCACTTCGGAAGTACTCCTCTTTGAAGTACTCGGCGGGCGACTCGGTGCAAGGTTCGTACGTGTAGAGCGTTCCGCATCCGCGACATCGTCCGATCGACGCTCCGTCCTCCCGGAACCACCGCCGAACGCGGCTCTCACCGCAGACCGGACACGGCCGGCGGAGTTTGCTGTCGGTCATCGAGCGTTCAACACCTGGTGGGCCAGCCGAAGAGCGGCGATGCCGTCGGCCGCAGTGACCACAGGGTCGGCCCCGTGGATCGAATCGATGAATGCCCGAAGCTCTTCCATCAGCGGCTCTCCGCGGTTCTCGATGAACGGGATCTCGACGACGCCGCTCTGCCGAATACGGGCGCCCGAGTCGGAGACGAACTCGACGTGCTGCATGCGGTGGATCATCACGTCCTGGCGGATCAGATCACCGGCGAGGACGGCGTCATGTTGCGTGACGAAGATGCGCCGTAGCTTCTGCTGACCGATCCGACTTGCCGTGATCGATGCAGTGACCCCGTTCTCGAACTCCAAGAGGGCGATCGCCATGTCGGGGCCCTCAGTCTTCACGCTCTGGTGGATCGCCTGGAGCCGCACGACCTCCGATCCGGCCAGGGCACGCGCAAGATCGAGGTCATGGATCATCAAGTCGATCACGACGTTGTCGGTGACGCGAGGGGTGAACGGACCGACGCGGTCGAGTTGCAGGTGGATGGGCTTTTCGATCGACCGCAAGAGCTCCCGGACCGACGGATTGAACCGCTCGACGTGACCGACCGTCAGGACGACACCTGCGCGGTTGGCGCGTTCGTTGAGGTCTTCCGCCTCTTCGACGGTCGACGCAATCGGCTTCTCGACCAACACGTGAAGTCCGGCGTCGAGACAGAGGGACGCGACGGGATGGTGGAACGGCGTCGGCGTCGCGACGACAACGGCATCGACCGCGTTCGCCGCGATCAGACGCTCGATGTCCGCTGCATGCGGGGCCCCGACGGCGTCGGCGAGTTTGGTGCGCTTGTCCTCGTCGACATCGACGATGGCGACGAGCTCGACGCCTGCGGCTCGCGATGCGAGCCGGGCATGATTGGCCCCCATCACGCCTGCGCCGATCACGGCGAGGCGCACGGGGGGACGATCGGTCAACATCCGAGCACCTCGCGTGTGGCCGAGACGATGGTGTCGAGGTCGGTGGCGGTCAGGTACTGGTGCACCGGGAGCGAGACGACCGACTGGGCGAACAGCTCGGCGTTCGGGCACGTCGCCACATGGATGCGTGGATGATGGCGGTAGCAGTCGTAGTCATACGCCGCCTTCGGGTAGTAGACGCCGCAACCGACGCCGCGCTCCTGGAGTCCCGCCATGAAGGCGTCTCGGGTGATCGCCGCGTCGGGGCGGAGCCGCACGGTGTACTGGTGCCACACGGTTCGCCGGCCTTCGGGCTCGAACGGAAGGATCAGCGCGTCGACATCGGCGAGGCCCTTGGAAAGGCGATCGGCGTTGGCCCGACGGGCCTCTTCCATCGCCGGTCGGTTCTCGAACTGCGAGATGCCGAGCGCAGCGACGAGGTCCATCATGCGGTAGTTGTGTCCGGGCATCTCATAGGAGTACCGGGCTCGCATCCCCTGATTCCGCAAGATGCGCATCTTCTCCGCAAGCGCATCATCGTTCGTGGTGACGACTCCCCCTTCACCCGTGCTGAGGTTCTTCGTGGCGTAGAAGGAGAAGCAGGCGAGCCCGTAGCCGCCGACAGGCTTCCCGTCGACCGTGGCGCCGTGCGACTGAGCGGCGTCTTCGATGATTGAAAGGCCGTGCTTCGACGCGACGGTCGAGAGAGCATTCATGTCCGACGGCAGGCCGAAGAGGTGCACCGGCATGATCGCCTTCGTGCGCTCGTTGATGACTGCCTCAACTCCTGCCGGATCGATGGTGTAGTCATCGGTCACGTCGGCGAATCGCACTTCGGCGCCCGAGTGCACGATCGCATTGACCGTTGCGGCGAACGTGAACGGCGTGGTGATCACCTCGTCACCGGGACCGATGTCGAGTGCCTGCAGGGCGAGTTCGAGCGCTGTCGTTCCGTTGTTCACCGCAATGGCGTGGGCGGTGTCAGTCATGGCGCGACAGTGCTCCTCGAAACGCGCGACCATCGGGCCCTGGGCCAGTTGACCAGAAAGCAGGACCTCCTGGACCAGCTTCTGTGTGGCCTCGTCGATCTGCACGCGGGAGATGGGAATCATGCGCTCGGCTCCTGGTTCGGGGGGTTGCTGCTCGTGTTGTGCTGGGATGCGCAGGTGGCGCATTGCATGTCTGCGGGAGGATCGACGTCGTGCGATGCAACTCGGCCGCAGCGACACGCCCAGGCGTAGTGCTTCGCCGGGCTGCCCATGACGATCTGATGCGGCCGAACGGTCTTCGCCACGACGCTTCCAGCGGCAACGACGGCATACTCGCCGACCTCGATGCCGCACACCAGGGTGGCGTTCGCCCCGATCGACGCACCACGGCGCACGATGGTTTCGACGACCTGCCAGTCAGTGTTGAACGCGCGCGGGTACCGGTCGTTCGTGAACACGGCGCTCGGTCCGACGAACACCTCATCCTCGATGGTGACGCCGTGATAGACGCTCACGTTGTTCTGGATCTTCACCCCGCTACCGATGCGGACGTCACTGTCGACGAACACATTCTTGCCGAGGTTGCAGCCGTCGCCGATGTGCGCACCGCCTCGGATGTGGCCTTGATGCCAGATACGCGTACCTTCGCCGATCGTCACGCCGTCTTCGATGTGCGCGGTCGGATGGATGAATGCTGTGGCAGCCACGTTCGAACTCATGAGGCGGCCCGAGGTTCCGTACGACGCCCGAGAATGCTCCAGGCGACGTTGCCAGCCGTGAACTTGTCAGGATTCTCCACGATGTTGCGACCGTCGACCAACGTTCGAATACCCGGGAGATCGTCCGGCCCGATGGTGCGGTACTCGACGTGATCCGATTGCACGATCGCTGCGTCGATCTGCTCACCGAAGTGCCATGGCTCGAGTCCGAAGGCGATCAACTCATCGTCGGTGTAGAGAGGATCTTCGACGAGCGGCGTGGCGCCGCGCGCCCGCAGTTCGTCGACCAGGGGCCAGCAGCCGGAGAACGCCGTCTCCTTGACGCCGCCGCGGTAGGCGAGTCCGAGGACGACGACCCGCGCTCCCGCCAGGTCGCCGTGAAGTTCCGCGAGCCTCCCGACACAATATGCGGGCATACGGTCATTGACGATGCGCGACATCCTGGGCATCTCGGCGGAAGGGTCACCCCGAAGATAGAGATGGGGGTACACGGGGATGCAATGTCCGCCCACCGCGACGCCCGGCTGATGGATGTGGCTGAACGGCTGGCTGTTCGTGGCGCTGATGACTGGGCCCACATCGATGCCGAGTCCGTCGCAATGAAGCGCCAGTTCATTGGCGAAGGCGATGTTGATGTCGCGGTAGGTCGTCTCGGCCAGCTTCGCGAGCTCCGAAGCCTCCGATGATCCGAGGTCCCATACGCCGTTTGCCCGAGTGAGGTCGGGCCGGTCGACGAACGACAGTCCGGCCGAGTAGAAGGCCACTCCCCGGGCCGTCGAACGGGGATCGATCCCACCGACGAGCTTGGGATACTTCGCCAGGTCGCTGAAGACCCGACCGCTGGAGACCCGCTCAGGAGAGAAGCACACGAACAGGTCCTCCCCCAGGGTGAGACCCGATACGGCGGCCAGCGCAGGCGCGAATCGGTTACGGGTCGTCCCCACGGGCAGCGTCGTCTCGTAGCAGACGAGCGTTCCGGGTTGGAGGCCTCGAGCAACCGCGGCCGTGGCCGCGTCGATTCCTCGGAAGTCGGGTTCCTTGGAATCGTGGTCCACGATGAGCGGGACCACGATGATCACGACGTTCGACCTCGACACCGCTGCGGCGGTGTCGGTCGTCGCTTCGATGAGGCCGGCGGCGAGAGCCCGCTGGAGCTTCCCGTCGAGGTCGGGCTCGCCCGGGAACGGCGGGATGCCCGCAGTCACCGTTGCCACGACCGCGGGATTGATGTCGGCCCCGATGACGGGAATCCCGGTGTCAGCGAAATGGACGCCAAGCGGGAGCCCGATCTTGCCGAGTCCCACGATCGTGACCCGAAACTCTGTGTTGCTCACGCTTTGCCCTTCTGGTCGGAATCGGTGTTCCGCTCGGTCGCAAGGAGAAGATTGAAGACCCGTTCATGATGAGCGGTGGGAGTGCGGACTGACAACGGGCCGTTCGACCCACGCCTAGGTCTTTCGGCACGCCTTGGCGCGCACTTGACGCCTCGGGAGCGATGAACATCGGTGCTTGCCTTCGCCCACCAAGGCTACAAGTGCACCGTTCCTCCCTTCGACGGGGTCAGCACATCGTCAGCACCGCTTCGGCGATGCGTTGGGCGGCGTGACCATCTCCATACGGCGCAGCCACTGCTCCGGTCGTCCCCAGCGACGTACGGGCGGCGGCAACGATTGCCGCGGCATCCGTCGGAGGAACCAGGCGATTCCAACCGAGATCCACCAACTCCGTCCACTCGGTCGTTGTGCGCAATGTCACACAAGGACGGCCGTGGAAGTAGGCCTCCTTCTGAAGACCTCCCGAGTCGGTGAGAACGAGCGACGCCCCCGCAGTGAGATGGGCCATCTCGAGAAAGCCCACCGGCTCGCGAAGCACGACGCCGCCCAGCCGATCGCGAAGACCGTACTCATCGAACTTGCCGACGGTTCGCGGGTGGACCGGCCATACGACTCCGAGACCTTGCGCGTGCAGTTCGGTCACCGCGTCGACGATGGCCCCGAGCGCCACTGGTGAGTCGGTCGATGCCGGACGATGGACCGTCACCAGCACGTAGGGCCCGTCGCCCGGGAAGGGGAGCGATGCGTTGCGCTTCACTGCGCGCAGCGCGGCGTCGTACATGACATCGCCTGTCCACACGACGGACGACCCGGCGATCCCCTCGCCGGCAAGGTTGGCGATGGCCAGCTGGGTCGGCGCCAGCAAGAGCGTGGATACGTGGTCCGTCACGATCCTGTTGATCTCCTCCGGCATCGTGCGGTCGTGTGAACGCAAGCCCGCTTCCACATGGGCCACCGGGATGTGGAGTTTGGCGGCGACGAGCGCACCGGCCAACGTCGAGTTGGTATCGCCGTAGACCAGCACGACGTCAGGCCGGTGATCGATCATGACCGGCTCGACCGCCAGCATCATCCGACCTGTCTGCTCGCCGTGGTTCCCGCCATGCACGTCGAGGTTCACCTCGGGGGTCGGGAGGTCGAGCTCCTCGAAGAACACCGACGACATGCGCTCGTCGAAGTGTTGACCCGTGTGCACGAGAACTTCGTCGATGCCGGAATCTCGCAAGGCTTCGCTCACGGGTCCGGCCTTGATGAACTGGGGCCGCGCGCCGACCACGGTAAGGACTCGCATCTCAACGACGTTATTGGACGCCGGCCGGGCGGCAACACATCAATGCGCTTCTTACCGCCCGGGACGGGAAAATGAGTCGACCGACCCAGGCATCGCCGTCCAGGAGCGGCTTCGGGAGAGTGTGGATCCGGCTCAGCCCAGCACGACGAGCAGTTGGTGGGCGTCGACCTGGTCTCCCACCGCGCAGCGCAACTCGGTGACGACGCCGTCGACATCGGCCTCGATGCGGTGCTCCATCTTCATGGCTTCCATGGTGACGAGCGCGTCACCGGCGACCACAGGCTGACCCTCGACCACGTGCACGGCCACGACTCGTCCGGGTACGGGAGCTATCGGACCCCCCGCTGCCGCTCCTGCCGCCGGCGGAGTGAACCGCGGTTCAAGCGACCAGGCCGTCTGACCAGCGGCCGAGTTCGCCCACATCAGGTCACACTTCGAACTGACGCGGACGGACCGGGTGATCGCGCCGAGGTCCAGAGTCAGTTCATCGGCGTCGTGCGTCCGCTCGTGGCGAACGATTCCGACTGGGTGATCGATCTCGTCGATCATCAGCCGCACCTGGTCGGGCCGAGCCGACGACCATTCGAAGTCGACGCGGACGGACCGTTCCCCGGAGCGCAGAGTCATCTCGTGCCTCTGGCTCGGCACGTTGCGCCAGCCCGTCGGGGCGAACGACCAGAGGTCCGAGGCATGCCTCGACCGAGCGGAGGCGACGACAACCGCCGCGACATGGGCAAGTTCGTCCGCCGGGGACACGCCGGCCGTGAGCAGTCCGGGGTGCGCGTCGACGAAGGCCGTCGTCGTGGCGCCGGCGAGGAAGTCCGCGTCGGAGAGCACGGCGACGAGATAGTCGCGGTTCACCGTGACGCCGTGGATCGCCATTGCCGACAGGGCATCGGCGAGCCGAGACGCCGCGGCGAGCCGGGTCGGCGCGTGGGCGACCACCTTCGCGAGCATCGGGTCGAAGAACGTGGTGACGTCCGATCCGCTCTCGACACCGTGCTCGTAACGGAGTCCCGGACCGGAGCGTCCGATTTCGTACGTGTGCAGATGGCCGAAGGTCGGCAGGAACCCATTGGTCGGATCCTCTGCGTACAGACGAACCTCTATCGCATGACCGCGTCGCTCGACCTGGTCTTGACGTAAGGGGAGCGGAAGGCCGTTGGCAACGTCGATCTGCCATTGGACGAGGTCGGAGCCGGTGAGAAACTCGGTGACCGGATGCTCGACCTGGAGGCGGGTGTTCATCTCCAGGAAGAAGAACTCGGGCGTGCCGCCCGAGTCGTCATAGAGGAACTCCACCGTTCCTGCGCCCACGTAGCCGATCGCCCTCGCGAGCCCGACAGCAGCACCGGCCATCAGCTCTCGCATCTCCTCGCCCAGCACGGGCGAAGGTGCTTCCTCCACGATCTTCTGATGGCGGCGCTGCACGGAGCATTCGCGCTCGCCGAGATGGATCACGTTGCCGTGCGTGTCGCCGAAGACCTGGAACTCGATGTGGCGCGGCGCCGGTAGGTACCGCTCCAGGAACACGGTGGCATCTCCGAAGCTGGCGAGGGCCTCACGCCGAGCGCCGGTGACGGCCTCGATCAGGGAAGCCGCAGCTGTAACGATGCGCATCCCACGTCCACCACCGCCCGACGATGCCTTCACGAGCACCGGGTAGCCGACGCTCGTTGCGGCCGCCGCCCACCCGGCCGGGTCGTCGCCTTCGGCTACCGCCGACGGAAGCACCGGAACCCCGGCCGATGCGGCGAGCACCTTCGCCTCGACTTTCGTCCCCATCGCCGTGATGTTCGCCGGCGTCGGTCCGACCCACGTCAGGCCCGCATCGATCACCGCTTGGGCGAACGACGCGTTCTCCGACAGGAATCCGAACCCGGGGTGGATCGCATCGGCACCCGAGCGACGAGCTGCGTCGAGGATCTTCTCGACGACGAGATAGCTCTCCGTCGCACTCGATCCCCCGAGGGCGACCGCAATGTCCGCCTCACGGACGAACGGAAGGGTGGCGTCCGGAGCGGCGTAGACCGCAACGGTCCGGAGGCCCATCATCCGACACGTGCGAAAGATGCGCGATGCGATCTCCCCGCGGTTGGCAACAAGAAGCGTACGTATCATCAGTGCACCTACATCCTGAAGACGCCAAACGACGACGTCCCCTTCACTTCTGCGTTGTGCGCGACCGAAAGCGCAATCCCGAGCACCGTGCGCGTGTCGCGAGGATCGATGATCCCGTCGTCCCACACCCGACCCGTGGCGTAGAGAGCGGTGGACTCGGCCTCGACCTGCTTCTCCAACGCGACGACACCTTCAGGATCGCGCCCCTTGGTGATGATGTTCATCACCCCGGCCAACTGCTTCGGACCCATGACGGCGATGCGGTGGTTCGGCCACGTGAAGATGAATCGCGGGTCATACGCCTTCCCGCTCATGCCGTAGTTGCCTGCGCCATACGACGCCCCGACCATCAGCGTGAGGTGCGGCACGGTGGAGTTCGAGACCGCGTTGATGAGCTTGGCCCCGTCCTTGATGATGCCGCCCTGTTCATAGCGAGTGCCGACCATGAAGCCGGTGATGTTCTGGATGAACAGGATCGGTGTGTCGGTGCGGTTGCAGAGTTGAATGAATTGTGAACCCTTCTGCGACTCCTCGGAGAACAGGATGCCGTTGTTGGCGAGGATGCCGACAGGGAATCCGCACAGCGACGCCCAGCCGCTGACGAGCTGCGTTCCGTACAGCGGCTTGAACTCCTCGAACCGCGAGCCGTCGACCACGCGGGCGATGATCTCGCGAACGTCGATCGGCTTGCGCACGTCGGCTGGTGCCGCGCCGAGCAGCTCCGACGGATCGCGGACAGGTGGGTCGGCCGGCATCGTGGGGCCGGGACCGTGCTTGCGCCAGTTCAGGTGGGCGACGATGTCGCGGCCGATGCGAAGTGCGTCACGCTCGTCAACGGCGAGGTAGTCGGCGAGCCCGCTGACGCGAGCGTGCATGTCGGCGCCACCGAGATCTTCCTCGTTGGCGTCCTCATCGATCGCCATCTTCACCAACGGCGGACCGCCCAGGAACACCTGGGCGCGGTCCTTCACCATGACCACGTAGTCGCTCATGCCCGGCGTATATGCGCCTCCCGCGGTCGATGGACCGAACACCAGCGAAATGGTCGGGATGCCCGCCGCGCTCATTCGGGTGAGGTTCTTGAACGACGCTCCGCCGGGTACGAAGATGTCGGCCTGCCGGGGAAGATCGGCGCCCGCCGACTCCGTCAGCGTGATGTACGGCAGGCGGTTCTTGAGGGCGATCTCCATACCGCGCAGGCTCTTGGTTACCGACGTCGGATTCATTGCACCGCCCTTCACGGTCATGTCCGTGCCGCTGATGAAGCACTCCACCCCGTTGATCAGACCGATCGCGTGGACCCCTCCGGCACCGACCGGGTCGCCGGTGCCCCAAGCGGCCAGCGCGTGCAGTTCAAGCAGCGGCGAGTCCCGATCGATGAGCAGCTCGATCCGTTCGCGTACGAGCATCTTGCCGCGGCCGCGGTGTCGCTCGATGTAGCGCTCCCCGCCGGCGACGAGCGCTTCACGCTGCTGCGCCAGGACCTCGTCGAGGAGGACCTGCATGGCGTCGGCGTTGGCCCGGAACTCCGCCGACCGCGGATCGAGTCGGGTGGGGAGCACTGCCATCGCCCAGAACGTAGGGCCGTTCCGTTCACCGAAGCAAACACGCCCGTCGTGAAGTTCTAGGAGGGTTCGCCCTGGGCGCGGCGGAGCTCGGCGTAACGGACCACGGCTCGGTCGACGGCTTTGTCGATGGCCTTCTCCAGTTCGTCCGTGGTGACCACATCGGACAGCGAGAGGCGGATCGAGACGAGCTCGCGTGCGAGGAACTCCGTGTCGGCCTGGGTTCGCGACGCGGTGTCGCGATCTCGTTCTGTGCTCACGCGATCGCGATCGGCCTGTCGGTTCTGGGCGAGCAGGATCAGCGGTGCCGCATAGGCAGCCTGCAGCGAGAGGATGAGGGTGAGGAACTGGAACGGGTACTCATCGAATCGGTTCGCTTGGGGAACAACCGAGTTGAAGATCACCCAGAGGGCGATGAAAGCCGACTGATAGACGAGGAATCGTGCGGTCCCGATGAAGCGGGCGATGCCTTCGGAGAAGTTGCCGAACGCCTCGGGGTCATAGTGCACGCCGACGCGGATGCCGCGACGGCGCGGCTGCGAGAGATCGAGCGGCGTTCGCCGACCGAAGAGGCCAGGCCCTTCGTTGCGGGGGACGCGCCCCTTGCGACCCCGCGTCATCGACGCCTCCAACCATCGGGAAGGAGATGGTCGAGCACATCGTCGACGGAGACCGCACCGAGGAGCCGACCCTGGGCATCGCAGACCGGCACAGCCACGACGTCGTAGGACGCGAGGCGACGGGCGATCTGCGCCGTGGCGAGGTCCGGCGCGACGAACTCCGGTTGTGCGTCGAGGCAGCGACCGAGCGACGTGGACGGCGGCTCGCGCAACAGCCGCTGGTAGCCGACCGGACCCAGATATCGACCGGTGGGCGTCTCGTACGGCGCCTCGCAGACGAACACGTGGGCCGCTTCGGCCGCCGGGAGGTCGGGGTTGCGGATACGAGCGAGAGCCTCGGCGACTGTGGCGTCCGCACCGAAGATGAGGGGGTCGGGGTTCATCAGACCACCGGCGGTATCGGGAAGATAAGCGAGCAGTCGTCGCATCTCCTCGGACTCCTCGGGGTCCATGTCGGCCAGGACCTCTTCGCGTTTGGCGGGTTCGAGTTCCGCCAGAACGTCGACCGCATCGTCGATGTCCATCTCTTCGAGAACGTCAGCGGCGCGCTCGGTGTCGAGGTGCTCGATCATCGCAGCAGCCTCGTCCTCGGGGAGCTCGACAAGGAGGTCAGCCAGGTCCTCGTCGTTCATCGCGTCGGCGACGGCGTGTCGCTCACTCTCCTCGAGCGCGGCGATCTGGGTTGCAGCATCGGCCGGGTGCATCTCGCGCAGCTCGGACACCTGTTGGGTCACGAGGTTCGCGCCGCCGAAGAACTCGCGCAGCATCTCCCAGCCGACGAGCCGACCGGTGCGACGGCGCCGGAGCATTCCGGTGGCCGAGAGCGAGACGCCCGACACGTCCCATGCGCGCGTACCATTTGGCGACGGAATCAGGGCAAGATCGTTGACGATCTCCCGGTCGACCCGACGATCGAGGATGTCGGAGACGACGAGCTTCTCGCCGTCGCGGAGTTTGAAACGGCGGAGGTCGACCGTGCCGGAGTGCAGACGAACACCACCGGAATCGATCTCAGCGATGCGGTTGGCGTTGACGAAGATCTGACGCCGCTGGACGACGGCGACGAGGCCGAGCACGGGCGGCGGCGTGTCCGAGGCGGGGTAGCCGAGCACCACATCGACGAGGCGGCCGACGGGCGCGCCATCACTCGTCAGGATCTCCAACCCGATCAATCGGGAAACAAAGACCGGTGCTCCGCTCACGCACCGAACCTACTCGCCGACAACTGCCGTCCCCGTGCCGAAGCGTGCGGCACTGGGACAGAGGTTCCCCCCCCGATACTCGCGGTGCGGGGCTCGTTGCGCTCGACTGCTCGCAACATGGGCCGTCCACCGCGGGGAGAGAGGTTGCCCTCAGCAACTGGGGCAGAACACCTCCGAGGGCCGTTCGGAGGTGTTCTGCCGCACGTCGCGGGTTGTCGGCAGCGGGCGTCGCAACACCCGGGTCAACCAACGATGCCCGGACCGAGGAAGGGGCGGCGGTCCGGCGGCTGCCCCCTCCTCTGCTCGGGCCGACGACCGAAGGGCATCGAGGTGGGCGTTTGCGAGGAAGAGGGCGTCGGTGGAGTGGAGGGTGTTCATGATCGTGTTCCTTGGTGTTCGATGCGATGCCAGTCGCCCGGCTCACGTGTGTCTGCTCCGAAGCGGAGCGAGACAATTTCGAAGGCCACGACGATGAGCGTGGCAAGAGCGATTCCCATGATGATCTCGTTTCGTGGTGAACTGTTCCTCAATCATCGCAATTCCATATTGATCTGTCTAACGAATTATACTGATGATGATGATGAAGGAATCCACTGAACCATGGAGCCTTGACACTCGACACATGGCGGCACTTGCAGCGATCGCCCGAACGCGATCGGTCAGTCGGGCCGCTGACGAACTCGGCTACGGACAGAGCGCCGTGTCCCAGCAGCTCGCTGCCCTGGAACGCATCGTTGGGCACCGGCTCGTCGACCGGGGCACCGGACCCCGGCCGGTCACGCTGACCGCCGCGGGCGAAACGCTTCTCGGCCACACCAACTGGATACTGGATCGCCTCGAGGGCGCCCGGCGAGATCTCGAGCGGCTTTCCGCCGGCCAGGTCGGAAGCGTCGCCATCGGTACCTTCCAATCCGCCGGAGCCCGACTTCTCCCTCAGGTCCTGGCGGCGTTCCGGGCCGACTGGCCTGAGCTCCGCGTCTCGATCCACAACGAGACTGCCGACGGCGAGCTACCGGATCTGATCCGGTCCGGAGCGGTCGACGCGGCGTTCATCGCCGAGGGTTCCCTCGGGGACGACTTCGAGCAGATGGAGCTCATGATCGACCGCTACGTCGCTTTGGTGCCACCAGGGCACCGCCTCGCCCACCGAGCGACCGTCTCACTGTCCGACTTCGCCGGGGAGGACATGGTCGACGGTTCCCTCGGGGACACCTGCACGACGAAAGGAGCCCTTGCGCTGCGGGCGGCAGGCATCGATACCAACATCGTCTTCCGGACGGAGGACAACCCGACACGTCAGCGACTCGTCGACGCCGGGCTCGGCTGCGCCGTGCTGCCCGGACTCACGGTGGAACCGGGGCTGCCGAATGGCGCAGTGATGATTCCGATCGTCGAGGACCTTGCACGCGTGATCTCCTTTGCGTGGTCCGCCGCCCGAACCCGCTCCTTCGCACTGGAGCGTTTCATCGAGACGGCCAAAAGGGTGGTGCCGCTGATCACTGCCGATCCTTCTTCGAGCCGGTTACGAAATGCGCCGCGACGGCCCACGCAAGCTCGTGCGAAGCGCACGAGCTGACGCACCGCTCGGTCAGCCAGCGCCCGAGAATCTGGCGGAAGGGGTGGGATTTGAACCCACGGGGCTCATCACCCGGCAGTTTTCAAGACTGCTACATTCGGCCGCTCTGTCACCCTTCCAGGGGCTTCTCAGTGTAGGACCCTGTCGAGGCGCAGGCGCCCGCGAGGTCAGAGTTCGAAGAAGATGCCGTGCGAGCGATGTGGCGACCTGCCAGGTTGCTGCCCGTGCACAACGGGCGCCTTCGCGATCGCACGCTTGGGACCGGTCCAGCCGATCGGGGGTGCGGAGAGGCAGAGATCGTCGAACTGGTAGCCGGCACCGCCGTTTGCCATCGTGCAGGACGAGAGGAAATACACGCCGTCGCGCAGTTCGTTTGAGATGGTGGGGTTGGAGCGGCGCTCCCGAGAGGTGATCGTGCCGCAGCCCACGACGACGACGGAAAGCGCCAGCGAACCAACGAGCCAGGCGACCAGCACCTGCGACGTCACGCGTTCCACGAGCGCAAGCGTACGTCGGCGACCCGGGTTCCTCGCCCGGACTCGGGTCCTACAGACCCTTGACGATCTCAGCCATGAGTTCGCCCGCTTCCGTCGGATTGAGTCCGACCCGGACACCGGCGGCGGCGAGGGCATCCATCTTGCCCTGGGCGGTGCCTTTGCCGCCCGACACGATGGCCCCGGCGTGACCCATCTTCTTGCCCGCAGGAGCGGTGACGCCCGCAATGTAGGCGCTCATCGGCTTCGTGACGTTCGCCTTGATGAACTCCGCCGCCTCTTCCTCGGCGCTGCCACCGATCTCGCCGATCATGATGATGGCCTTGGTCTCGGGATCCTTCTGGAATTCGGCGAGCACGTCGACGAATGACGTTCCCGGTACCGGATCCCCGCCGATGCCAACGCAGGTCGAGACGCCGATGCCCTGCTGTTTGAGCTCGTAGAGCGCCTGGTAGGTGAGCGTGCCGGACCGGCTCACGATACCGACAGCCGGCTTGCCCGGCTGGGGCGGCAGCGCGATGTCACCCGAGGTGATGCCGATGTTGCAGCGGCCTGGACTGATGATCCCCGGGCAGTTCGGCCCGAGCAGCCTGGTGTTCGGGTACTCCCGCTTGAGCAGGTTGAAGGTCTTGGCCTCGTCCTGGGCGGGGATGCCCTCGGTGATGCACACGATGAACGCGATGCCTGCCGCGGCGGCTTCGACGATTGCGGCAGAGGCGGCCTTCGGGGGGACGGCGATGAACGAAGCCGTGGCGCCAGTGGCGGCGACCGCCTCCGCCACCGTGTTGAACACGGGGATGCCTTCGACATCGGTGCCTCCCTTGCCCGGCGTGACGCCTCCGACGATCTGGGTCCCGTAGGCCTTGTTCCTCAGCCCGTGGTATTTGCCCTGACCGCCGGTGAGGCCCTGCACGATGACCTTGGTGTTCTCGTCAACGAAGATGCTCATCTTGTATGTGTGCTTTCTGTCCTGAGATTACTACGTTGACTTACTTTGCGAGCTCGACGGCGGCACGGGCCGCTTCGAGCATGGTTGCTTTGGAGATGAGACGATCGGCCGGGATGCCGGCGTTCGCGATGATCGCCCGTCCCTCTTCCGCATTGGTGCCGTCGAGCCGGATCACGATCGGAGCATTGAGCTTGACCCGGCCCATGGCTTCGACGATTCCCTTCGCCACTTCTTCGCCTCGCGTGATGCCACCGAAGATGTTGATCAGGATGCTCTTCACCGCGGGGTCGGTGTTGATCACTTCGAGTGCGCCGGCCATCACGTCGGCGTTCGCTCCTCCACCGATGTCGAGGAAGTTCGCAGCGGCGCCGCCGACCTGATTCACGACATCGAGGGTGCTCATCGCCAGTCCGGCGCCGTTGGCGATGATGCCGACCGATCCCTCCAGGCCGATGTATTGGAGGCCCTTCTCGTGGGCAAGCGTCTCGCGGGAGTCACGCAGCACCGTCGACTCGTACTCGGCCCAGTCGTGGCGGTACATCGCGTTCTCGTCGAGCGAGACCTTGGCGTCGAGGCAGAGCACCCGGCCGTCCGGAGTGAGCACGAGAGGGTTGATCTCGGCGAGGTCGCAGTCACCCTCGGTGAAGCAGGTGTAGAGCTTCACGAGGATCTCGGCCGCCTGGTCGATGGCCAACGGGTTGAGCTTGGCGTCGACGCACGCCTGGCGGGCTTCGGCCAGCGAGATCCCGTCGACCGGGTCGATGTGGCGCTTGATCAGCGCGTCGGGATTCTCCACGGCGACGACTTCGATCTCGACGCCACCCTCGGCCGAGAGCATCAGGAGGTGCTTCTTCGCGCTCCGGTCGAGCGTGAAGGACGCGTAGTACTCCTCCGCGATGTCCGCAGCGTTGGCCACGAACAGGCGGTGCACGATGTGTCCTTTGATGTCCATGTGGAGGATGTTCCCCGCGTGGAAGCGAACCTCGTCGGCATTCTCGGCCAGCTTCACACCGCCTGCCTTGCCGCGGCCACCAACCTGCACTTGCGCCTTGATGACGACCGGGTAGCCGGCCGTCTCGGCCACCGCGACGGCCGTCTCGACATCGTCAGCGATGCCCCCCGGAGGAACGGGAAGCCCGAAGCGGGCGAACTCGGCGCGGCCTTGGTACTCGAACAGGTCCAACGGAATACTCCTCGGTGAAACGGATTGGGGTTACGCGGACTGGCGCTCACGCTCATCGAGCGTGGATTCGAGCCAGTTCGTGATGGTGTCGAGCGGCGCGCCCGGGGTGAAGAGCTCGGCCACGCCGATCCCCTTCAGCATTGCGATGTCGGCCTCCGGGATGATCCCGCCGCCGAAGACAACGACATCGTCGACGCCGCGATCCTTCAGCTTGTCGATCAGCAACGGGAACAGGGTGCGGTGGGCACCGGAGAGCACGGAGAGACCGACAGCGTCGGCGTCTTCCTGAATGACCGTCTCCACGATCATCTCCGCCGACTGGAACAGACCGGTGTAGATCACTTCGAAACCGGCGTCACGAAGCGCCCGGGCGATGATCTTCGCTCCACGGTCGTGGCCGTCGAGTCCGGGCTTGGCGACAACGACTCGGTAGCGGCGCAACATCGGCGATGATCCTACGGCTCGTCGGGCCGCGAGAGCGAACCGGTAGGTTGGTGGCGTGGCCCGCCGACCCCCTGCTCCTCCGCCGCCGACGCCGGCGGGCTGGCGGCCACCCGCCACCACGGGCCGTCGGGATCACACGATCCGGATGATCGTCGCCGTCGTCGTAGCCCTCTGCGTGAGCGCAATCGTGCTCGTGCTGTTCTCTCGGGTGGCCGCGAAGCGACCGGAACGGGTCAACCTTGGCAACCGGTTGTTCGTCATGCGGCAGCTGGAGAAGCGCACGCAGCGCGCCGACGATGGACCGCTCTTCTTCAACGATCTCGTTCGCGACGATCGCCCACTCCCGCTGGCGGTCATCTACGTCGGGGACCAGTGGGCGGCCCTCAACGCCCTCCCGAAGGGGCAGCCCATCGAATGCGCGGTCCGTTGGGATCCGGGCCGAAAGGTGTTCGTGAACCCGTGTACGCAGGGGATCTACGCACCCGACGGAACCCGGGACGACGGCGGCGCGCCGCTGGAGCGCTACTCCGCCAAAGCCGATGTCGCCGCCGACCGGTTGATCGTCGACCTCAACGTCGCCTACGCCGACACGTTGAAGACCCGCCCGCCGCAGTGAACAACGCCAACCAGTCCGATCGTCGCTTCAGGCCGGCGCGTCGGCAGCCGCAAGTACCGCCCGCAGGTCCTGCCGTTTGATCTTCCCGGTCGTGGTCAGCGGAAGATCGTCGACGACGACCACCAACGACGGAACCTTGTACGGGGTGAGCGTCTCGGCGACTGCGGCTCGGATGAACGCCGGAGTCAGCGAGCGTCCGGGCATCATTCGCACCGCCGCAGCAACCCGCTCGCCAACCCGTGCATCGGCAAGCCCGACAACGGCCGCCTCGGCGACGCCGTCGATGGCCTCGAGAGCCGCCTGCACCTCGGCGGCGTAGACGGAGTAGCCGCCGACTTTGATGACGTCCTTCGCGCGACCGACGAATTCGACCGTGCCCCCGAGTCCCCGGCGGACGAGATCACCGGTCCGGACCCAGCCATCGGGTGTTCGCGTCGCTGCGGTCGCCTTCTCATCGCCGTAGTAGCCGTCGAGCACCCCCGGTCCGCGCACCAGCAGCTCGCCGATCTGGCCGACCTTCACCGTGGCGTCGTTGTCGTCGATCACCCGCGTCTTGTACCCCGGCAAGGTTGCGCCACGTGCCTTGTTCAACCATCCGCCGGCGTACGGAGGGGTGACCTTGACGATCGCCGCACCCGACAGCTCGACCATGCCGTAGCCCTCGACGAACATCGCTTCGCCAACCGGGGTCCCGAAAATCGGCAGGGTGGCCGACGCACCCATGCGCTGGAATTGACGGGCCAGCTCGGCGGGCATGGCGTCGGCACCGCACATCCACAGCCGCACGCTCGTGAGGTCGCGCTGGCCTGCCCCCGCCTCGAGCATCATCCGGTACATCGCCGGAACCCCGACGAAGATCGTCGAACGGCGACGTTCGATGGCGTCGAGCACATCGTCGGGGCGGAACCGGCGGAACACGTACACCGGCACACCGGCGGCCATGGTGCCGAGGAACCCGGCGAAGCCCATCACGTGGGCCAGGGGAAGGGCGATGACAGCCTCGTCGCGTCGCAGGCCGGTCGGGATCAGTGCAAGGCGGCGGGTGGACGAGAGAAGTCCCCGATGGGTCAGCGCGGCTCCCTTGGGCTTGCCCGTCGTGCCCGAGGTGTAGAGCAGGACCGCAACGTCGGCGGGATTCACCTCGACGTGGAGGTGACGGGTGGTGGGGCGCTCCCGGGGAGCGACGATCGCCGGGTCCGACAGCGTCAACGTGGCTCCCGAATCACGCCGCACGTGCTCACGTTCCGCAGGAGTCGACGCGTCGTTCAGCGGAACGGCAACACCGCCGGCCCGACAGACGGCGAGGCACCCGAGGACCAACTCCGGGCCGTTCGGGAACTCGACCAAGACGCGATCGCCCTTGGCGATGCGCGTGCGCACGAACTCGGCGGCGTGGTCGACCGACCCGGCGATCTCGTTCGCGGTCCACCGAAGACTGTCGGCAGTCGTGATGAGGGTCTTCGATTCGTGCGCCGAGGCGACCCCGTCCGCAAGAGTCCCGAGGGAAAGCGCATCATCGGACAGCGCCATCGTCGCGCGCGCTCGAAATCGTCCGGTGATCCCCATAGAGGAACCAGTCTGGCCGAACAGGGCCCAGCCGGCGCGGAGATCCGGGCCGACGGGAATAGAACGATGCCGGAGTGGGTTGAAGCCCCTACATCCTGAAGGGGAGTATCCCGCGAGGCCCATCGTCATCACGATCTGCGTGCAGATCCGGTGCGGCCAGCCCGTTTCGGGCGGAGAGACCTTCCGGTGAGACCCGCTGTTCAACGATCTCCTGGAGAAACCCCTCGTGCTGTACGCCGCCTCTGAGTCCAAATCCGATTTCGTCGACCTCGACGTGCCGTTCTGGGCGTGGATCGCTCTTGTTGCCGTGTTGGCACTCATGCTGGCGGTCGATCTGTTTCGCCATCGGGACGATCACGAGCCGACACCGAAAGAAGCTCTCCGCGAGTCGCTCGGTTGGGTGGCGTGCGGTCTGACCTTCGGCGGAGTGATGCTCGCAACGTTCGGCGGCGGCGCGTTCGGCGAATACATGTCGGGCTACGTGATCGAGAAGGCGCTCAGCGTCGACAACGTCTTCGTCTGGTCGATGCTCTTCACGGCGATGGCGGTGCCGTTGAAGTATCAGCACCGGGTGCTGTTCTGGGGCATCTTCGGAGCGCTCGCCATGCGGGCGATCTTCATCGGCCTCGGCAGTGCATTGATCGCCAAGTTCTGGTGGGTTCTCTTGATCTTCGGCGTGTTCCTCGTGTTCACGGGCGTCAAGATCATCCGTCATCGAAACGACGAGGAAGCGGGCGACGTGTCCAAAGGGCTTGCACTGGTGAGACGGTTCATCCCGGTCTCGGACAGTCTCGACGGGCACAAGTTCTTCACGCGGATCAACGCCAAGCGTGTCGCCACTCCGCTGTTCGTGGCGCTCATCGTGGTCGAACTCACCGACCTCGTCTTCGCCGTCGACTCGGTGCCCGCGATCCTGGCTGTTTCCCGCGAGCCGTATCTGGTTTTCGCGTCGAACGCGTTCGCGATCCTCGGTCTGCGGGCCATGTACTTCCTCCTCGCCGACGCAAAGGAGAAGTTCCACTACCTCTCCCACGCACTTGGGTTCATCTTGGTGTTCGTCGGGGCGAAGATGATCGCCGCCCATTGGTATCACATGAACACGTTCATCTCCCTCGCCATCATCCTCGGCGCACTTACGATCGCCATTGTCGCCTCGCGGCGCCACAACAAGGCCAACGGCGATGGACCGTCGGATCCCTCCGGCACCACGAGCGACACGACCCCCATGGCGGTGTCGCCCCACTGACCCGCTTCCCGGGTGTGCCTACCGGGGCCCGTCCCGGTAGGCAAGCCACTCGGCGTCGGTCCAGAGTTCGACGAGCGCATCACCGACGAACTGCACGGTGAAGATCACCATCTCGTACCAGGGCAACTCGACGCTCATGGCTTCGGTGAAGGCCAGCCCGCGGAGCAGGAGGTCGGCCTCCGGCATCGACAGCTGGATCGAGATCTCATCGCCCTCGGCACCGGTGGACACCGGGGAGTTCTCCGAAAGTGTCTCCGTCAGCGATGCATAGACCCACGGGTCGGCGTGGAGCGCGTGGTCGTCGATGATGCCGATCACTGTCTGCAGCGCAATGACACCCTCGGCCGGCATGGTCAGCGTCCGGGAGTCCTCGGGATTCATCGCTCTCCTACGGGACCGCGTCGGGAAGGCACTACGCCTTCTTCAGCGGGGTGAAGGCGAGCAGGAAACGCTTCTCTCCAAAGCTCGGGAAGGCCACCACCGCTTCGGTCTTGTCGCCGCTTCCGAGCAGTTCGACGATGCGTCCTTCGCCGTAGCGCTTGTGGACGATCATGTCGCCGGCGGCGAGGCCCAGGGTTTCGGCGCCGGTCGTCGCCGCCGGCGTGTCCCGCTTCGAGGCACGCAGCGCCGCATCGACAACGTCTTCGCGGTGAGCAGCACTGCCGCGCCCGCCACCACCGAACACCCGTCCAGACGTGTCGTCGGAGTCGAGGCTTCCGTCGCGGTCGCGTCGGGCCTTCCACTCCTCGTTCCACTTGCGACCCGTTGCCGCTCCACCGAATCCGCCTGACGGACCCGACCACGACGGTCCACTCCGCTTCGATTCGCCCACGTTGACGATGAGACCCTCGGGGATCTCGGTGAGGAAGCGGCTGATCGGGTTGTACTGGGTCGAACCGAACAGCGATCGACACCACGCATGAGTCAGATAGAGCCGTTGGCGCGCCCGGGTGATACCGACGTACGCGAGGCGACGTTCCTCTTCGAGCTCATCTGGTTCGCCGAGTGAACGGATGTGCGGGAACACCCCGTCTTCGAGGCCGACGAGGAACACCACCGGGAACTCGAGACCCTTCGCCGTGTGGAGGGTCATGAGGATCACCTGGGTGTCGTCGCCGCTTCCCTCCGGACCGGCGAGATCGTCGGAGTCGGCAACCAGAGATACCGACTCGAGGAACTCCTCGAGGGTGTCGAAGTCTTTCGACTGGCCGAGGAGCTCGCCAAGGTTCTCCAGACGTCCGGCCGACTCGATCGAGTTCTCCGCTTCGAGTTCGGCGACGTAGCCCGTGCGGTCGAGGATCGCCTGCAGTACGTCGGCCGGCTTCGGTTCGATCAGGCGCAGGTCTTCGAGGAGAGCAATGAACGCCCGGACACCGGTGAGCGCCTTGCCGGTCACGCCGGCATCCTCGCCGTGAGCCAATGCTTCGCCGAACTTGCGTCCGTTGGCGCGGGCCCAAGCGTCGATGCGCCCGATCGAGGTGTCCCCGACGCCCCGCTTGGGCACGTTGATGACCCGCTTGAGCGAGACCTCGTCGTCGGGGTTCACCACGACGCGGAGATACGCAAGGACGTCCTTCACCTCTTTGCGGTCGTAGAACTTCGTGCCACCGACCACCTTGTATGGGACACCCACGCGGACGAGCTGTTCCTCCACCACACGACTCGACGCATTCGTGCGGTAGAAGACCGCCATGTCGCTCCACTTGAACCCGTCGGTCGAGTGCAGCCGGGCCATCTCCCGCACGATCCATCCCGCCTCATCACGCTCGTCCTCGGCGTGGTACCGCGTGATCGGAAGGCCGGGCCCGGCCGCCGTCCAGAGCTCCTTGGGCTTGCGACCGACGTTGTTCGCAATGACGGAGTTCGCGGCGTCGAGGATGTTCTGCGACGAGCGGTAGTTCTGGTCGAGGATCACGACGGTGGCATCGCCGAAGGCTTCCTCGAACTCCAAGATGTTGCGGATGTCGGCGCCCCGAAAGCGGTAAATGCTGTTGTGGACGAGGAATCCATTCGCAACGTAGGTGTGCGCTTGATCAACCTCCAGGTCGTGCACCGACCCCTCGTAGTGGCTACGCCCGACGGCATCCACGCGCGTTGGGATGAAGGTTCCAGACCCGTCGTCGGTCAGCACACTCATCCCCGGATGGACACTGCCGAGTGGCAGTAACTCGTAGACCTTTCCCTCAACAGCAATGCGCTGCCGAAGGTCCAGTCCTGCGGCATCCGCTGCTGCCCGAGCGAGAGCGAGGGCTTCGCGATAGTCGACTCGAGAGGTCTCGAACCTTGCATTGCCGATGCCCTTGCCAGGCCGCACACGAAAGCCGGCGTCGCGCAATCGAAGAGCAACGTCAACTCGATTCGACGACCATTGAATACGGTGGTACCCGCGGTTTGCCCGGACGTCAGAGAACATGGTGAGGTTCAGTGTCTGTCGACGCAGACCGTTCTGCGGCCTGTAGTGCGGATGGCTTTCGCTGAGCAGCAACGAACCAAGCAATTCCTTCGCTTTCGTCGCTGTGTCGAGGCTCTCGAAGAGGCGGGCAATCGAAGCATCATCGAACGCGAGGCCGGCGCGGCCCACTGCATGAAAACACATCGTCGGAAGGCCGAACTCAGCGGCAAACCACGCTTCCCAGAACGCCGCTTCACTCATTGACGGACATATCTTGAGGATCCACGCACCATCTGCGTGCTCTTGTCCCACACGGACCTTCAGTCCGTTCGTTCGTGCTCCGCCGCTGTCCGAGCGCACCGCCGATGTTCGACCGATCCGCCAGCCCCGATCGGCTCGATACATGAGGTACACGAGGTGCAGATTGACCGGGAGGTCGGTGTCAACGGGTAGGAGATGATGCGGCGTTCCGCTCAGTTGTCGCGATCCTGCGGTGACCGTTACGAGCGGCCCGGAGTAGCGCGATGCTTTCGCAACGGCGACGGTCGCATTCGCGCTTGTCCGAACACCGACGCACGATCGAACCTTGTCGGCGACACGAACTGATTCGATGGCAACGTCCGCTCCGTCGGTGCGTATGAGCGTTCCCGGGAGCAGACACTGGTCCGAGTCGCCGACCACGGTGACGTTGCGGTGGGTGGCGCCGAGGAGGAGGACGAGTTCGTTCTGGGCGCGGTTGGTGTCCTGGTACTCGTCGACGAGGAGATGCTTGAAGCGCTTGCGGTAGTGATCGAGCACGTCGGGCTCGGTCTGGAGGAGACGGACGGTCTGCACCAGCAGGTCGTCGAAGTCCATCGCACTCGCGGCGAGGAGTCGGCGCTGATACTCGGTGTAGATCTCGCCGATCTTGCGTTCGTAGA
This sequence comes from Acidimicrobiia bacterium, assembly GCA_031423635.1. Lineage (GTDB taxonomy): Bacteria > Actinomycetota > Acidimicrobiia > Acidimicrobiales > JANYDT01 > JANLQX01. Next base: position 15,732 of record JANPFX010000204.1, on the reverse strand, counting down.
TGTTCGCCGCCCTCGCCCGGAACGTCTCCGCATCGACGAGGTCGTTCTTCGCTGCGCTGATCGTTGCGTGGACGGCGCGCGGCGCGAACTTCTTGGGATCGACGTTGAGGTCTCGAAGCACGTACTGCACGAGACGAACAGCGTCGGACTGGTCGTAGATGGTGAAGGACTGTCCGTAGCCGAGGCGATGAGCGTCGCGGCGGAGGATGCGGACACACGCCGAGTGGAAGGTCGAGACCCACATCTTCTCGGCGACCGGGCCGACAAGGGCCCCGACGCGGTGACGCATCTCGTCGGCGGCCTTGTTGGTGAACGTGATGGCAAGGATCTCGAACGGCGAGATACCGGCCTCCGCGATGAGCCACGCGATACGACTGGTGAGCACCTTCGTCTTGCCGGAGCCGGCGCCGGCCACGACGAGCAGCGGACCTCCCGGGTGGATCACCGCGTCGCGCTGGTTGGGGTTGAGCCCGGCCAACAGTTCCGTGACGTCGATGCGGCGGCGCCGGCGGTCGGCAGCCTCCTCCCCCATCACCCGTTTGGCGAGACGCTCGGCCCGGGCCAGGAGATCCTCGACCGGTGGCGGCGTCTCATCAACGAGCCCGGGTGCGTCGTCGTCGGTCAGAGGCGGGCGTTCCTCGTCGAACCCGTCGGCGAGGGTCCCGACAGGCGCCTTCTTCGCCGCGTCGGCAGCGGTGGCGAACAGCGAGCGGAACTCCGACATGACCCACCCGAGGCTACCGGCAGGGTTGCGACAACCCTGCTGCTTGCGTTCCGAGCACTGGGTCGATAACCTACAACCGTATGGTTGTAGATCACCGTTCGGCGACACGGGCAGATGGCGTGCTTCACGCTTTGGCCGACCCGACACGCCGCGACATCGTGACCCACGTGCTGCAGGGCGAACACTCGGTGTCCTCCCTCGCTCGTCGGTACCCGATGAGCTTCGCCGCCGTGCAGAAGCATGTAGCGGCCCTCGAACGGGCCGACCTGGTCCGAAAACGGCGTCACGGACGCGAACAACTCGTCAGCGGGAACATCGCTGCGGTGCGCGATGCGACAGCGCTTCTGTCGCAACTCGAAGAGGTCTGGAGTGCCCGGATCGACCGCATGGGCGAGATCCTCGCCGAGCCCAACCACCCCGAACCCAACCGAGGAGAACCGATATGACCGTGAAGAGCGTCCTCAAGGACGAACAAGCCCTGACGATGACCGTCACGGCCGAGTTCGATGCCACGGTCGAAGCCGTATGGCAACTCTGGGCCGACCCGCGAAAGCTCGAACGCTGGTGGGGGCCGCCGACGCATCCAGCAACGGTCGTCGAGCACACGCTCGTCGCCGGCGGTCGGGTCACCTATTTCATGACCGGTCCCGAGGGCGACCGATACCACGGCTGGTGGCGCATCGGCAACGTCGATGCTCCGCGTGCGTTCGACTTCGAAGACGGATTTGCCGACGAAACCGGCGCGCCGAATCCGGATCTTCCGACGACGCATGCTCAGGTCACTCTCGAAGGTGGCGCAGGCCGACGGACCGTCATGGTCATCGCCACCACGTTCGAGTCGCTCGACGCGATGCACGAGCTGGTGAAGATGGGCATGGAGGAAGGCATCACGCTGGCCCTCGGTCAAGCCGATGCGCTCCTCATGACCTGACGTTCTGCCGTACCATCCGCCGATGTTCATTCCCATCGACGGCCACCTTCTCAACACCGTGTCGTTCGGAAGCGGTCCGGTCGACTTCGTGGCGCACGGTGGTTGGGTCGGTAGTTGGGAGCTGTGGCAAGACCCGTTCGTGCTCATGCAGGCACGATGGCGCTGCATCGGCTACGACCATCGTGGGTCAGGCGCGACCACGTTTCCGGCTGACACGATCACCCGGGAAGCGCTCGTCGACGATCTCTTCGCGGTGCTCGACCATTTCGGCGTCGAACGTTGTGTCCTTGCCGGCGAATCACTGGGCGCGCTCACGTGCCTGGAGGCGGTGCTTCGCGATCCGGAACGCTTTGCCGGTCTGGTGCTCGTGGACGGTGTGCCGGCGGCCGACAGAGAACGACAGAGCGCGCTCGTGGCCGGGAGCCGGGCGAACTACCCGGCCACGGTGCGGGCGTTCGTGGATGCGTGCGTGCCGGAGCCCGACAGCGACCACTTCCGCAACTGGGGTCGCCAGATTCTGCTCCGCGCCGACCCCGAGGCGGCCGCCCGAATCCTCGAGGTCCACTACGAGGCCGGCGTCGCCCCGTCGCTCGCTGACGTAACAATCCCCACGCTCGTTCTTCATGGCGAACTCGACCAGATAGTTCCGCTCGACATCGGCCGATACGTCGCCGCCTCGATACCAGGAGCCGAGCTGGTCGTCATCCCCGGCGCCGGGCACGTCCCATCGATCACCAGGCCCCAGGTGGTCGTCGACGCCATCGAGGAGTGGTCGACCCGGGTCCTCCGGTCGATGTCGTAGCGTTGGCGGCATGTGCGCGAACTGCTTCTCGAAACTCGAAGTCGTCGTCGGTCAGGTTGTCGGCGCTGCGGTGCTGCTGAAGCGCCCAACCCAGGACTTCCTCGCCGACCTCGGTGTCGTTGCCCCGTACGACGAGCTCGGTGAGCTGGCCCACACCGTTTCGTTCCTCCGTGCCCTGGATCTCGACGCTGTCGAGATCCTCGGCTCCGAGGCAATCGATGTGGCCGCCACGTGGAAGACCGCGCCGCAACGCAAACCGTTCGTCTTCGGTTGGCTTGTCCCGCGCCCGGCCCGGCGCCGCCGATTCGCGTAGGCAGTTCGCAGCCTGCGTTGCTCTGGGCTGGGAGCAACGAAACCCCCGAACGACTACTGAGGTGGTGGCAATTCGCGCACTCGTTCGGCGGCACCCATGCGGTCCCACAGACGACCGAGCGTCCAGTACAGCGCCATCAGCATGATGATCACGACCGGCATGACGATGAGCGGATGCACGTGCGGCAGTGACCTGGCCCGCGTCCACCACGGACCGGTCCACGAGAAGTCGAACGGGTAGCCGCGTCGTTTCACACCGTTGATCGTCGGCGTCGCAAAGACGTGCGCATAGAGGTTCCAGCCGACCATGCGGCACACCCCGAAGAAGAACGTGGCGCGGTACAGCGCCAGGAGTCCGCGCTCGGGAATTCTCCGACCGAGCTTCGCCCACAAGCGCGCGTCGGCGGGGACGATCTGGGTGCGCCAATGTTCGCGCGTGAGCACACGCCACGAAGCCAGCACCACACCGAGCCAGAACAGATCCATGACGAGGCCGAAGGACGAGTAGTACGCCGCGGCGTCGAAATACTTCCCTCCCGCCTTGGTTGCGGCATATGCCCATGTTTCGATCGTCCAGTTCAGGGTGCTGAACGGGAAGAGCAACATGGTGCCGACACTGTCGTTCACATCGGTCAGCGCATGTGCGGCATAGCCGAGCACGAAACCGACAGCCCACGCGCGGTTTCGCCTCCAGAACCACAGCCCGAACGCGAGCATGATGCCGAAGCCGAGGGTGTGGGTGAAGCCCATGCCGGGCCACCCCCGGTGCCAACGCTCCGGGACGCTCGCGCCGTAGCGCTTGCCGTTGATGGTGATGCCGTAGACCCAGAACTTGGCCAGGAAGTCCGGCATGAAGTCACCGAGGTAGACCGCGAAGTAGCTGACCTTTCCGCGCATCTTCTTCGGAAGGTGCGCCATGACCGCGTAGGTCTCGAACTGATGAGCCGCCCAACTCATCGAAGCACTTCGTCAGCGCGCGTAGAACCGCGGCCACGGAGCCGGTCCCACAGGCGAGGGCCGAAGGTCAGCGTGGCGACCAACCACGCCGGGCCGATGAACCACGTGAGCAGCACCTTCTCCCATGTCGCGAAACCGATGTAGGTGACGGCCGCGATGGCATACCAGACGAACGATTCCCGAGCTGAGAGACGACGCTCCCCTCGATGGTCGAGATCACCATCAGCGGCCGTTCCGACCGATTCCTCCGCGCCACTCATCGGAGCGAGTCTTGCAGTCCGCGCCCGGGCCGGTTCGACACTCGGCGGACGCTTGGCGGGCGGACTCGTCCGTGAGGGAGGCTGACACCCATGGACTTCGACCTCGCCCAGACCGACGCACTGCTCTCCACCACCCGGGCGGTCCGCAAGCGCCTCGATTTCGACAAGCCGGTGCCCGACGAGGTCCTCCTCGAGTGCTTACGCCTCGCCGTGCAAGCGCCGACCGGTTCCAACCGGCAGGGATCGCGCTGGATCATCGTGCGAGACCAGGCCAAGAAGACGGCTCTGGCCGAGATCTACAACCGTGCCGGCGGCGAGTACCTGAAGACGGCTGCCGCGAGCGCCGAAGCGGGCACGCAGACCGGTCGGGTCATGAACTCCGCCACCTTCCTTGCCGAGAACCTCGGACGGGTTCCGGTGATGGTCATTCCGCTCATCATCGGTCGTCCGGCCGACGTGAGCCAGGCGGCCGGTTTCTTCGGGTCCATCATCCCGGCCATGTGGAGCTTTCAGCTCGCGCTCCGTAGCCGCGGTCTTGGAAGCTGCTACACGACGATCCACCTCGGCCTCGAGAAGGAGGCCGCAGAACTGCTCGGCATCCCGGACCACATGAGTCAGGCCGGCCTTCTTCCGGTCGGCTACACGCTCGGCACCGACTTCAAGCCGGCAGCCCGCGGCCCGATCGAGGAGATCACCTACCTCGACACTTACAAGAACCCGATTCGGTAACAGTCAGAGCCGGTACACCCGGGTGGCGGTGTCGTGGAACAGCGCAGCCTTCTCCGACGCACTCGCGTTGGCGGCGATCCGCTTGAACGCGTTCCACAGCGTGACGTAACTGCATGACATCTTGTCGACCGGGAAGTTCGACTCGAACATGCACCGATCTGCCCCGAACTGCTCGATCGCATACGCGATCGGTCCACCCCACGCATCAACGAGGTCCTCGCTCGACGGCGCCACCGGTTGGTGCTCAAACCCAAGGCCGAAGATCACCATGCCGATGCCGCCGACCTTGAGGTTGACATTGGGGCAACTGGCGAGCTCGGCGATATCCACGCGCCACTTTGCAAGAACATCAGCGCGCATACCTTCGTACGGCCCGACCCCGAGTATCCCACCCAGGTGGTCGAGCACGAACGTTCCCTCTGGCACGGCGCGGGCCAGAGCGGTGAACTCGGGGATCTGCGGGTGGTAGAGCCAGGCGTCGAAGGAGTGGCCTCGCGCCGCAAGTCGCCGCACCCCGGCCCGGAACGCCGGTTCCGCCATGATCCGGGGAGTCGGCCGCGTGTGGGTGCGGCGGATCGACGGGTCAGGGGCATGGGCCGTGGCGTGGCGGATGCCTCGGAACAGACCCTGCCCCGCCACCTCATGGGCGTCCAAGACCTCGTCGACGCCATCGCCGAGCATCATGTCGGCGAAGCTCACGATTCCTTTGATGACCGCAGCCGGCTTCCCGTCCGCTCGATGGACCAGACGGCTCGCCGCCGCGTCGGCGGCCAAGGTCTCGGTTTCTCCGACCGGCCGTAGGTGCTCGGGCCCGTCCGGGCGGTAGCCCCAGGCACATTCCATGAAGACCGTGGCTTCGACGTTGTGCCCCGCGCCCGTATCGGCGTGGAGATCAGGAAGAAGGTACGTGGACATACCTTCGCGCTCCCACAGATGATGATGGGGGTCAACGATCGGCAAGCCCGGCTCGATCACCTCCTCGACGTGCGAGGCCAACCAGTTGTCATCCCAGGTGTACATGCGATGCACCGTAGGCGGCGCGAAGCAGCGTCGGCTACTCCCACTCGATGGTGCCCGGTGGCTTCGAGGTGACGTCGAGGACGACTCGGTTCACACCTTTGACCTCGTTGACGATGCGACGCGAGATCGTGTCGACGAGGTCGTAGGGAAGGCGGGCCCAGTCGGCGGTCATGGCGTCGTCACTGGTGACCGCACGCAGCACGATCGGGTACGCGTAGGTCCGTTCGTCACCCATGACGCCGACGCTGCGAATGACCGGTAGCACCGCGAACGCCTGCCAGATCTCGCGCTCGAGACCGGCGGCGGCGACCTCGAAACGAACGATGGCGTCGGCGGCGCGCACGATGCGAACACGCTCCTCGGTGATGGTACCGACGATGCGAACGGCAAGACCGGGCCCCGGGAACGGCTGACGCCACACGATCTCGTCGGGCAATCCGAGCGCCGTACCGACAGCTCGGACCTCGTCCTTGAACAGGTCACGCAGGGGCTCGACGAGCTCGAAGTCCATGTCGTCGGGAAGCCCGCCGACGTTGTGGTGGCTCTTGATGGTCGACGCGTGACCGCTGCCCGACTCGATCACGTCCGGATACAGCGTGCCCTGGACGAGGAACTTGCAGCCGTCGGCCGAGAGCTTCCGTGCTTCCTCCTCGAACACGCGGATGAAGGTTTCGCCGATGATCTTGCGCTTGCGCTCCGGGTCGGCCACGTCGTTGAGCAGGTCGTAGAACCGCTGCGCAGCGTTGACGTGGACGAGTTCGACGCCGAAGTGACCGACGAAGGTCTCCTCGATCTGCACGCTCTCGCCTTCGCGCATCAGGCCGGTGTCGACGTAGACACACGTGAGACGATCTCCGACCGCTCGATAGACGAGCGCGGCGGCAACTGCGGAGTCGACACCGCCGCTGAGGGCGCAGAGAACCTTCTCACCCTTCGTCTGTGCGCGTATCTTCGCGACCTGCTCCTCGATGATGTTGGCTTTGGTCCAGGTGGGTTCGAGCCCGGCGACGTCGTAGAGGAATGACTTCAGGATCTGTTGCCCATGCTCGGAGTGCACGACCTCGGGATGGAACTGCACACCGACGATGCGGCGCTCGGGACACTCCATTGCAGCGACCGGGATCTCGCCGGTCGACGCCGTTGCGACGAATCCATCAGGGAGCGTTTGGATCGAGTCGAAGTGACTCATCCAGGTCGTCTGCTCCTTCGGAAGCGCGCGTAGCAATGCCCCTCCGTCGCCGATCGTGGTGACGATCGTGCGGCCGTACTCGCCCCGACCCGTGTTCGCCACCGAACCGCCGGGCAACTGCTGGGCGAGGAGCTGGACGCCATAGCAGATGCCGAGGATCGGGACACCGAGGTCGTAGATCGCCCGGTCGAGCGATGGCGCTCCGTCGACATGGACCGAGGCCGGTCCGCCCGAGAGAATGATCGCCACAGGTTTGCGGGCGGCCATCTCCACCGCGGTGATCGTGTGGGGCACGATCTCGGAGTAGACGTTCGCCTCCCGGACGCGGCGGGCGATCAACTGGGCGTACTGCGCGCCGAAGTCGACAACGAGAACCGTGGCGTGAGGAGCGGGAGACAAGTCCCCGAGGCTACCGGCCCGGGCTCGGAGTTCAGAGCGGTTCGACCGGCTTCCAGGTGCGCTTCGGTCTGCTTTGCACACAGCTCCCGAACGACGGCGACATCCCACATGAGGGTCAGAGGAATCCCAGATAGGCCTGAAATCGCTGATCTGCCCACCAGATTCGGGCATGTGGGATCGTCGACGCTGCCATGTGGGATGCGTAACGAGCGACGATGTCACCGTTCGAGTGCAGAGGGCGCCGACGCCTGGAGACCTACAAGATGCTGAGGTCGAGGAGACGGCGGATCATGCGGGCCGTGGCGCCCCAGATCGTGTCGTCGTCGACCTCGAAGAACCACACCGGGAATGTGCCGTCGGTGAAGGGCCAGATCTCCTCGCGGTAGCAATCCGCGTGGATCAGCTCCGTGAGGGACACGGAGAAGATCCGGTCAACCTCGATCGGATTCGCTCGCAGGGACGGGAGCAACGACACCATGTCGTCGACCACACCGACCATCGGGGTGATCCTCGACGATGAAACGACCGTCGTCAGAGGCTCGAGCTCGCCGACGATGCGAACCGCCGACCGGGGAAGAGCGACCTCCTCTTCGGTCTCGCGCAGCGCGGCGTCCAACGGTGTCTCGCCGTGATCGAGACGTCCACCGGGAAAGGCAACCTCGCCGCGATGGTTACGCAAGCGTCCCGATCGGCGGGTGAGGAGGAGACGGGTCGCACCGGTTTCGTCGGTGAACAGAGGGACCAAGACCGCGGCATCCTTCGCCACGTTCACGAACGGCGGGCGCATCGGCGTTGTCGGAAGGAGGTCGGCCAGCGCCGCACCGCCCGGAAGGGCACGCGCTTCCGCGTGGCGGGCCAGTCGCGTCTCGATCTCGGGGAGTGCGAACGGAGCGTCGCCCGCATCGCGGGTCCAGGGGTTGGGGCCCCCCGGTTTCCACCCGGGCGGGCGGGGAATCGTCTGTAAACCGCCGCGAGCCACCGTGACGGAGCTCAGGCCGGGTTGACGAGTGACTCGAGGAGCTCGCGCATGCCCGCCGTCTTCAGATCGGCAAGAACTCGACCCGGGGTCTCCTCACCCTTCTCCCACAGCAACCACGTCGCGAGGAGCTTGGCCGGATCGGCGGGAGGAGGAACAAAAGCCATCCTCCCAACCTACTGGCGACCGGGCCGTTCCCCAATCGTCCGCTACCGGAACGTTCATCGCCACCAAAGGCCTTTTCTGCCCGATTGGCAGGCCAAAACGGTCGTAGCGGGCGATGAACGACAGCGAGCGGGCGATGAACGGGGCGTCGACGCCAGTACCGTTGGTCGACGTGCGAGCTCCGTCTTCAGATCGACGGACGGGGATCATCGCCGGCGCCTCGGCCTATCTGATCTGGGGGCTGTTCCCGCTCTACTTCCATCGTCTCCGCGAGATCCCGGCGTTCGAACTGGCATGTCTGCGCATCGTGCTCACCAGTGCATCGGTGTGGCTTGTCCTGCTCGTGCAGCGCGATCACTCATGGTTCCGCGAACTCCTCGGCGACCGGCACCGCCTGGCGCGGGTCACGCTCGCCGGGCTGATGGTCACGACGAATTGGCTGATCTACGTCTGGGCGGCAGCGAACGGTCATGTGGTCGATGCCGCTATTGGCTACTTCATCAATCCGCTCGTCTCGGTCGCGCTCGGCGTATTCGTGCTCCACGAACGCCTACGTCGCAATCAGAAGGCGGCCCTCGTGTTCGGGGCCGCGTCCGTGGCCGTCCTGACCGTCGGATACGGCAAGGTCCCCTGGGTGGCGCTCTCTCTGGCGTCGAGCTTCGGCTTGTATGGCTTCCTCAAGAAGACGACCGGGCTCGACGGAGTTCGGGCGCTGGCTGCAGAGACCTTCACCATGCTCCCTCTCGGGCTCGTCGGGCTGGCAGTCCTTGCCCTTCGGCCGGCCGGCATCGCCCTCACCTCGGCCTCCGCCCCGACCCTCACGCTCACGCTTCTCGTCGGGATCATCACTGCTGTGCCGCTGACGATGTTCGGCATTGCGGCAACTCGCATCCCGCTCGCCATGCTCGGGTTACTGCAGTACCTGACCCCGGTCGGACAGTTGCTGTGCGGAGTCCTCGTCCTCCACGAAGACGTCAGCGCCACGAGATGGCTCGGCATCGCGTTGGTTCTCGTCGCGTTGGTCACGCTCGCAGTGGACCTCGTCGCCGACCTGCGGTCGTCACCGGTTCCGGCGTAAAAGCTCTCCAAATGCAAAACGGCCGGACCCGAAGGTCCGGCCGTTCCGAAAGAAGAAGTGACGCGTGAGCGTCAGATCACATCATGCCGCCCATACCGCCCATGCCGCCGGGCATGCCGCCACCACCGCCGGCGCCAGCAGGCTCCGGCTTGTCGGCCACGATGGCCTCGGTGGTGAGGAGCAGCGCAGCGATCGACGCGGCGTTCTGCAGAGCTGAACGGGTGACCTTGGCCGGGTCGATGACGCCGGCCGTCACGAGGTCGACCATTTCACCGGTGAGGGCGTTGAGGCCGATATTGCCCTTTGCTCCCTCCACGGCGTTGACCATCACGGCCCCTTCGAAACCGGCGTTCTGAGCAATCCAGAACAGCGGCGCCTCAAGCGACTTGCGGACCATGACGGCACCGGTGTGCTCGTCGCCGGTCAACTTGAGTGCATCGATGGCCGAACGGGCACGGATGAGTGCAGTTCCACCGCCGGGGACGATGCCCTCTTCGAGCGCAGCACGAGTCGCCGACAGCGCGTCCTCGATGCGGTGCTTCTTCTCCTTGAGCTCCACCTCGGTGGCTGCGCCGACCTTGATGACCGCAACGCCGCCGGCCAGCTTGGCAAGCCGCTCCTGAAGCTTCTCGCGGTCCCAGTCGGAATCGGTGTCTTCGATCTCACGCTTGATCTGCGCGACACGGCCCTTGACTTCGTCGTGCGTTCCGCCGCCATCGACGATGGTGGTGTTGTCCTTGGTGATCTGGATCTTGCGGGCCCGGCCGAGCAGGTCGAGGGTGACCGTGTCGAGCTTGAGGCCGATTTCCTCGCTGATGACGGTGCCACCGGTGAGGATGGCCATGTCCTGCAGCATCGCCTTGCGGCGCTCGCCGAAGCCCGGGGCCTTGACGGCGGCCGAGTTGAACGTGCCACGGATCTTGTTGACCACGAGGGTGGCCAGCGCTTCGCCTTCGATGTCTTCGGCGACGATCAGCAGCTGTTTGCCGGTCTGCATGACCTTTTCGAGGACCGGCAGCATGTCGTGGACGGAGCTGATCTTCGAGTTGACGAAGAGGATGTAGGGGTCGTCGAGGACGGCTTCCTGGCGCTCCGGGTCGGTCACGAAATACGGCGACAGGTAGCCCTTGTCGAACTGCATGCCTTCGGTGAACTCGAGCTCGGTGCCGAACGTGTTCGACTCCTCGACGGTGACAACGCCGTCCTTGCCGACCTTGTCGATCGCCTCAGCGATCGTGGCACCGATCGAGGCGTCGGCAGCGGAGATCGAAGCGACCTGGGCGACCTTTTCGGTGGAGCCATCGACGGACGTCGAAAGAGCCGAGATGGCCTCAACAGCCGCAGCCACGGCCTTCTCGATGCCCTTCTTCAGGCCCATCGGGTTGGCGCCGGCGGCGACGTTGCGCAAGCCTTCCTTGACCATGGCCTGCGCCAGAACGGTGGCGGTGGTGGTGCCGTCGCCAGCGACGTCGTTGGTCTTGGTGGCGACTTCTTTGACGAGCTGCGCACCCATGTTCTCGAAGTGGTCCTCGAGCTCGATCTCCTTGGCGATGGTGACGCCGTCGTTGGTGATCGTGGGCGCGCCGAACTTCTTCTCGATGACGACGTTGCGGCCCTTCGGACCGAGGGTGACCTTCACGGTGTCAGCCAGCTTGTTGACGCCGGCTTCGAGACCGCGGCGGGCGGCCTCGTCAAACTTCAGGATCTTTGACATTGGGGGACCTCAGCTCACTTGCCCATGATGGCAAGCACGTCGCGGCTGGCGAGGATCAAGTAGTCCTTGCCGGCAACGGTCACTTCGGTGCCGCCGTACTTCGAATAGAGAACGGTGTCGCCGACATTGATGGCGAGCGGGGCAACCGTGCCGTTGTCGAGCGTGCGGCCGGGGCCGACAGCGAGGACCTTGCCCTGCTGGGGCTTCTCCTTGGCGGTGTCGGGGATGACGAGGCCGGAGCTGGTGGTGGTCTCCGCTTCGTTCGGTTCGACGACGATGCGGTCCTCGAGGGGCTTGACGTTCATTGGAATTCCTCCGTTGAGGAGAACCAGACGGGACGCGCCGGTTCTGGGGGCTTGGATCGGTCACCGCCGAACATCAACCGCAAAACGGTTGGCACTCGACGGGTGTGAGTGCCAGATTACCCGCGCTCAGAGGCTGTGTTGGCAAACTCACCCGCAGAGTGCCAAAAGGTACCGACTGGACGAAGAACACCACCCGCCCCCACCAGCAAGCAGAGTGCCAAAACCGCCCCGTGCGGCCTCGCAGCACACGCGCAGATCAGCCTGTTTGGCTCGCACCTCGCCCGGAAACCGGCAGTTGTCGGCATCTCGGCACCAATCTGCGCGTGAGTTCAGGCGAGGTGCGCGTGACGCCCACCGGCCCGATCCTGACCGGCCTGGCTAGCCGGGAGCGCGGAGGCGGAGATTCGGGTCGGCCGCGGCGTCGAGGCCGAGTGGGCCGTCGACCTCGCGCCACCACCAGGCCGCGGCGGCGATCATTGCCGCGTTGTCGGTGCAGAAGCTCCGGTCCGGGATGTGCACCTGCCACCCTTCGGCGGCCCCGATGGCGGCGATCCGGCCCCGGAGCGCACCGTTTGCGGCGACGCCACCGCCGATGGCGACGGAACGGATCCGGTGTCGCCGTCCGGCGGCTTGCGTCTTCTCGGCCAACGCATCGACGACCGCCGCCTGGAACGATGCTGCGATGTCAGCCGAGGCGGCGGCGTCCGGCACCCCGTTTGCCCGCACGTGATTCGCCACCGCGGTCTTCAACCCGCTGAAGGAGAAGTCGTACGGCCGGTCGCGAATCGCCCGCGGGAAGGCGATCGCCCGTGGATTTCCGGTCGCCGCCACCCGATCGACAACGGGACCGCCCGGATAGCCGAGCTTGAGGAGGCGGGCCACCTTGTCGTATGCCTCACCGGCGGCGTCGTCGATCGTCGAGCCGAGGACCTCGTACGACGTGGGTGTACGGACGAGAACGAGCAGCGTGTGACCGCCCGACACGAGAAGCGTCAGCAGCGGAAGCTCGGGTCCCGCGTCCGGTCCGGCCTCAAGGAAGGGCGAGGCGAGATGTCCTTCGAGATGATTGACCCCCAAACAGGGCACGTTCCACGACCAGGCAAGCGACTTGGCCGCGCTTACACCGACGAGCAACGCACCGATGAGACCGGGACCGACGGTGCACGCGATGGCGTCGACACCGGCTCCGTCCGCACGGAGACCGGCCTGACGCAAGGCTTCCCGGATGACCGGGACAATCCGCTCGACGTGCGCACGCCCGGCGATCTCCGGCACAACGCCACCGAACGGTGCGTGGAGCGCGATTTGCGTCGACACCACCGACGACTCGATGACGCGACCGTCGACGACGACTGCTGCCGCCGTCTCGTCGCATGACGTCTCGATGCCGAGGATCCTCATGAGCCGACCGCCCGGTCACCGGTCGGCCGAACGCCGGCCACCCCATCGTCGAGGCGTCGAGCCGAGAGCCAGGTCTCGATCGACCGCAGGCGCAGGTGGTAGTCGGCCGAGTCGACATCGTGGGCCCAGAGGATGAGTGCGTCGTCGCCGTTCGGGTAGTACCCGGGGCGGGTGCCGACAGGGGCGAAACCGAATCGTCGGTAGAGACGGATCGCCGGTTCGTTCCCGACCCGGACCTCCAAGGTGAGCGCGCCGACGTGCTGTTCGAGAGCCCATCGCACGCCTCGAAGCAGGAGGTGCGCGGCGATGCGACGACCCCGAAAGCTGGGGGCAACGGCGATGTTGGTCAGGTGGCCTTCGCCGACCTGCGTGAGCATGCCGCTGAACCCGACGACCTGCCCGCGGATCGTCGCGACGTGATAGCGCCGACCCTCCCCGTCCAGTTCGTCATGAAGGATCCCCGGCGTCCAGGGGTCCGGCGACGATGTCCGTTCGATCGCCAGCACCGGATCGAGGTCGCCCAACTCCATAAGGCGGATGAAGGGGACCTCCCCGTCAGCAACCACGCGTTCCGGCACTCCGCCGACGCCGATCACCGGCGGAGGTCCTTCGGGATCTCGGCGTCCGGTTCTCGCAGGTAACGCAGCACGACCTCATCGACGGAGGTCGCCGTGTCGATGGTCCGGACCGCGACGATCGCCGCGGTGGCGGCGTCGGGATACTGGGGGGCGAGAACCGTGAACCCGGCGAACGGTTCGGGGTAGGCCACCGCACCATCACCGATCAGCCTCGCGCAGCCGTGTTGGCGCAGGACCTCGGCCGCTGAAGACGGCGGCATGGCCGACGCAGGTGCCAGTGGGATCGGAGCTTCGCCCGGGGTGACTGCGAACGGTTGCACGAAGCACTCCTTGCGCCGGGCGTCGAGGACGGCTCCGACCGTACCCAGGTGCGCGCCGCCGAGGGCGACCTGCCAGGCAAGGAGGTCGAGGCTCCCGACCGACACGACCGGCAGATCGAAGGCCATCGCGAGGGTGATTGCCGTCGTCACGCCGACCCGCAGCCCGGTGAACATCCCGGGGCCGACATCGACGCACATGTGGGTGATCTCGCAGCGTGTCCGTCCGACGAGCGTGAGGACAGCGTCGATGGCAGGAAGAACCGTCTCCGCGTGACGCCGCGCCCGGGGCGCGTCGAAGCGGGCGACGAGACCGTCCGCATCAGCCAGAGCCACCGAAACGGCGATCGTCGACGTTTCGATTGCCGCGATCAGCATCGTGGACCCTCCACCATGGCCGAGATCGATCGGATCCGACCGGACCAACTGCTGTCGGGGGGTGCCGAGCAGGTCACCATTCGGGTCTCGTCGTCGACGTACGCGAGCTCGACGGTGAGCGATGTCTCGAAGGCGTCCGCGACGATGTCGCCCCATTCGATGATGGCGGCGGCGCCCTCGTCGAGGGCGTCGAACAGCCCGACCGCATCGAGATCATCCGGTCCCCCGAGGCGGTAGGCGTCGAGGTGCATGAGCGACCCGACCGGCGCCTCGGGGCCGGTCCGATAGTTGTGGGCGATCGTGAAGGTCGGACTCGTGACGGTCTCGACCACACCGAGCGCTCCCGCAAAATGCTTCGTGAACGTCGTCTTCCCCGCGCCGAGGTCACCGACGAGCAACACGACGTCACCCGGCCGGATGGCCGCCGCCAAAGCCCCGGCCAGAGTGGAGAGCAAGGCCACGTCGACCGCAGGAAGGACGAACTCGGCACTTCCGGGCATGCGTCGAGGTTTGCACACCAACCCTTCCATCCGGGTCACCGAGGGCCGAAACGGCCGCCGACGGTGAACCGCGGACCAACGGCAGGTGTCGCGCCGGTACCCTTGTTGCGATGGAGGTCGTCGACACGCGGATCGCGGCCAACGAGTCATCGGCCCAGATCGCTGTCGCCGACACCGGGAGGACCCCCCTCGGGCTCAGCACCACGACATGGTCGCGGATCCGCACCGCAGCGATGCTGCAATACGTCGTCGCCACCGCGCTGTATCTGCGATCGACCGAAGCCATTCCGTCTGACCGCGAGATCATCGCCGGATGGATTCTCGGCCTTGCTCTCGTTGCCACGATCGGTCGGTCCCGACGCGACGTCCTCGTCACGCTGGCGAGTTGGGTCCCCTTCCTTCTTGCCCTGTTCCTGTATGACTTCGCCCGCGCCGTGGGCCATTGGATCGACGCTCCGCTCGCCGTGACGCCACAGATCACCATTGACCGATGGCTCGGCGGTGGTCGTCTCTGGACCGAACGCCTGCAGGAGTGGCTGGTCTCCCCCAAAGCCGGGCTCGGCCGGCTGACCGTCGCCGAATCCGAGCGCATTCTGAAGACCGATCCCTCCACCGTCCGCTGGTACGACATCGGAGTGAGTGCGGTGTACCAGTCCCACTTCATCGTGCCGTACCTCACCGCTGGGATCCTGTGGCGCACTCGCGTTCGCTGGCGCTGGTACGCCGCGACGTTCGTCTCGGTGAACTTCGCGAGTTGCGCGATCTTCGCGTTGTACGCCACCGCCCCACCCTGGTACGCCGCCCGCAAGGGGCTCATCGACCCGTTTCCCCGCGTGCTCGCCGGTCGGGCCTGGAGCCACGTCGGATTGAACTTCGCCTCGCGCGTGATCGAGAAGGGACAGGGAACCGTGAATCCGTTCGCGGCGATCCCTTCCCTCCACAGCGCGCAGGCGCTCATGGTCTGCGTCTTCCTCTGGGGCGTCGTCTGGAAGCCGCT